>CALRKB020000017.1:0-78170 GCA_943367755.1 Rhizobium sp. Q54 | reverse complement strand
TACATACGAACTATCACGGATAAACCAGTCCGCCAGTTTCTAACGGCTGGAGATGCTGGCGAAGAAGTTCCTGCCAAGAGTGTTTTCACTCCTCTTTTTATCAGAGCTATTGAAGGAGCTGCCGATTTCAACGGAGACGGATATGTTACAGGAAGTGAGCTTGGGGTTTATCTTCCACAAACGGTGCCAGGATATACCCAAAACCGCCAGTCTCCACAGTACGGAAAAATTCGTGAGGCTGACCTCGATCGCGGAGATATTGTCTTTCGCTTTCCACCTCAACCAATCGCTTCGACCTTACCCAGCCCATCACCACAACCCAGACCCAGCCCTACTGCTGCTGCCACTCCTCCTTCTTCAGAAGACCGGCAGAGCGGATTTTATAAGCAGCAAAACCGTCCCGAAGTTTATTTTGTGTACAGACCCGACCTTTATTGCCACGTTCAGAATGAAGACCAAATAAAGGCCTTTGGCGGATTTGGAATGGTTCGGGAGGTAGGTAGTTTAAACCTCAATGGAACAGAGACTGGTGATTGCGTATGGCCTAACGGCTTTTTTAAACGCTCTAATTATCCAGAGGTCTTTCGGATGTATGGGGACGGTATTCCTACTTATATCGGTGATAGTTTTTGCCACGTTGCTAATAAAGCTCAAATGAATGCATATGGTGGGTTTGAAAATAAAGTGCAGGAAGTATCACCAGATTCTGATTTAGGAAGGGGAAGAAATTTCACAGGCGACTGTCCTGATCCCTAATATAGCGGTTTCGGGACGAATGAGGTACGCCAGGAGCCATGCTGTACAAGCGTTGTAGATGCCAAGATGTACTTCACTCCAATGAAAACCGCAATATTTCGGGTAGTGATATAGAAGTAGTGATACGAGGAAAGCTTTCCACCTTGCAAAAGGATATCTGAGATGGGTGTGGCTCTTTCTAGCAACGCAACAACAAAGAGTTCCGAGGATAAATTGTGGGAGAAAGGGGATCATCAAGGAACATATGAGATAAGGAAAGTCATATGTTTGCCAGGAGAGGCCCCCTATGGAAATTGAAGCACATTGCGTTGAGCTTGAGAATCCTTATGAACCAGCACGAATCTCGTTCGATGCACTGGTCACGAAGCTGTCGTCGATAGGAAGTCACCAGTTAACGCACAGTGAACTCGAAACCACGATCAAGACAGATGGGATCGAGGTGATGCGGTTACTGTTGCAGGGGCACCTGGACGAGAGGGGACCTGGAGAATCATCGATTACCGTAGTCAATAGTAAAGGGAAGGTTTTACCCTACAAGCGTGAACGAGGGCGCTATCTAGAGTCGATATTCGGAACGGTAAGACTTAATCGCACTGGGTATGAAGCAAGCTCGAATCTCAGAGTTTGTCGCCTCCCACTCATCCCAAGGAAGCCTTATCTGTCCAGGAGATCGCTTCTTGCTTTCCTTGTTTTTCAGAACCTTGGGCAGCAGCGTACTCCCCCAGTGGTAACGGCTTTCTGGCTTAGGTTTGGGCTTGTACTTCTTGCAGAACTTGCGATAATTCTCAGCGCATTCATTCAGGGACTTACCCAAGGAGAGAAAGGCAGGATGCCATTGAGTTAACCCATCGTCAGTCAGCCTGTCGTGGGTTCCGTAGTTGGAAAAGTCATAAAAAAATCCCTGCTGTTTTCGGATTGGCATGGATGTACCGCAGGGTGTTCAATACCCTTTTGTAGTCCGTTCTATCAAACCCGCTGCTGTGGTGGCGTTTCTCCCAGAAATGCCCCGTGCGGTTGAGCATCCGGTTGAAACACATGGCGGTGTACCAATTAATCCAGTGCATGATGCGGGGTAAATCTTCTGGGGCTGAGGGTTCGAGCAGGTAGTGGACGTGATTGCTCATGATGCAGAGAGCATAGAGTTTGAAGTTAAACTTCTCTTTGGCTCGTTTCAGGGCGTATAAGAATACCTCACGGCAATCAGGTTGCATTAGCTTGAATTCTCGGTTATTACAGCGAACAGTGACGCGATCGCAGTAATTGGGCTTGAGGTTGCGGGGTTTTCGGGACATGGTTTAATAGTTATAATAAACCCAAGTAAGGATTGTTTTATAGATAGAAATACCATTTAATTTAGGAAACCTTATCAGGAGAACGATTGCCATGATATCCACAACTCCCCCCCCACTGCAAATTGTTTTAGAAAAACTACAAACCCTTACTCCACAACAACAACAAGAAGTTGTTGACTTTATCAATTTCTTGCAATCTAAAGCAGATAGGACAGAAATTGATGGAGAAAAAGAAGAGATTTCTGCCCTAGAATCAGCCGGAGACTTAGTGGGATGTCTGGATAGTGGTAAAGGCAATTTATCCTTAAAAAAGAAGGAATTCAAAAAGAAGCATTTAGTCTAAATATGCTCAGAAAAGTAATTTTAGATACGGGGATCTTAGTCGCCGTTCTCGACAAGAGCGATAATTACCACAATTGGGCAATTCAAGAATGGGCAAAGATTGCCAAGCCTTTATTAACTTGTGAAGCAGTCGTCACTGAATCCTGTTTTGTCTTACAAGATGTTTATGGGAGTGAAGATGCAATCATGGCATTAATTGAGCGAGGAACCGTTCAAATTGATTTTCGGTTCAATGATGAAGTCAAAGTCATTCGAGAGTTAATGCAGCGTTATCAATCCGTTCCTATGTCCTTTGCCGATGCCTGTTTGGTGAGGATGAGCGAATTAATTGGAGGCAGTTCTGTCTTGACTTTAGATAGCGATTTCTATATTTATCGTAAGAATCGAAGGGAAGCGATCGACTTAATGATTCCTGATAGAGTTTAACTGTCTCGTCTTTCACCAGATATGATAACCCCTAGTAATTTGAAACCCCTATCTGTCTCTTCTCAGAGCGTAGAGGAATACTTCGTGGCATTCATGGCGTATTACTTGAATTCTCGGTTGTTTTCTTCTCATCTCAAATTGAAGGAACTTACCGGCTTGCGTCCAAGCGCATAGAAAAATGCTTACACCGTTCGCCCTTTCATAAATTCATTTCGCGGTATGATAAAGAGAGTTAATGCGAAATCTCATGAAGTTGCTGCATCGTCCCGATCTGTATGGCTGGTCTGCCTTCAATCCCGAACGAAATATTGATTTTAATGGGATCGTCTGGATTCGCCCCTCGGGTAATATCTTAATCGATCCGATGCCCCTATTTCCATACGATTGGGAACATTTACAATCTTTAGGAGGAGTAGCCTGGATTGCAATTACGAACTCCGACCATATCCGAGCCAGTCAGGAAATTGCCCAGCGATCTAGCGCTCAGCTCGCTGATCCTCTTGCCGAAAAAGAGACTTTTCAAATTCACTGCGATCGCTGGCTCGCGGACGGCGATATTTTGGTGCCAGGGTTGCAGGCGATCGCACTGCACGGTTCCAAAACTCCAGGAGAATTAGCATTCCTGCTAGAAGATACAACACTAGTTACAGGGGATCTGGTCAGAGCGCACCAGGCAGGAAGCCTGACGATCTTGCCCGAGGCGAAATTGCAAAACCGCGACGAGGCAGTGGCTTCTGTGCGACGATTAGCTGCACTGGAGCAAGTTGAAGCCGTACCGGTGGGAGATGGATGGCCGATTTTTCGCAATGGAGGCGATCGCCTACTAGAACTTGCAAACACACTTTAAATCGGTATCGCAGGAAATTCCCAGTGCGATATCACAGTCGCTCAAACCTTGCCTGGAAGAACCGCAAATACTTCGGCTCGTAAACCATCTTCAGACCGCGCGTCGTTTCGCGGGCATCGTACACGGCCTTCACCGATTCAGCCACCACATCCATGTGGGCTTGCGTGTAGACCCGTCGCGGGATCGTGAGGCGAGTAAGTTCGAGTTTGGGGTAGTTGTGGTCGCCAGTCTTTGCGTCGCGGCCGGCGCTGGCGATGCCGCGCTCCATTGCTCGGATGCCGGAGTCGAGATACAACTCAGCAGCCAGTGTCTGAGCCGGGAAATGAATCTGCGGGAGATGCGAGTAAAAGGCTTTGGCATCGAGGAAGACGGCGTGCCCGCCCACCGGCTGAATAATCGGGATACCCCAATCGGTAAGTAGTCCGCCCAGATAGCGCACCTGCCCAATGCGCGAGCGGATGTGGTCGTCTTGCACTGACTCGGCAATGCCAATCGCCATAGCTTCCATGTCTCGCCCAGCCAGACCGCCGTAGGTGTGGAGTCCTTCGTAAACTACCACGAGATTTCGCAATTCCTCAAACAGCGTCCAATCGTTCACAGCCAGCCAGCCGCCGATATTCACGAGGTTGTCTTTCTTCGCACTCATCCACGCGCCATCGGTGAAGCTACAGAACTCTTTCAGAATTTGTGCGATCGATCGATTTGCATAGCCCTCTTCGCGCTCCTGAATGAAAAAGGCGTTCTCAGCCATGCGGGTTGCGTCGAGAAAGAGTTTGATGCCGTAACGATCGCACAGCGCGCGCAGGGCTTTGACGTTCCCCATGCTCACGGGTTGCCCCCCGGCCATGTTCACTGTTCCAGCCAAACTAACGTAGGCAATGTTTTCCGCGCCTTTGCTCTCAATCAACGATTCCAACTTGCCCAAATCGATATCGCCCTTGAATGGGTGCAGGCTTTCGGAATCGTGAGCCTCGTCAATAATCACATCAACGAAAATGCCACCAGCGAGTTCCTGGTGCAAGCGTGTTGTCGTGAAGTACATGTTGCCGGGGACGTATTGCCCCTTTTTTATAACTGCCTGGCTGAGGAGGTGTTCCGCGCCGCGTCCCTGATGAGTGGGCAGGATGTGTTTATAGCCGTAATAAGTATGCAGGGCGTTCTCAAGATTGTAGAAGTTTCGGCTGCCAGCGTAGGCTTCATCGCCCAGCATCATGCCCGCCCACTGCCGGTCGCTCATTGCACTCGTGCCGCTATCGGTCAGCAGGTCAATGTACACATCAGCAGACTTTAACAGGAAAGTATTGAATCCGGCTGCAATCATCGCCTGCTCGCGCTCTTCGCGCGAGATCGTTGCGATCGGCTCGACCATTTTGATTTTCCATGGCTCTGCCCACGAGCGGCGACCAAATTGCTGACCTATGGTTTGTGGAACAAAATCAGGCATGGAACTATACTTCCTGAAAGTTGGATTGGGTCTAAACTGCAATAAGCGGCAAACATTTAGGTTAACTGGAAGGTGATAGCCTTTGCAACCTAATTATAGACCGCATAAGCTTTACAGCAGTTCAGGGCAATGAAACTCGGCGATCACTTGCAAATGCTTGACAAACAGCTATTCTCCTCCATCATCATAATCTAAATGACAGAGAAACCATACGCAACCAAACTACGAGATTTAACATCAAAGTCAACTTCACCCAGTCGTGCTAGGAAGCGATTACCCAAACAGGTATTCATAAATCAATCGACAAGATAGACGTGTGGGGGATGCATCCAATATCTTATTTTCGCTAATCTAAATACATCAAAGAGAGTTTGACATGAAGTGAAACGGGAAACGGGGGAAAAGCACTCGCTGTTTATGGCGAGTGCTTTACTTTTGTAGACCGAAAATTTGCACATGTGCTGTAGGGGCAAACCTGAGTCTGCTCTCTTTCACGTTCATAGCATAGACTAAGAATGTTGATTACATCCTTTGCAATCATGCCGCAACCAGTTTCCACCCTCAAGCGATCGCGTCTACAGCTTTTAGGTGAAAAATTCATGGCTATCCTGGTAGTCATAAATACAGGCTTAGCGATTTTCGATCTGTCCTACCTGCAAGCTCGGGATAGTTATTTATGGCTAGATGTAAACCTACAGCACGTACAACCAAGCAGTAAAAAACAATATTTAGCTAACGTAGATGCTTTGCAGCAGGTACTAAAGCAGGAGGGGCTAGATTCGGCCAAAGCAACATCACTCCTGCAAGTAATTCGCCAGGATAGCGTGCGCATATTTCTTGACAATCCTTCTTTTCAGATCGTTAATAAGAACGGTACGCTCAGTGAGATTAAGCATAGATTTCGCCAACAGGTTGGGCTCAAAGATTTTAAGCAGGCATTAGAGACTTTTTGGAGTCGTGAGTATTTTGCGAAACATGGTTGGCAAGAGTCGCTTGAGTTTTTTAATCTTAAAGTTCGCTATCTTGTCTCAATGTACGAGCCAGTGCTTGGCTATGATTCGATCAAAGGTATTGAGCCATACATTGATACGGAACTATATCTGCGCAAAGTCGCTGAGTTGAGAGCTAATTTGGAATTGCATGGCTTGAATGCCAGAGAGGTGAATCCAATGCTGGCAGATTTGCGCGACCTCAGCACTAAGTTGATTGACAACAATTATTTTGAGCGATCACAAAGAAATGGCACGTTAGAAGAAATCAAGCATCGCCTCAAAAAACATGTTTTTCGGAACGATCCTGGTAACCGTAGCGAACTCACACCTATGCTGCAACTATTAGACTCGATTGGAGTTTTAGATCTGCTGGCACCGGAGCTGTTATGGTCGAATCTATCTTCAACGGAAGCTTTTACGCGATTTTGGAGCTATCCAAATTTTGAAGCGGGGGGATGGCAAACTGAATTAGACTTTTTCGATCGCCAGATTAGTTTTTTGATTCGATCGAACTACTATCGTCATATAGCCGTGAATAATAAGCCTGTCGATCGCTACTGGCTAGTCGATCTACCCTGGGTGATTCTATTTGGCTGCGAGTTATTCATCCGAATTATTGCCATGCGTCGGCAAGAGAAAATATCGGTATGGGCAGCCGTGGGAAGGCGATGGTACGATCTATTCCTGCTGCTACCTGCCCTCGCCCCGCTCCGCGTAATTACCGCCCTAATTCGCCTAGATCGAGCAGATCTGGTTAGTTTGGCAAAAATTCGCACATTCCTCCGCCTCGGTCTGGTTAGCAGTTTTGCCGAAGAACTAACTCAAACTGTAGTTAGTCGTGCGATCAATCGAGTGCAAACATCAGTGGTTGGGGGTGGCTTACAACGAGCGTTCTTGCAGCGCGAGAACAAGCCCAAATCCACGTATGTAGATTTGAATGCCACCAATGAAATTAAAGTGATCGCCAATCGATTAATTGAGATTGTTACCTGTAGGGTGCTACCGGAAATTAAGACTGATTTGGAATCATGGCTAGATTATCAGGTGGATAAGGCAATGCATAAGTCATCGCTATATCAAAAGATTGCGCGTGTCCCCCTGCTAAAGCGACTGCCCAAAAAAATCAAAGATAATCTGGTCAAGCAAATCGTAACGCTGATTTCTGAAAATCCCCAGAAGTCTTATTTAGCAAGCCAAATTGCGGTTCCAGATCCAGTGAGTGAAGAACTTCAGAAGCGTTTGATCGAGAAGTTTATTGGCAAACTGCAACTGGAGCTAGAGCAGGGAAATGCCTTGGAAGAGATTGAATCTCTATTGGGCGATCTGCTAGAAGAAATCAAAATTAACTATCTCAATCGCTCAACAGAAGAAAGCATTAAAAAATTAAAGCCTGCACTCTAAAATTCTTGATTCTAGGACAATTAGACACCGTTGGAAATAGGCTTTTGTGGCAACTCTCTCTCAGGATCTATAGCTTTGACATCACCGAGTGGCTCCTTCTGTGTTTCCTTAATTGCCTCCAAAGCTTCCTTGATCACAACCGCAGTTGGCACTGCGACCACAACACCTAGCAGGCCTCCAACCCTCACACCTGTGAGAATCGCAATAAAAACCCAAAAGGGATTTAAACCTGTCACGCTTCCCAATACCCTAGGAGCAATCAGATTCTCGATAATTTGTTGCACAACCAGAGCTGTAGCGAGTACTTGTATACCTAAACCAAAATCTTGGAGGGCGACAAGCGTGGTGACAAGGGCAATACCAGCCGATCCACCAAAAGGTACCAACGCCATCAGACCAATTGTTAAACCAAACAGCAGGCCAAACGGCACCTTTAGTAAGAGAAATATGGAAGTTAGTCCCGAAGCCATACAAGTGGCCAGGATAATCTGCCCGATGAAGTAGTTTTGAAAACTCAGGCGTAGTGTGCGAGAAAAAGGCTGTTGGATGCGCTCCGGTAACCAGCCAATTAAGCTAGCCCATACTTCATCACCGTGCTGGAGCAAATAAAGGACGGAAATAATCGTCAGCAATACGTCCAGTAGCCTTACTACCGTCACAACGGTAACGCTAAGGGCTAGATTTAATGCTTGTCCAGCGATCGCCTGCAATTCCACCTTCAGGCGATCGTTGATTTGGGTGATCAAGCCGTCCAGACTGATCGGTAAACCCATCAAATCAACACGCTCATTTAGGAGCACGAGTTGTTGCTGCCCCGAATCGATCCACTCTGGCAAACGCGCCACCAGTTGTTGCGCCTGGACAAACGCCAGAGGCACCAAAGTTACGCCTAAAGCCGTTAATACTAAAATTGCGATTAGAAATACTAATATGGCAGCAGGGCCGCGCTTTAAGCCACGTTTCTCGATCCAGCTGAGGGGGTAGTTCAGTAGAAAAGATACTAAAGAAGCAATAATAATGACAACAAATAGTGACTCAAAATAGCCAAAAATCTCCGAAAATGCCCATGCATTTAGAACGATCAGCGGTGCTGCAAAAGCGATCGCTAGCAGGCGAGATATAGGCATTAATGCTTTCCACCATCCTAATAAGCTACTTTCTCTTTTGGGTGATTGTGGGCTACCCATGCAATACTTTCACCTTTTTACGCAATAATACCTAGGCTGTTATTTTAAAATTTATATCTGCAAGGCAGTTTGTTCGACCACCTACATGCATCCTACTATAATCTGGGAGAATGAATCCCAAACACTTTATTGTGCCAATTGGCACCAAGGTTAAATTAAGCGACTACGACCCCGCTTACACGGGTGAATTTCGGGCGGACACTGAAGTTGAAGCTGAAGCTATTTTACAGGCAGATATTAAACAACTAGCAAAGTATCAAGATATCCTCTACGCCCAAAACACCTATGCTTTACTGATTATTTTCCAAGCAATGGATGCGGCGGGCAAAGATGGCACAATTAAACATGTAATGTCGGGAATTAATCCCCAGGGTTGTCAGGTTTTCAGCTTTAAAGCACCTTCTGCTGAAGAGATGGATCACGATTATTTGTGGCGATCGATGAAATCTCTACCAGAACGCGGGCGAATTGGCATATTCAATCGTTCCTACTACGAAGAAACTTTGGTAGTTCGCGTACATCCCGATCTTCTAGAACGACAACAGTTACCGCCAGAAGCTAAGGGAGGAAAGATATGGAAGCAGCGATTTGCAGAAATTAATAATTTTGAGAAGTATTTAGTTAGCAATGGTGTGATTATTCTCAAGTTTTTCCTGCATATCTCGAAGCACGAGCAGAAAAAACGATTCCTCGATCGCATCGATCGCCCAGAGAAGAATTGGAAGTTTTCGATCGCCGACATTGCGGAAAGAGGATTTTGGGATGACTATATGCATGCCTATGAAGATGTATTTACACACACCAGTACAGAATGGGCACCCTGGCACATCATTCCCGCCGATCGCAAATGGTTTACGCGCTTTGCTGTCGCGCATTTGATTTGCGCCAAGTTAAAAGACTTAGATTTGCAGTATCCTGATGTCAGTGAAGCCCACAGGCAAGCATTACTTAAAGCCAAGGAAACACTAGAAAATGAGCCATAATGTAGTTACCAGGAGACTTACATCTCCAGAATTGTCAATCTAGTAGAGGGATGCAAAGATGCAAACAGTCGAAGCTAAGGTGCAAGTCAACGCTGATCGCACGGTGACTGTGCAACTGCCTGCTGATGTGCAGATGGGTGAGTACGATGTTGTATTGGTTTTGAATAGTTGCTCGGACTCTGCAGTAGTTAAGAAGTCAGGTCATGCTGAAGAAGCAGAACAGCCAGATAATTTAATGTCTGATACTTGGGAGAAATGGGTGGAAGAGGTAGAACAGCTACCTTTGTCGCCAAATTCAATCCAAGAAGGTGATTATCAGCAACACTTGGTTGAGAAGTATCGCAAGCAAGGCTTAGTGTTTTGATTTTGTGCGATACAGGGGTTTTGCTTTGTTTGGTCGATCATTCCCAACCTCAACATTCTGCTTATATCAATACGGTAGCTCGGCTGGAAAAGCCGCTGATTACGACTTGGGCTTGTCTTGCTGAAGTAATGTATCTGGCACAGAAGCAGGGTGGTTGGCAAATGCAAAGGCAGATATCTAAATTTCTTTTAGGTAATCTTTTGACAATTTATGAAATCAAAAGTAGTTCCTATGATCGACTGTTTGAGTTGATGGAGCAATATCAAGATCGACCGATGGATTTAGCAGATGCCACATTGGTTTTGACCGCTGAGGAAACAGGAGAAAATCAAATTCTAACGCTTGATTCAGATTTTCTGTTTTACCGAATTGCCAATCAAATAAGTTTTAATGTTATCCAGGTATAAGTGCTACGTCAAGTCAGGTATATCAGCGAATCTATGCATTAGTTGCGGTAATCCCCACAACCGATCGAGTAGGGTAGCGATCGCTTTACAGCAGCTCTGTGGCGATTGGATTACCTGAGCTTCGCTAAATCGCACGACAATCCACCCTGCATCCATAAGATTTTGATTGTATGCTCGACCCTTTGATGATTCGAGATCGGGGTTTGCTGATGGGATATTTAGCCCGTCCAGTTCGTCCACTTCAATCGCTATGTGCAAATTTGTGTCTGGATCGATGTATGCAATATCCAGTGTAAATATCTCATTGGGCAGCTCAATTTGCCATCCTGTATGAATTAGATCGGGGAAATATGCTGATAATGCCTGGACAAAGTTGTTAGTGACTTTGCTCGCGGAGTGTTTGCTAGTCATGTTGCTAGGTGTGGCTGATAGGCATAGCGTCCCGCTAATCACACTCCCCAGAAACTCCAATAACTTGGGTCGCCGATATTCGAGTAATTTTGTCAAACTATGTGCTAATGCGATATCTGTTTCATGCCGTGCTTGTTTGCGAGCGTAGATGTCTAGAGACTTATAATAAGCTTCTAGGATCAGGTTATAGCTGTGCAATTGTTTCCTATAGCTTTTAACGCGCTGGTACTGGTAGACAGAAAGTATACTAAGTCCAATTATGAATAAAACTATGCCTGCGATCGCACTGAAGCGATAGATCAGAGATGCACCGATGCTGAAAACTACAGCTTCGATCAGAGTTCTGATAAAGCTAGGTGGTTGCGGCTCAGATCCAGGATATACAGGTGGGCGATCGGTAAACGTGGGAATAGGAGGTAATTCTTGCTGAATGCGATCCATCTCAGCGGGCATCAGAACGATCGGGAAGTGGCTCATCACGGCTAGATTCTCCATATCTATTCGTAGGTCACCTGATCCGATACGTAGTTGGGTGGCTCAACATGAATGGTGATCCGTGCCGGATCGAAGCGCTCGTGCAGCAGATCTTCTACTGATTCGGTAATGCGGTGGGCGGATTCCACATCTGTGGGAGCGACAATCATGTGCATCTCAATAAATATTTGTCGACCGATTAATCCCCTTGAGGCAATATCGTGACAATTAATCACGCCAGGCACCTGCCGCGCGATCGCATCGATCGCTTCTGGAGCGATCGCCACCTCATCAACCAGCATTGGTAGGTTGCTTGTCAACACTTTCCAACCACTCCAAAATACTAAAACTGCGACAGGTAAAGCCAGAATCACATCTATCCATTGCAGCCATTTTAGTCCAGTAACTTCGCCGCACCACACACCAATTAGCCCCACAATCACAATGATTGTGATCCAGACATCACTCATGGTGTGCTGGGCATCTGCAATCAGAATGCTACTACCGATGCGCTCGCCCACATGCCTCTCGTAGAAGGTAACCACGATATTGATACCTAAAACCAGGAGCATCATCCACAAAGCTGGAGCCGAGACATCAACTTTATGCCCACCTGCACCCATGACACGATCGATTACGCCCTTGAGAATCTCTAAACAGGCCATCCCCAAAAAAGCGGAGATGCCTAGTGCCGCCACTGCCTCAAATTTCTGATGTCCATAGGGATGATCGCGATCTGGGTAGGGCGAGGCAAAGCGCATAGCAACTAAACCCAGAACATTATTAAAACTATCAGTGACGCTATGCAAAGCATCGGCAATCAGGCTCAGCGAACCAGTCCACACACCCACGACCAATTTGACTAGTAAAACTACTAGGTTTAGTAGCAAGGTAATCAGAAGTACCTTACGTACTTGCGGACGAGTATCTTTCACGCCAAAATCTCCATGCCAGCAATTTGGCAACAGTATAGATGATGCAGTATAGCTGTCCTATTAAAGCCTGGTTAACCGATCGGGGTCAGGAGCTAGCTAAAAATCCTCATCATATCCACTATTTGTGGCAGCACTCTCATCGCGTTTGGAACCTAACAAATCAAGCTGATCGACTAGAATGATTGGCTTGGAACGATCTTCACCAGTAGTGCGATCTTGCCAGCGATCAAATTTTAAAGCTCCTGTAATCCCAATCAAACTACCTTTTTTGACATAGTTGGCGGCGATCTCAGCCGTTTTACCCCAAATTTCGAGGTCAAACCAATCCGGCGGCTCATCTCTATTGCTGGTGCGACGATTTACTGCTAGCGTAAATGTACATTTTTGCGAACCCGACTCGAAATATTTCACTTCGGGATCTCTGCCTGCACGTCCTACCAAGTTAATTTTGTTGAGTGTCATAGGTTTGCTAGTTATAGCTTTTTCAAGATTGTATTTCAGGATCGGCAAAGTCGATCGCACTACCCCCCGAATATTCATAGTTTACTGGCTTTCTTTTCCCCTTCGGCCTTAACGCAAGCTTGCACTTGCCATAGTGGAACCTGGTGTTGGCGAGCTAGCCGGGCACAGTCTTCATATTCGGGCTGCACTGTATAGATGCGATCGCTACGTTGCGCGATTTTGACCCGTGCTTTGCCGTAGATAGTTTCAACTTCATAGATGGTGCGCGGCAGAATTACTCGTTCTTGTAAACGGGTACGAATTCCCAAGGTGCTGGTTTCGCGAAAGAGAATCTCTTGGCAAGCAACCAGGCGATCGCGCTGACAAATTACCGTAATTAAAATGCCTGGGCGCGATTTTTTCATCCCGATCGCTTGCGTAAACACATCCAAAGCTCCAGCGCATAGTAATTCTTCCATTGTGTAGGCGATCGTCTGCGGACTGAGATCGTCAACCTGAGTTTCCAAGACTGCGATTACTTCTATTTCAGCAACTGCTACTGTCTCATTAGGTTTGACTAGAAATAGATCGGGAATATCGGTGGGAATATCAAAGGCATCTATACTTTTTTTTTAGATTTCAGTTTTTTCGCTACGCCTTTGCTAAGTGGCTTCCCCAGCCATAAACGCACGATGTTAGGGATGCTTAGATCGCGATCGCCTGCCCCTAAACCAACTTTCGCGATTTTCATCTTAGGGGGAGTACCAAATTTCTCACTTAAGCTAACCGCCAGTGCGGCACCAGTTGGCGTTACTAATTCTTTCTCGATACCGTTACTAAATACTGGTACTTGATGCATTTCCCATAGCTTCAAAGTCGCTGGGACGGGGACGGGTAAAGTACCGTGCTCGCAGTTAACAAAACCGCCTCCAGTTGGTAAGGCAGAACAAAATATGCGTTCAACACCTAGCCACTCTAAGCCAGCACAGGTACAAACAATGTCGGTAATCGCATCGAGCGCACCAACTTCATGAAAATGCACCTGTTCGGGAGCAATGCCATGTACTCTCCCTTCAGCGATCGCCAATTGCCGAAATACAGCCAGACTCCAAAGTTCTACTTGAGTTGGGAGGTTAGCAGCACAGATCATCTGTTCGATTTCTGGTAAATGCCGATGGGAGTGCTTTTCTGCATGATGCTCTGAATGATGCTCAGAGTTCTCCTCGCGATCGTTTAGCATCTCCACATGCACTTTTGTCGCCTCTTGCCCGCAGCGATGTACTAGCTCCGATCGCAGTTTGACTTCGCGATCGAGACCAAGTTGTTGCAAAATCCTGGTGAAATAATCTAATGGCACACCTGCACTGACAAGCGCACCTAAGCACATATCTCCAGCAATACCTGCGGGGCAGTCCCAATAAGCGATATTTGACATTTGCTTGACATTTAAGGTTTAACTTGACTGACCACCTCTCCAACAATCAAGGAGCGGAGATTCCAGATTTAATCTTGATTCCTGTTGCATTCTCAGTTTGGCACGGCGCAGACTACAAAGGTGACAGGATTATTGTTAGTATTGGAACCTTTGACTCTTTTTTTAGGTGCAAACTGTACCATCTGGCATAGTTGTACCTTGCAGGTTAGTGAGGTGAATATTTGTGCAGTCAAGATTAGCATTGCTTAGATCAGCCTTACTCAAGTTGGCACTTTCAAGATTGGCATGACTCAGGTTGGCACCGTTGAGATAAGCACCACTGAGGTCGGCCATACTGAGGTTAGCATGACTCAGATTAGTCATACTGAGATCGGCTTTACTCAAATATGCCTGACTGAGATTAGCACCACTAAGATTTGCCCTCCTCAAATCTGCCTTGTTTAAATATGCCTGACTGAGGTTTGCACCACTGAGGTCTGCCCTACTGAGGTTAGCCATACTTAGATAAGCTTCGCTCAGGTAAGCATCCTTGAGAATAGCGCTACCAAGGTTAGCACCACTAAGGATAGCGCTACCAAGGTTAGCCCTGGTCAGATTAGCTTCACTCAGGTATGCCTCACTCAGATTTGATGCGATCGGGCTAGACATACTGAGGTTAGCTTTATCCAGCCGCGCTCGATAGAAATTAGTGCGATTCATGATCGCACATCTGAGGTTGGCTCGACTAAGATTTGCACTGCTAAGATTTGCACCCGTCAGATTAGCATTACTGAGGTCGGCATCGCTAAGGTCAGAACCACTCAGATCGCCCCCACTCAAGTTAGTATGGCTGAGATTCTCACCCCTGAGCTTTCTCCCCTTCAGATTTGCAGCACTGAGGTCGGCCAATCTCAAATTAACATTCTCCAGCAATGCTTTACCGAGGTTGGCACCGCTAAATTTAGTCCCATCCAAGTTGGCATTTTTCAGTATTGCCTCGCTGAGGTTGGCATTGCTGAGGTCAGCATGACTGAGATCGGCATTTGTAAAATTTACGCCTTTCAGATTGACGCCGCTCAGATGTGCCCCGCTTAGCTTCATGTTGCTCAGGTCGGTTCCACTAAGATCGATAACTCCTGTATTACTGGCTTTCTGTCTCCACTGATTCCAGCTATCTACGCCTTCTTTAACTTGTCTAACGTGTTTAAAGTTTGCCATATCGAAGGTGAAGCTTAGTGCAATAAACTAATCCTGAATCTCCTATGTTTCCGCTCGATCGCGCTTATTAGAGAGGATAATCCCCCAAGCTTACTACGAAAATAGCGTATGGCACTATGTCAATCTGTTTGATTATATTAAAGATATCTCACAAAGATAGTTGAATCGCAACTTTTTTGTAAGTAAAGTTAGTAATCTCAGGTTGGTATAAGCTAAGAAATAGCGATCGCTCTTGCCAATTTTCCTTTATGCTGGGCATTGCCAGGATGTTTGCAAAAGAAATCATGAAATTTAAGGCAGGAATTTACGTTACCCTACGCCCTTCTGTACTCGACCCAGCTGGTACAGCCGTACAACATGCGTTGCAGCAGATGGATTATGGTGTTGAGTCTGTACGCATCGGTAAGTACATAGAAATTGCGCTTGAAGCTGCCGATGAATCAACTGCCAGCGAGCAACTACATCGAGCTTGTGACGAATTGCTCACCAATCCTGTTATTGAAAATTATCGGTTTGAGTTGACTGGACAAGAGTCAGTTGTTAGTCATTAGTTGGCAAGATAAACATAATGAAATTTGGTGTTTTAGTTTTTCCTGGTTCCAACTGCGATCGCGATGTTGCCGCAGTCACGAGTGGTATATTGCAACTCCCCACCCGCATGATTTGGCACGAAGAAACTGATATCAGCGATCTTGATGTAGTCGTCATCCCAGGCGGATTTAGCTATGGAGACTACCTGCGCTGTGGGGCGATCGCCAGGTTTGCCCCCGTGATGAAATCGATTAAAGCACATGCAGCCAAGGGTAAGTACGTGTTGGGGATCTGCAACGGCTTCCAAATCTTGACCGAAGCGGGTTTGTTGCCAGGTGCATTAGTGCGCAATCGCGATTTGCACTTTATCTGCGATCGCGTCCCTTTGCGGCTAGAGCGTAACGATTTGGCCTGGACGAGTTCCTATACCAAACATCAAACGGTGACATTACCGATCGCCCATGGTGAGGGCTGCTACTACGCCGATGCCGATACGCTCAAGAGTTTGGAAGCTGGCAATCAAATTGTCTGGCGTTATTGCGATCGCCAGGGCAATGTCACAGAAGCCGCTAACCCCAATGGCTCCATGCACAATATTGCCGGCATTTGCAACCGCGAAGGGAATGTCCTGGGTATGATGCCCCACCCGGAACGCGCCGCCGATGCAATTTTGGGTAGTTCTGCGGGTAAAGGATTATTTGAAAGCTTATTGCGGTGAAACATGACTAGCCTGTATTTTATTCGTCATGGTATTGCCCAAGAGCGCAGTGAAGACATTGATGACGGCGATCGCTGCCTCACTGATGAAGGTCGCAAGAAAACCCGTCAGGTAGCCAAACGACTATATGAACTTGGACTGAGATTCGATCTGATCCAAACCAGTCCGCTGGTCAGAGCGAAACAAACGGCAGATATTTTTGGTGACTCAGGCTTTGATAGTCCAATTGAAATATCTAATGAACTATCCCCAGAAGGCGGTTTTGATATTTGGCTCAAGTGGTTTTTGAAATGGCAAAAAACGGGCAAAACCTCATTGGGGTTAGTTGGTCACGAGCCAGATCTAAGCAGTTGGGCGGAGTTTCTGTTGTGGGGAGAGGTCAGAGGTGTATTGGTTTTAAAGAAGGCGGGTGTAATTGGCTTAGCTGTTCCAGAAGCAGAGCATCCTGTGGGAAATAGCTTGATGTTTTTCCTCATTCAACCCAAATTATTGATCTAAATTTATCAGCCGATCGCCAAAGATGGCTGCAAGCACCTGGTCACCCTGCCTGCACCGCGAAGCTGTTGCGCGTACCAATCAGCTACTCGATCTCCTCCAGCAAGAGAGTTAATATCAATACCATCATTCCCATGTTCTTGCCCAGAACTGTGAATATACTGCCCTTCGCCCAAGTACATACCAACATGTGTAGCTTTATCCACACCAAAGAAAACTAAATCGCCAGGTTCGAGGGCATCCAGTGCGATCGCCTGCACAAATGCCTCCTGCTGATAGGCATCGCGGGGAATCCATATACCCATTGACACAAAAGCCGCCTGCATCAATCCCGAACAGTCGTAGTCAGGTGGGACAGTACCGCCCCAAAGATATCGATTTGGCTGATGCATTGCCGCCTTAATATAGGCGATCGCACCTGGAATGCATGCTCTAATCTGTGTAGATGTTAGAGTTTTGGGAGGGTTATAACTTTTAGGATCTACTGCTTCTAAGTACTCGAAATCTTGCGATCGCACATATCCAGTATAGTTATCCTCTATGAGTTGTACCTGCCCATCACCCAGGAGCTTTAGATATCGATTGGCGGACATTTGCGTTGCGAATCTGTCTAAAGCCAGTGAGTCGTAGATATTAATGTTAGCGATACTGTGGTAGAACATGAAATTCAGTATTATTATTCAGGGATATCGCCAAAGCGATCGCGGTATTTTTTCAGTAACGCCTCAGCTTGTTCTTTCGCAATTTTCTCTTGGGAAGCGATCGCCTCAGCTTCTTGTTTAGCTATGCGTTCTTGGTTAGCGATCGAACGCTCTTGGTCAGCAATCAAACGCTCTTGGATAGCAATCTCATTGGCTGTTAAATATCGATTTCCTGCTCGATCATATAAATACACCCACTCTCTTTCCCAATTAGCAAACGATCTGACCTCACATCCTATGCCTAGACTAATTTCCGAAATCCAGACGATACCCTGTTCATTAGCACGAATCAGTTGATAATTATCATCTACAAGTTTGTATATTTCCAATGGCAAACGATCCTTATATTTTTTCTTCTTCCTTACCAAGGGATTATAGATAGCGTAGTACAAAATTCCTATATCTTGATAGGTTTCTAACTTCTTTTCATACTCACCGTTATACTTCTCTGAGATTATCTCTAAAGCTAATATCGGCATGACATTCTCTTCTTGCCACAACACATAGCTCAAGCGTCCTCCCTCGCTTTTATGTCTCGGTACTCCCACTGCTAAAAAACCATCAGGCACGATCGCAGGTGTACCAACTTGATAGTGAATTGCCATATCCACTCCAAAGAACCAGTCTTGACGTTCTTCCCAAATCAGGCGCAGGAGATTGAGGATGAAGTTGGGGATGTCGTTCTGGAGTTCGTTGTCCACAGGTGTTTCGTCTGAGTGGGGTAGCTCCTCAGCCGTTGGTAGTTTCAGCAGTGGGTCGGAGGAAAGATGGATCATGGCTTTCCTGCATTAATGAGGTTGAATTTATTCTGCCATACATACGCATGGTTTAGAAAATGGTGCGCATAGCCTGACTGTCTTAGGAATGAGCTAAAGTGAATATGTATTGTCGATCTTGTCGCCCGTTTATTCTAGGGCGCGATTTAAAGTCATGGCAGAAAAGGTAGTAGTTGGTTTATCTGGTGGTGTGGATAGCTCTGTGGCAGCAGCGCTTTTGCACAGACAGGGCTATGATGTCACAGGCTTAACGCTGTGGTTAATGCGTGGCAAGGGGCAATGCTGTTCGGAGGGCATGGTGGATGCAGCTCGCATTTGCGAACAGTTGGGCATTCTCCACGAAATTGTCGATAGCCGCGATGTCTTCGAGCAGAATATTATCAACTACCTTGTAACTGGCTATGCGTCTGGCAGTACGCCTTTACCCTGTTCGCGCTGTAACAAAGCCGTTAAGTTTGGGCCCATGCTGCAATATGCCCAAGAGACTTTAGGTATTGAAAAAATTGCGACAGGCCACTATGCACGCATAAACTACGATCGCGAATCAGGCCGCTATCAACTCCGCCGTGCTGTCGATTCTACGAAGGATCAATCCTATTTCCTCTATGAAGTACCCCAAGAAGAGCTAGGTCGCTGTGTGTTTCCCTTGGGCGATCGCACTAAAGTCGAAACGCGACAGATCGCGACAGAATTTGGCCTTGCTACGGCAGATAAACCAGAAAGCCAGGATCTTTGCCTGGTTGAGTCACATGGCTCCATGCGGGATTTCCTGGACAAGTACATCACTGCTCGCAAAGGTAATATCGTTGATACACAGGGCAATATTTTGGGCGAGCACGACGGTACGCACCACTACACAATCGGCCAGCGCAAGGGTTTGGGTGTAGCGGCAGCGCATCCGTTGTATGTAGTAGCAATCCATCCTGGCAAGAATGAAGTCATAGTGGGCGATCGCGATGCAGCGCAGGATCGCGAATGTACGGTCTCGCAAATCAATTGGGTATCAATGCCACCAACCGAGAACCCCATTCGCGCTGCTGTACAAATTCGCTATCGCACTCCGCCTGCGATCGCCACGATTGTACCGATGGATAACAGTGATCGTGCCCGCATCATTTTTGATGAGCCCCAATTTAGCATTACACCGGGACAGGCTGCCGTCTGGTATGCAGACGATCTATTGCTGGCTGGCGGTCTGATCGAGCCTGGTGAAGAAATGCGATCAGGTGATGTGTAAAATCAAAGAATTATTCTTTAGTCACCTATGAATTCTCCCCAACCTTCACAGCAACCCTTACTAACCGTTAAAGATGTTTTCGCTGGCTATGTGGAGGGAGTTGATATTTTGCAGGGTATTAATCTCTCAGTGCGCTCAGGTGAACTAATTGCGGTTATTGGTGCTAATGGTGCAGGTAAATCCACACTAGCAAAGACAATTTTTGGGTTGGTACCCATACGCTCTGGTGAAGTTATCTTCCAGCAACAACCTATTACAGGTGTGCAGCCCGATCGGGTCGTGCGGTTAGGCATGGGCTATGTACCGCAAATCGCGAATGTGTTTCCCTCCCTCTCGATCGCCGAGAATCTGGATATGGGTGCATATCTGGCAAAGGGTGAAATTAAATCGCTCAAGCAAAAAGTCTATGATGTTTTTCCGGCATTAGCAAAACGACAAAAGCAGCGCGCAGGTACGCTGTCCGGTGGCGAACGTCAAATGCTAGCGATGGGCAGAGCGCTGATGCTAGACCCCAAGTTGCTAATCCTGGATGAGCCTTCAGCGGCTCTGTCTCCCATTTTGGTACAGGATATTTTCGATCTGATCCAGCGCATTAATCAAGCTGGTACGGCAATTGTACTGGTAGAGCAAAATGCACGTAAAGCTTTATCGATCGCCGATCGCGGTTATGTACTTGACTCAGGGCGCGATCGCTTTGAAGGTAAAGGTACAGATCTGCTCAACGACCCCAAAATTGGTGAGTTATATCTCGGTGTTGGGCACCTCAAATCACCCACTACTGATAATGTTGAATCAAAAGCAGATTTGTGATGAGAACAGACACGCTTTTCTATCAACTCTTTCAGACTTTCCACTCCCTGTTGTTCGAGCTAATTGAGCAGCCAACTACTGCCGCAGAGGGCTATAAGTTTGTCTCTGTGGAAGTCAAAGAGAAAGCCTTTCGGTTTGATGGCTTATTCTTGTCAGAGGCTACTGAAAAGCCAATTATCTTTGCAGAGATACAGTTCCAGCACAAACATGATTTCTACTGGGCATTGATTGCAGAAATTTCCATGTACCTGAATCAGTATCAACCAGAACAGGACTGGCAAGCAGTGGCAATTTTTGCGCGGCGCAGCTATGACCCTGGTGAATTGCGTCAGTATCAGGAGTTCTTTGCTAGTAAGCGAATTGTGCGAGTCTATCTTGAGGATTGGCTAGAGCGAGAAACGACTTCTCTAGGAATTATGATCGTAAAGTTGATCCTCGCTTCGGAGGTAAAAGCACCTGAGCTAGCCAAACAATTATCAGTGCAGGTAAAGCGAGAGGCTAATCCGCTCCTGCAAGAGGAAGTAGTAAAATTTATAGAAACGGTATTGGTCTACAAATTTCCACAACTAAGCCGTCAGGAGATTGAGGCAATGTTTACATTAGACGATCTAAAGCATACGCGTGTTTATCAGGATGCTAAGCAAGAGGGTATGCAAGAGGGTATACAGCAAGGTATGCAGCAAGGTATGCAAAAAGCTATTCTGCGCCAGCTATTAAGAAAGTTTGGACAGATAACACCTGAGCTAAAGTCACAAGTTGAGAAACTTACTACACCTCAATTAGAGAACCTAACTGAAGTGTTACTGGATTTTGCCAGTACTAGTGATCTCGAAACCTGGTTGCATGACAATGCGTAAAGCGTGTCATGCTGTTTTCTACAAATGATATCGCTTAACATTTAATTTGTGCAATTCCCGATCGCCTCAAAATTAGCCGCTCTTTGGCAATTTAGCCGTCCACATACTGTTATTGGGACGAGCTTAAGTGCGATCGCTCTATTTGCGATCGCCTGGAGTCAGGGTCATTCTGAACTGTCCTCATCCTTCTCAAGTTTAGTGTGGGTAATAGTTGCCTGCCTATGCGGCAATGTCTATATTGTGGGGCTAAATCAACTAGAAGATATTGCCATTGACAAGATTAATAAGCCGCATTTACCGCTTGCTTCCGGTGCGTTTTCAACCCAGGAAGGCAAAATTATCGTGTTGGTGGCAGGAATAGTGGCGACGGCGATCGCCTTGTGGCAAGGTATATTTTTAGCTTTGACGGTAATTGCCAGTTTGCTGATTGGGACAGTTTACTCATTGCCTCCCATTCGCTTGAAACAATTCCCGTTCTGGGCATCGCTCTGTATATTTGTCGTGCGCGGTGTCGTAATTAATTTGGGCTTATTTTTGCACTTTAATCAGTTCTTGAATCAAAGCTCCCATATTCCCAATGAGATTTGGTTATTGACTGTTTTTGTGCTGATATTCACATATGTGATCGCCATTTTTAAGGACATGCCAGACACAGAAGGTGATGCCAAATTCAATATCGCTACGCTATCGATTATTTTGGGACAAGCTGCGGTTTTCAATCTCTCTAGGCAAATCCTAGTATGGCTCTATCTTGGAACTATTTTAGTTAGTCTATCTAGTTTGATTACCAGTATTAATATCCCAATAATTGCCATTAGTCATGTCAGTTTGGCGATCGCAATGTGGTGGCGTAGCATGCAAGTAAATTTAAGCGATCGCGCTTCGATCTCTGCTTTCTATCAATTTATTTGGAAGCTATTTTACTTGGAATATATGATCTTTCCGTTAGCCTGTATTCTCAAATATTGAGTTGTATACAAAGAGAGCAAAGACTTTTTTCCATATCGGTTTATGCAGTAAAGACTTGCCAATGACAGGTCTTTACTGAGACCTTATTTCCCTAAAGCAACAGGGGCAGTAAAACGAATTTTAAGATAGTCATCTTCCATCTTGGCACCTGATGTTTGTAGTAAAGATAATGCCTGGGGTAATACCAGATTGCGACGATGGTTACCAATGCGAATATTTAATTCGTCTGCAGTCTTGGTAAGTTCGATCTTCTCTTTGGGAACACCTGGCAAATAAAGATCGAGGCGATATTCTCCATTTTCCTCCACTACTCGCATTGTGGTCTCTTTATAGTAAACTTGGGTTGGATCTTCGTCACCATAAAGGATATCTTTAAGCCTTTCTAAAGCTGCCAAGCCACACATCTCTTCAGAGAATAAAGGAATCTCTTTAACAGGCAGAGGATGAAAATCAGTGTGGATTTGTTTACAATATTCCTTCTGTGATTCTTTCCAAGCTTGGAAAAATGGATCTTGAATCGTATCGGGAATAATGCGATTGGCAATCACCAAATCTGTTGCTACATTATAGAGACTGAGATAAGAATGTGCTCTCAAAGATTCCTTAATCACCATTTTTTCGGGATTGGTGACCAGGCGAACGGTGGTGGTGGTATTGTCTGTTAATACTTTCTCTAGTGCCTCTAGTTCTTCATAAAATTCGTAAGGGGCATCCATCACATCCTTATTTGGTAACGAGAAGCCTGTGACACGTTTGAAAATTGGTTCGAATACCGGACTGAGTACCTGTGCCATACCTTGCAAAGGCTTATAAAATTTGCGCATGTACCAACCTGCAACTTCGGGTAGCGATAGCAGTCTCAGCGCAGTCCCAGTTGGAGCTGAATCGATAATCAGAACTTCAAAATCTTTAGCATCGTAATGGCGTTTAACTCTCACTAAGCCAAAGATCTCATCCATACCTGGCAAAATTGCCAACTCTTCAGCTTGGACACCCTCTAGCCCCCTAGCCTGTAAAACTTCGCTAATGTAGCGCTTAACTGCCCCCCAATTGCCCTCTAGCTCCCGCAGGGCATCTAATTCTGCTCCCCATAGATTTGGTCGTACCTGGCGAGGTTCATGTCCTAACTCCATATCAAAGCTATCGGCAAGGGAGTGGGCTGGATCTGTACTGAGCACCAAAGTCTTATAGCCAAGTTCGGCACTGCGCAACCCAGTAGCTGCTGCTACGGATGTTTTGCCGACACCACCTTTACCCGTCATTAAAATAATTCGCATTTCTTAATTATTTGTTTAAAAAACTTTACATCCGTTCTCATATTTTAGCACTTGCCAGACTTTGTCTTCTGGTATGGAACTGGAGTGAGGGAGCGATCGCCTTAGATCGCGCAGTAAAGACGCAGGCTCAAAACGCCATAAACACCTATTTCCCCCTCAATATTTTGAGGTATGCTCATTAAAGTGTGATTTTAGCGAATTATAGGGAGTGAACCATGAAGTTTGGGTGGCTAGCTGGAGTTATACCAGCTATTTTGACGGTTGGACTGGCTTGTCTAACACCAGCTATTGCTGTAGAAAAAAACAAGCAACTGTTTGTTGAGACTCCCGATCGCAGCGATCGCACGATCGGCGAAGACGAAATCAAGCAAATTTTCAACGACATGATGGTGGCAACTGAGCGCAAAGACGTTGATGGAGTCACCCAGTTTTTAGCTCCCTTTGCAGTTTCTGTGAATACGGTGCGCACCTTGAAGGCTGGTAAAGTAAGCCAAGAAGTGGTGCGCCTGAAACGACTAGAACAGCAGCGCAGCTATATTCAACAAAATTTTATCAGCACCGATAGCTACGACTTCCTTTACTATGATGTTAAGGTAAGAGTCTCTCCGGATCGTAAGACTGCGTTTGCGAATGTTACGAGTATTGTTGATGTCAGAACGATTAGAGGGCCTAGGTTTTTGGTTTCATCAACAGGCATCACTAAGTTTGCTTTAGTAGAGGGTAATTTGAAGATTATCTCAGATGAAGCGACTACAGATGTGGAAATTCCACCAGCATTTCAGCCAATTGTCTATTACAACAATAACTAAACTACAACAACTAGATAGCCGATCTCAAAGTCTTTATCTATAAATCTTGTGCCTGAACTGCCTTAGCGATTCCAAGATCTCCATGTGAGATAATATACTCAAATTGAGTCTGGGTTATAGCAAGAGATTTTTTGATGAGTAGCGTTTTGATCGTTGGTGGCGGTGTAATTGGTCTGGCAACGGCGGTAGAACTGTCTCTGCGTGGTGCATCTGTAACCATTGTGGAGCGAGGCGTATGCGGACAGGGTGCTACCTGGGCTGCCGCAGGTATGCTAGCACCAGAGGCGGAACAGATCGAAGGCTCTTTCAGGGAATTAGGTATCCGTAGCCGCAAGCTATATCCTGAGTGGATTAGCCAGCTCATGCACATCACCGATCAAGACTGCGGCTATTGGTGCTGCGGTATTCTAACCCCTGCTTTGGAGCCACAGCCACATCGTCCTGAGTACATCGATCGCTCCCAACTGGACAAGCGACAATTGGGGTTGAGTGATGCGATCTCAGGTGCTCTGTGGTTTCCTGAAGATGGACAGGTGGATAATCGCCGTTTGGCTGAAGCCTTGGTCATAGCCGCGCGATCGCTAGGCGTTAAAGTCCTGGAGGGGACAAATGTCTATCAAATTGCTACGAGTGGAGATCGCGTCATACACCTGGATACCAGTGAGGGCAAGCTGCTAGCGGATCGCTATTTGCTGGCGACTGGAGCATGGACGCGCGAACTCATGCCTTTACCTGTATCACCACGCAAGGGACAAATGTTATCCGTTTTCGATCACGATCGCAGCTTACGGCACGTAATTTTTGGTAGCAATGTCTACATTGTGCCACGCCAAGATGGCACGATTGTCATTGGTGCTACGGTCGAAGACGTTGGTTTTACAGGGGGCAATACAGCAGCGGGTATCATGCAACTTTTAAGCAACGCGATCTCTATTTATCCAGCGATCGCGGATATGAATATCCAATCGACCTGGTGGGGTTTTCGCCCATTTGCGCCGAATGAGATGCCCATATTAGGCGCAAGTATTTATAAGAATTTGGGCTTAGCGACTGGTCATTATCGGAATGGCATCCTGCTTGCACCAATTACCGCTCATTTCTTAGCAGATTGGATGGATGGCACTACCGATCCATTAATGGCCGACTTCAGACTACAACAATCATCTAGCTGAACACTCTCAATAAACGGTCGTGTTCTAAATCTGTGGAATAAAGAGATAATCCCTTTAAATGCGCGAGTCAGTATGTTGTTGCGGCAGTTAGAGGCTAGATCGCTCCATTATGGTGTGTTCCTCAAACCCCCAACGCCTAAGAATTTTGCAGTTTAAGCAACTTACATCTAGTAGAAGGGGAATAATAGAGAATAAACTCCTACACGCCAATGTTCACAAGTACTACGGCTCTTACCCCATCAGAACTAAAATCTGCGATCGTCCGCGATCCCTTGATAGTTGAACCGGAAACGACGGTGATGGATGCGATCGCCAAAATGAGTGGCGTGCGGACGCTCTGTGAGACCACTAAATCTACGGATAGGCAATTGGACGCACTCCTTTTAGAAGCCCGATCGAGCTGCGTGTTGGTGGTGGAAGACGATCGTCTGCTAGGAATTTTAACAGAGCGGGATGTGGTGCACCTAAGCGCCCAGCAGTATGCATTGGGGAATCTACCGATTCGGGAGGTCATGATCCATCCAGTTATCACCCTGCACGAATCTAACTTCAACGATTTATTTTTTGCCGTTAATCTGCTGCAACAGTACCGCATTCGCCATATACCAATTCTGGACGATCGGGATCGAGTAGTGGGTCTGCTCACCAATGAAAGCTTGCGGCACTCCTCTCGCCCTGCAGATCTTTTGCGGTTGCGTCTGGTCTCTGAGGTGATGACCCGCGAGGTGATTTGTGCTGTGCCGAATAGTTCGATGCTGGCGATCGCCCAACTGATGGCAAAACATTCCGTTAGTTCCGTCATGATCGTGCAAAACCGTGGTAACCAGGCTGAACCTCTGCAAATCCCGGTGGGGATTCTAACCGAGCGCGATATTGTGCAATTTCGGGCATTGGACTTGAACCTGGAAACCTGTCTGGCAGAGGCAGTGATGAGTACGACGATTTTTGCGGTTAAGACGGAGGAGTCGCTCTGGACGGTGCAGCAGATCATGGAACAACGCTCGATCCGCAGGTTGGCTGTAACAGGGGAACGAGGGGAGTTATTGGGCATCGTCACTCAGACCAGTTTGCTACAAGCCCTCAACCCATTGGAACTATACAAGCTGGCGGAGGTGTTAAAAGGAAAGGTGGTGCAGCTAGAAGCAGAGAAAATCGAACTACTGGAAACTCGCACCATTGAATTAGAGCGGGAAGTTGAAGCCCGGACGCTCTCCCTCAAGGCTAAGGCAGAGCGGGAGAAATTGGTCGCAGCGATCGCTACGCAAATTCGATCGTCCCTGAGTTTGCAAATGATTCTGGATACGACCGTGGAGCAGGTGCGGCAATTGCTGGGCTGCGATCGCGTTAATATTTGGCAATGCGATCGCGACGGACAGGTAGTCGTCGTGGCGGAGTCCACTGACTCGTCGCCGTCGCTGGTGGGCGAACAAATTAACGATACCTGTTTTAAGCAAGAGTGGGTAGAGATGTATCGTCAAGGGCACATTCGCGTCGTGCCGGATATCTACACAACTGAGATGTCAGCCTGTCACCGCGACTTGCTGATCCACCTCCAGACCCGTGCCAAGATTTTGGTACCGCTTTTATGTGGCGACGAACTATGGGGTTTGCTCAATGCCAGCGAAAGCCAGCACGCCCGCGCGTGGCAACCGGAAGAGATCGAACTACTACAAGCGTTATCAGTGCAACTGGCGATCGCTATACAGCAAGCTACTACCCACCAACAGTTGCAGGAGCAATTGATCGAACGCCAACAAGTGGAAGTTCGGCTGCGGGAGAGCGAACAGCGCTATATCACCCTGACCGCCGCTGCCCCCGTGGGCATTTTTCGCACCGATGCCGAGGGCAAAAGCATTTACAGCAACCAGCGCTGTTGCGAGATGCTCGGACTGCTCCCAGAAGAAACCACTGGCAGCGGCTGGCAACAGGCAATACACCCTGACGATCGAGCGCGTGTGATTGCTGAAACTATTCTTGCCCGACAGGAAAACCGTCCATTTCAGCTAGAGTATCGGATTCTACGACCTGATGGCACCACAATCTGGGTGTTGGGGCAGGCCGTAGCCGAACGCGATGACGACGGTCAGGCGATCGGCTATGTAGGCACGATTACTGATATTAGCGAACGCAAACAGGCAGAAGAAGCATTACAGCAACTCAATCAAGACTTAGAAGTGCAAGTAGCGCAGCGTACTGCCGCATTGCAAGCCAGCCAAGCAACCAATCGCACGATGCTGGAGGCTATTCCCGATTTATTGCTGCGACTCAGGCGCGATGGCACCTGCTTGGATTACATCAAACCAGGTATCAATGCAGAGAACTTTCTGCCTATAAACAATCACATTTCAGAAGTTCTGCCACCAGACTTGTTGCAAAAACAGTTGCAAGCGATCGAGCAGGCAATCGTTACGAGAGAATTACAAGTTTACGAACATCAATTCCTCAAGCAGGATCGAAACATTTATGAAGAGATCAGGGTATTAGCCATTAACGACCAGGAAGTATTGGCAATCGTGCGGGATATTAGCGATCGCAAACGCACTGAAAAAGCTCTCAAACAACAACTCGCTGCCATTGAAGCGGCGATCGATGGCATTGGGATTCTGCAAGGAGATACCTACCTCTATTTGAACAAAGCCCATCTAAACCTGTTTGGCTACGAACGCCCCGAAGAACTTGTGGGCAAATCCTGGAGATTTTTGTATTCACAAAAAGAGTTAGAACGGTTTGAGCAGGAAATATTTCCGGCACTGGGGCGCGATCTGGCCTGGCAGGGAGAGGCGATCGCCACTCGCAAAGATGGCACCACCTTTACTCAGGGACTATCCCTCACTCTCACAGATGATGGGCTCCTGATTTGCGTATGTCGGGATATCAGCGCCCAGAAGCAAGTCAAAGCGCAACTACAGTCTATGAACGAGCAACTCATGCTCTCCCATGACGAACTGGCTCACTCCATCACCAACTTGCAACGGAGCAATGCGCTGCTAACGGCTCAGCAGGAGGCTTCCTTTGATGGCATTCTTGTGATCGACGAAAACCGTCAGGTAGTTGCCTATAATCAGCGGTTTCTAAACCTGTGGAACGTTCCTGAAACCTTAGTCTCTATGGGCGACGATCGCCAACTCATACCCTTTGCCTTAAAACAGCTTTCCCAGCCAACCGAGTTTTTGCAGAAGGTTCAATACCTGTACGATCGTCCTCAAGAGATCAGTCACGACGAAATCAGCCTCCTGGATGGACGAACCTTTGACCGCTATTCTGCTCCCATTTATTCGGCTAACGAGCATTACGGTCGGGTCTGGTTTTTTCGCGATATTAGCGATCGCAAACGAGCTGAAGCACAACTGCAAGCCAGTAACGAACAACTCGCTATCACTAACCTGGAACTTGCCCGCGCCAATCGCCTTAAGGACGAATTTCTCGCCAACATGAGCCACGAGCTTCGCACCCCCCTAAATGCCATTTTGGGCATGGCCGAAGGACTCCAAGAGGAAGTCTTTGGTGCCATCAACGAGAGGCAAATCAAAGCCTTGCAAACCGTTGAACGCAGTGGTTCTCATTTACTGGAATTGATCGACGACATCCTCGATGTAGCAAAAATCGAAGCCGGACAAATCACACTAGATTGCACTCCTACTTCAATCGCTTATCTGTGCCAATCCAGTCTGGCCTTTATCAAACAACAAGCCCTGAGAAAAAATATCCAGATAGAGGTTAAACTACCGCTCGATCTACCCGATTTGTCGATTGACGAACGGCGCATCCGCCAAGTCCTGCTCAACCTACTTAACAATGCCGTCAAGTTCACCCCAAGAGGGGGACGCATCACCCTGGAGGCCAGCCTTAAACAGCGCCCTACCGACCCAAATGCTGTCGATTCTCCACCCGAAAACTACGTGCGAATTGCCATTATCGACACAGGCATTGGCATTGCATCAGAAAATATCACCAAACTATTTCAGCCCTTTGTGCAAATTGATAGTGCCTTAAATCGTCAATATGCCGGAACGGGTTTGGGGTTGGTATTGGTAAAGCGAATCGTCGAACTCCACAGTGGCAGGGTAGGGCTAGTCAGCAAACTGGGTGCAGGTAGTTGCTTCTCGATCGACCTCCCCTATACTCCCAGTTTTCCCATCGCATTTGAAATGGTGGCAGGAAATAAACCACCGACTGCTACTCCAGAACTGGACTCCATTCCTAATAGCGCAACAGCCGCCCAAGCCCCCTCGATCTTGCTAGCAGAAGATAACAAAGCCAATATTATTACAATTTCTAGCTACCTAGAAGCAAAGGGTTACCGCGTTCTGTTAGCCCAAAATGGTCAAGAAGCGATTCACATTGCTAAAAATCACCAGCCTGAGTTAATTTTGATGGATATTCAAATGCCGGGAATGGATGGCCTAAAGGCGATCGCGCAGATTCGCCTCGACCCCAACCTGGTTGATATTCCAATTATTGCTCTGACAGCATTAGCCATGACAGGCGATCGGGAAAAATGTTTAGAAGCTGGAGCGAACGACTATCTTACTAAGCCAGTCCAACTGAAGCAATTGACGATCGCGATTCAGCAATCTTTAGCTAGGCGTAATATTATTTGACAATCCCGATCGAGTTAAGATTATGATAGACCTGTTGGAAAATAGTGATTAAAGCTAAAACATATACTTAGACTAGATTCCAAGCCTTTCGTCCAAAAATCGCTAAAAGCTTTACTAAGAATCGGTTTCAAGTTTTTTAGCTTATTAACCAACAACACTAGTGGGGGTTTAATAGTTAGCTATCAAAAGTTATTACTCTATTTGGGGTGATAGCGATCAATTTAAACTATTGATTGGGAAGACTGTAATTGACGATACTTTTATAGGAGAGTCAAATTAAAACAACTATCTATTTAGTGTGGATGCGTGGGGGCGCAAACACGCGGGGGTAAGGTCACTTTATTATTATATTTTTATTACCCCGATATTCCTGTCTAAAAAATACAGCGCAAATTTAAAAATTTAAAAGCAAGTTATGCACAAACATAGTGAGCTTTCGCATTCTCTGCTAATTCATCATGAATTAATCCTATGTTCGATCTCGCTACATCCACGCTCAAAGAAATGACGGAATACAGTTCTGCACTGCGTCATATCAACAAATCCCGTAACATAGACACTGCGATTGGTTTAATCCCATGAAGAAGCCCGAAATTCCACAAAACGAAAGCGAAAGGCAAGCAGCACTCGATCGCTACAATATTCTCGATACTCTGCCAGAGCGGGAATATGATGATTTGACGCAACTTGCTGCCTATATATGTGGAACGCCGATCGCATTAATCTCTTTGGTCGATCGCGATCGTCAGTGGTTTAAATCGCGAGTCGGTATTGATGTATCGGAAACGCCGCGAGACATTTCTTTTTGCGGTCACGTCGTTGCCGCAGAGAATTTGAAATTGATCGTTCCTGACACGACATTGGATGCTCGTTTTGCCGACAACCCACTCGTGGCAAACGATCCGAATATTCGCTTTTATGCGGGTGTCCCTTTAATCACCTCAGATAGCTATACTTTGGGGACTCTGTGTGTCATCGATCGCAAGCCTAGAACCATTACAGACGAACAAATTCAACAACTTGAAGTTCTAAGTCGTCTGGTCATCAGTCAGTTGGAGTTAAGACGATCCGAAGAGCAGTTGTCAGAACTGTTGATGTTTCAACAAGCTATTTTAGATAGCGCCAGTTTTGCTATCATTTCAACCGACCTGCAAGGCACGATCCGATCCTTCAATGCAGCCGCAGAAACCATGTTGGGGTATAAGGCGGCTGAAGTTGTGGGCAAAACCAGTCCGGCGATCCTGCATCTACCGTCAGAAGTGGTGGCGCGCGCCCATCAATTATCTACCGAACTACAACGACCCATCGAACCTGGTTTTGAAGTCTTTGTGGCTAAAGCCAAACTAGGACAAGTCGTTGAAGAGGAGTGGACTTATATCCACAAGGATGGCTCTCGGTTTCCCGTGCTGCTGTCGATTAGAGCAGTTCACACTACCCAAGGCAAGATTATGGGCTTTATGGGCATTGCCAAAGACATCACAGCCCAGAGGCAAGCTGAGAAGCAGACGAAGGATATTACAGCCGCTTTAAACCAAACGGCAATTGTGGCGATTACCGATGTCCGGGGCACTATTACCTTTGCCAACGATAAATTCTGTGAAATCTCCAAATATAGTTGTGAAGAGCTAATTGGGCAGAACCATCGCATTCTCAACTCCGGGCACCATCCCCGCCAGTTTTTTGCCGAGATGTGGAAAACGATCTCCAATGGCCAAATCTGGCGAGACGAGGTCAAAAATCGCACTAAAGACGGTTCTTTCTATTGGGTGGATGCGACGATCGTGCCCTTTCTCAACGACCAAGGGAACCCCTATCAGTACCTCGCCATTCGTACGGATATTACCTCCCGCAAGGCATCCGAAGAGCAATTAGCTAGGCTCTCAATGCTTCAACAAGCCATTTTAGACAGCGTGCACTTTGCTATCATTTCAACCAACCTGCAAGGCACGATCCAATCCTTCAATGCGACTGCAGAGACTATGTTGGGGTATAAGGCGGCTGAAATTTTGGGCAAAACCAGTCTGGTTGTCCTGCATGTCCCTGAAGAAATGCTTGCTCGCGCCCATCAATTATCTACCGAACTACAACGACCTATCGAACCTGGTTTTGAAGTCTTTGTGGCTAAAGCCAAACTGGGACAAGTCGTTGAAGAGGAGTGGACTTATATCCACAAGGATGGCTCTCGGTTTCCCGTGCTGCTGTCGATTACAGCAGTTCGCACTACCCAAGGCGAGATTACGGGCTTTATGGGCATTGCCAAGGATATTACCATCCAGAAGCAAGTAGAAGAGCAGTTAAGAGATTACAAACAGATGGAACTGGGGATTGCCGAACGAAAATTTGCTGAGATTGCAAAACGCTACGAACTAGCAACCTATGCCGCCAAGGTCTGGGTGTGGGATTGGAATATTCAAACCGATGAATTCAATCTCGATTGGGATATTCAAGATTTACTTGGCAATTGCAATGTGTCAATTTCCAATCGCTTTGATGACTGGCTTGCATCTATCTATGCAGAAGATCGTGCGACTTTTCTCGACGCACTTCAGTCCCACCTGGAAGCCCAGACTTCAGAGTTTTCCAGTGAATACCGCCTTCGGAAGGCCGATGGCACACTACATTGGTTTTTGGCACGGGGGCAAGCAATACGAGATGACCTGGGTAAGCCACTTCAGGTACTCGGCACGATCGCAGATATTGCCGAGCGAAAACAAGTGGAAATCGTTCTCCGAGAAGCAAAAGAATCTGCAGATGCTGCTAACCTTGCCAAGAGTGCATTTTTGGCTAACATGAGCCACGAACTACGTACTCCTCTTAACGTAATTCTGGGTTTATCAGAAAGCCTGCAAGAAGGGGTGTTTGGCTTACTCGGCGAGCAACAGCGACGGTCTATACAAACCATCGAGCGTAGTGGTAATCATTTATTGGAATTGATTAACGACATTCTCGATCTAGCAAAAATTGATACGGGTAAGGTAGAACTGACCTGTACTCCAACGGCAATCGGTCAGCTTTGCCAATCCAGTCTGGTATTTGTCAAACAACAGGCTTTTCAAAAACGCATTCAACTTGAGGTAAAAATTCAACCCGGTCTACCCGACCTTTTGCTAGACGAACGGCGCATGCGCCAGGTGCTGATTAACTTACTCAACAACGCTGTGAAATTTACCCCAGAGGGTGGGCGGATTGCATTGGAAGTGACCCGCGAACGACTTGCTACTCCGGAAAAGAACGAAGCAGAAAATACCTCTTTCATCCGAATTGCAGCGATCGATACGGGCATTGGTATTGCCCCAGAGAATCTCAGCAAGCTATTTCAACCATTTGTCCAAATCGATAGTGCCCTAAACCGTCAATATCAAGGCACCGGTCTGGGGCTTGCTCTGGTCAAGCAGATTGTAGAATTGCACGGCGGTAAGGTGGGAGCGAGCAGTAAAGAGGGTGTGGGGAGTTGTTTTACGATTGATTTACCCTGTGGCGATCTGCACATTGAATCTCTAAGGTTGGCAAACCAGACACCCTCAGATCTCGAAACGACTGCTACCGAAAGAGGAATAGGAGTACATCTACCTCTGATCTTACTGGCAGAAGATAATGAAGCCAATATCAATTCGACCTCTAGCTACCTCAAAGCCAAGGGATTTCGCATCCTATTGGCGCGAAACGGACAGGAGGCGATCGACCTCGCCAAGTTACACGTACCTGACTTGATTTTAATGGATATTCAAATGCCGGGCGTGGATGGATTAGAAGCGATCGGGCAGATCCGCAGCGATCGCAAATTGGAAAATATTCCCATTGTTGCTCTGACCGCATTAGCCATGCCAGGCGATCGCGAACGATGCCTCGAAGCAGGTGCATCTGACTATCTCAGCAAACCTGTCAAATTGCAGCAAATGACAAATACAATTCACAAGCTATTAGCAGCGAAGGAGGTTGATAAATGAATATTCCCTCGATTTTAATCGTTGATGACGAACCCAACAACTTTGATGTGATTGAGTCGCTCTTACCCGATCGATATGACTTACACTACGCTTCAAGCGGTCAAGAAGCAATTACTCTTCTTGGAACGTATCATCCAGATGCAATCTTGCTGGATGTAATGATGCCTGAGATTGATGGCGTTGAAGCCTGTCGGCAAATTAGAGCCATGCCCCAATGGCAGGCAATACCAATCGTCATGGTGACAGCTCTGACTGCGAAAGAAGACTTGGCAAGATGCCTATCGGCAGGAGCCAATGACTTTATTAGTAAACCCTTAAATGGTTTGGAGTTACGTGCCAGAGTGGGGGCCATGCTACAGATCAAGCAACAGTATGACAACCAGCAAACATTACTCGACCGTTTAGAACAACAGAATAGTGAATTGCAATATAGTAATGCCTTGTTAAAGGCTCAAACAGAATCATCGCCGGATGGGATTTTAGCAACGGATAAACAAGGACAAATTTGTAGTTACAACTATCGCTTCTGCAAAATGTGGAATCTGGGGCGAGAATTTTCAGATAGGAGCGAGATCGAAAACCTTTTGATCTCCAGGGTCGATCTACCCGAAACTCTGATGAAATTGATCGAACAAAGCTACGAAAATCCGGATGATATGAATCGTGGTGAGGTCTTTGTAGATGCCCAGATTTTCGAGTACCACATCAGCCCTGTCATCTCTGACACAAAAAAATTTCTGGGTTTACTTTGGAGTTTTCGCGATATTACAGAACGCAAACTAGCAGAAGCTAGACAAGTAGAATTTTTAAAAGAGCTACAAAAGGCTAAGGATGAAGCGGAATTTGCTGTTAGAGCGAAAGCAGATTTTCTGGCAATGATGAGCCATGAGATTAGAACGCCTATTAATGGGGTATTGGGTGTAACGCAGTTGCTAGCAACCACAGAACTAACATCAGAACAGCATAAGTACGTAAGAACTGCGCAGGTTAGTGGAGACATTCTTTTGACGGTCGTGAATGATATTTTGGATTTCTCCAAGATCGAGTCGGGCAAATTGGAACTAGAACATCGTGCATTCGCGCTCAGAACAGTTGTCTATGATGTCTGCGAACTCATTGCCCCTAAAGCAAAAGAGAAAAATCTCAATTTGCTTTGCAATATTGCTCCCGATGTCCCTGCTTACATTCTTGGCGATGTAACCCGCCTCCGTCAAATCCTGCTGAACTTAGTCAACAATTCTGTTAAGTTTACAGAAACAGGAGAAGTGGAAGTATCAGTTAAGTTGGAACAGCCACAGCAAAGTGAAGAAGCGAAAGATGGGGGAGTAAAACTGATCTTTGCAGTGCGCGATACGGGGATTGGTATTTCTGAGGATGACATCAATAAGCTGTTTCAGGCTTTTGCCCAGGCTAATGTATCTACGACGCGCAAGTATGGGGGTACGGGGTTAGGCTTGGTAATTTGCAGTCGACTAATTGACATGATGAAAGGAAAGATTTGGGTTGAGAGTCAGACAGGAAAAGGGTCAACCTTTTATTTCACGATCGTGGCTGAATCCACAGAGACTATTCCTGAAGATTCGCAATGGCAGGGTGTTTTGCAACCTGCAAATTCTCGACTCAATTGCGAGCAAAAGTTGAGCGGGTCAATTCCCTTAACTCTTTTGCTGGCGGAGGATAATGCAATCAATCAGGAACTAGCAATCGCCATGTTAGGAAAGATGGGCTATCAAGCAGATGTGGTTGGAGATGGGCTAGAGGCGATCGCCGCAGTTAAGCGCAAGTCTTATGACATTCTGTTTACCGATATTCATATGCCAAAAATGGATGGGCTGAAACTGGCTGGTTACTTAACAAAGAACTGGACAGATCTTGCATTACCCTATGCTCGTCCCAAGATCGTGGCGATGACTGCCAGTGCCTTGCAAGGCGATCGCGAAATGTGTTTGCAAGCAGGTATGGATGACTACATTAGCAAACCAATTTTGCTTGATGCCCTGCAACGGATGCTGATAAAGTGGGGACAGGAAGGCGTACAACAAACTCACGATCTAGCAGTTCGGATTGAGTCTGATGGCGCGATCGAGCTAGATGCCATAAAGTCTCTACAAGATATTAATCCAGCTCTTGTTCGGCGCATGATTTATCTATTTTTAGAAGAAGAATCTCCTGTCCTAATGAATCGACTGCGAGATAATATTCGAAAAAGCGATTTCTCTGAGATTAATTTTGTAGCTCATACTTTCAAGGGAAATAGTTACGTATTGGGGGCAAAAAGATTGGGTGACTTATTATTAAGAATGGAGGGTATGGGTAGAAAGAGAGATTCTGATGGTATTAACGCTTTAATGCAGCAGATCGAATCGGAATATCAAATGTCTTGTCAAGAATTAAAAAAACTAGCGTGATGCAAAAGCTTTTAGCAGTACAGGAGATCGGGTAATGAATGTGCCTTCAATCTTAATCGTTGACGACAACCCCAACAACTTCGATGTCATTGATGCAATCTTGCCCAATGGATATGAGTTGCACTACGCTTCTAGAGGTCAAGATGCAATTGCCCTGCTCGATACGTTTCAGCCAGATGCGATCCTGTTGGATGTGATGATGCCAGAAGTTGATGGCATTGAAGTCTGTCGGCAGATTAGAGCTATGCCCAAATGGCAAGCAGTACCGATCATCATGGTGACGGCTTTGACGGGGAAAGATGACCTGGCAAGATGCCTGGCAGCAGGAGCAGATGATTTTATCAGCAAGCCTTTGAGTGGTGTTGAACTGCGTGCCAGAGTTAGCTCCATGCTGCGGATTAAGCAACAGTATGACAGCATAAAAATGCTATCTCAATCTCAAGCAAGCACGATCGACTTCTTGCAGAATAACTTAAACGAATTATCCCGTAACTTAGTCGCTAGTCTACCCCACGAACTGAATACTCCTCTAAATGGCATTTCTGGTGTAATTGGCATATTAATCGACGATCATGACACCATGAGTGCTAAAGAAACTGCAGAGTTTTTGCTATTAGCTCAACAATCGGCACAGAGACTAGAAAAATTGACGCAAAGATTTTTAACCTATGCACAATTAGAACTAACTGCTAGCAATTTAAATACCTCTAAACCAAACAGACTAAATCTCGAGATAATTCCCGTTCGATTGTTAATAGAAGATGCTATTAAAACTCAAGCTAAAAGGGTCAACCGTATCGATGACTTAATTTGGGATCTTGAAGATGTAGAAGTCGCAGTGAGTTGTAAAGATTTAAAGTGCATCGTCGATGAGTTGATAGAGAACGCTTTTAAGTTCTCTCAACCCGGAACTCCTGTGAAGGTAAGCAGCAAAATAATGAATGATGAATTTCATCTGCTCGTTTGCGATCGCGGGCGGGGAATGACAGAAGAACAAGTTTCAAAAATCGGAGCATTTATGCAATTTGAACGCAACCATTACGAGCAACAGGGCTTAGGCTTAGGCTTGAAAATCGTCAAGAGAATAACAGAAATTCATGGTGGTAAGTTTTCGATTTCGAGTGTTTACCATCAGGAAACAGAAGTTCGTATTACCCTACCAATCAACCCAACTTTGCAGCCATGAACGTTCAGTCCTCTGTCCTGGTTATTGATGACGATCCCAATAACTTTGATGTGATTGAGTCGCTCTTACCCAATCGATATGAATTGCACTACGCTTCTAATGGTCAAGAAGCAATCGCCCTACTCGAAGTGTATCAACCTGATGCAATTTTGCTGGATGTCATGATGCCAGGAATTGATGGAATTGAGGTCTGCCGTCGCATCAAAGCGATGCCTAAATGGCAATTGGTTCCCATCATCATGGTGACTGCTCTGACAGCAAAAGAGGATCTGGCTAACTGCTTGCTGGCTGGAGCAGACGACTTCATTAGCAAGCCCTTGAACAGTTTGGAGTTGCACGCAAGGGTGCAATCGATGTTACGCATTCGACAGCAGCACCAGCAATTAGCTGCGTTTAATGCCGTGCTGGAAGAAAAAGTACAACTGCGAACGGCTGAGTTGCAAACCGTGATTTTTCAAGATGCGCTGACACAGTTGCCCAGTCGGACGTTTTTGCTTCAGAAGTTAGGTGAAGCGTTGCAAGCAAGCGAGTCGTCTTTTGCCGTGGTTTATCTAGATTGCGATCGGTTCAAACTAATCAACGGTTCCTTCGGCTATGGAGTTGGCAATCAACTACTGCTGGCCATTGCGGAGCGGTTACAACAGCATTTGCGCTCTGGTGATGTGTTAGCACGGGTTGGTGAGGATGAGTTCTGCTTTTTGCTGCATCAAATCAATGACGAGAACACCCTTGAACAATTCATCCAGGAGATTCTACAGGGTTTTGAGACGTCGTTTGTAGTTGCTGATTGTGAAATCTTTATGACTGCTTGTATGGGTATTGCGCTAGGCAGTAGTATTTATCAGCAACCGGAAGAACCATTGCAAGATGCCGATACGGCAATGTACAAAGCCAAACTGCGCGGTAAGGGCTGCTATCAAATCTTCGATCGCCAAATGTCTTTGGCAATGTTGAACCGCCTGACCCTGGAAAACGATTTGCAGCGAGCACTGGTACGGCAAGAATTTCTTGTCTACTACCAACCGATTGTCAATCTGCAAACCGAAAATATTTGCGGGTTTGAAGCACTAGTACGTTGGCAACATCCCGAACGGGGCTTAGTTTCACCAGGAGAGTTTATTCCCTGCCTGGAAGAAACAGGACTGATTGTGCCAGTTGGGCTGGTGGTATTGAAGCAGGCGTGTCAGCAACTTCGCACCTGGGAGCAAGAGGGTTGGCCAGAGTTAACTGTGAGCGTAAACCTTTCTGTGCGTCAATTTGCCTGCTCGACTCTCCTGAGCGATATCGATCGGGTATTGGCAGAAACCGCTGTCAACCCGGCTCACCTGAAACTGGAAATTACGGAAAGTGCGATCTTGGATAATGCGGAAATGGCGATCGCGCTCACAGAACAATTGCGATCGCGGCAAATTCAAATCGCTATTGATGACTTTGGCACGGGTTATTCTTCCCTTGGTTATCTGCACCGCTTCCCAGTAGATGCCCTGAAAATAGATCGTTCCTTTGTCAATCAACTCCAAGTTGGAAATCGGAACTATCAAGTTGTGAACACCATTATTACTCTGAGCAATCAACTCGAACTTGCCGTCATTGCCGAAGGAATTGAAACAACTCAACAACTTCAGTGGCTAAAACAACTCGGTTGTGAATTTGGCCAGGGTTATTTATTTTCTAAACCGCTTCCAGTCGCTGAAATTGAACTAGATCGCGGCAGTCCCCACCCCGCTTCGCTGAGGGTGGGGAAGGATAGCGCGCCGATGTAGCGAAGCGGAGTCGGCAAATCATGGTAAAATTGCCATAGCGAGGCATTACTGTAATAGACCCGCTTGCTATCAAGGATGACAACCTTCTTTCTACGGAATAGAAGCTCTTATCTACCCTAGACCGATACAGTTGATGGCAGTATCCGGAGTTCATAACCCGATAATTGAGACTACGGCGAAACAATAAGCCTCTCAGTATTTTGAGTAAACCGAATATTTTACTCACGGCGCTAGGAACTAACGTCGTTAGATGTCGATGAGATACCTCTATCAATCGCACCCTCGGATGTGAGAAGGTAAGTAACTCAAACGAAGCGTCAGAAACCTCTAGCTCAGCGAAGCGGCTAGATGGTAGTTCATAGAATTTATCTCATATTAAGAATATAAAAAAAGTGTTGCTAGTCACGACTTTAGTCAATGATTAAAATAGACAACACTACCTCTCTGGCGCATAATCTCCATGCTAACCCTAACCGATCGCCTACTAGCCGATCGCCCTACCCCTGCCGATCTCACCCTACCCCTGACTGCCGAGGAGCGCCGCCGTAGTCGCAAACAATTCCTCACTACCGAAGGCATAGAGGTCAGATTGCATTTAGCCAGAGGCACTATATTGCAGCACGGCGATATATTGGTGAGCGAGTCTGATACCAACACTCCCAGACAGTTAGTTATGGTAGTTGCCAAACCCGAACCAGTGATGACAGTCACTGCCCATACACTGTTAGATTTGCTGCGAGCTGCCTATCACCTTGGCAATCGTCACATCCCACTCGAAATCACCCTCGATTACCTGAGACTAGAGCCAGATTCCGTGCTAGCCGATATGCTGCATCGCATGGGTCTGCATGTAACCGAAGAGGTTCTGCCATTTGAGCCAGAAGCAGGAGCCTATGCTGCCCACCACAGCCATGAAGATAAGCACGAAGCTGATCACGCAAGTGAGCACCATTCCCATGCCTGATGCCATTACCCTAATGCACTTACTGCAACTGGCAAGCTCAGCTTTACCTGTCGGGGCCTATAGCTACTCCGAAGGACTAGAATATCTAGTTGACAGTGGCAAAATCGACAGCAGCGATCGCTTACAACATTGGCTAATCCAAGAACTACGCTTTGGCTCAATCCACATGGAAGCCGCGATTTTAGTACGTGCTTATGAGGCAATCGCCTCTCAAAATATGGATATGCTGTGGTACTGGAATGACTGGCTCTCGGCAGCGCGAGAAACTGAAGAGTTACGCCACCAAAGTTGGCAAATGGGTCAAAGCCTGGTACGTCTAATGCAAAATTTGCAGCCGAGTCTAGATTTGTCTTTAGCAAGGGATAAAAACTATAACTTTGCGATCGCCTTTGCGATCGCGGCTGAACGCTGGCAAATCGATCTCGCCACAACTGCGATCGGTTATCTCTATAGTTGGGCGAGTAACCTCGTGGGGGCAGGTGTGAAACTGATTCCGCTCGGACAGACCGCAGGCCAACAAATGCTGCTCGATTTACAACCCCGTATTGCTGAGACAGCGCGGGAAGTCATGCATCTTGCCGATGATGAGCTAGAAGCATGTACCTGGGGATTATCGCTGGCGAGCATGGCACACGAAATCCAATATGCACGCTTGTTTCGCAGCTAAAATTTCCTGTCTTTAATACTGAAAATCTGCAACCATTATGCTCAAATCTGCAGTATTTCTTGACCGTGATGGCGTACTCAATCAAGAAGCTGGTTACATTCATCACTTGGAAGATTTAGTACTAATGCCTGGTGCGGCGGCGGCAGTGCGATCGCTCAACGAGCATCAGATCTTTTGTTGCCTGGTTTCCAATCAAGCCGGAGCTGCCAGAGGCTATTACTCCCTCGGTCACATCGAGGCACTGCACGATCGCTTGCAAGACTTGCTCAAGCAAGAAGCAGGCGCACATCTGGATGCGCTCTATTATTGTGGCTCGCTAAGTCAGCCTGAGGGTGGCGTTAATCCAGACCTTACCTATTGCTCTACCTGGCGCAAGCCGAATACAGGCATGTTGGTCGCCGCTGCCTGGCAACACGATTTAGATTTGCGACGCAGCTTTATGGTCGGAGATAAAGCCACTGATATTGATTTGGCGCGTAATGCTGGCTGTAAAGGCATCCTCGTATCTAGCGGCTATGGCGAACAGGTGCTGGCGGGTAACTATCAACATGCAGTGCAGCCAGAGTGCATCGCTGCCGATCTGTCCGCAGCGGTAACCTGGATTCTTGCACGGTTAAACTAGCTGTATGGTCAGGCCTATGTTTCCGCCCGGTTCGAGCTGATATGCAAATTGCTATATTCTGGATTGAGGCACAATTAATTACTTCCCTTTGGCTAACTCAAAACCAGATTTTCATCACATTCCTGTCCTAGCTGATGCCCTGATCGAAGGATTGGGAATTATGGCTGGAGGATATTACCTTGACTGCACCGTGGGCGGTGGTGGGCATAGTGCCTTGATTCTGGCAGCAGCACCGGATGTGAAACTAATCGCAATTGACCAGGATGAAATGGCGATCGCGGCGGCAAAACAAAAGTTAGCTGCCTACGAGTCACAGGTTCAGTTTTGGCATGGCAACTTTAACGACTATTCTCCTGTTAATGGATATCGCTTTGATGGCATTATTGCCGATTTAGGGGTGAGTTCGGCGCAGCTAGATCTGCCAGAACGGGGATTTAGCTTTAGAGAAACAGGTGATTTGGATATGCGTATGGATCCGCGACAGTCTCTGACTGCTGCTGAGATAATTAACCATAGTGCGGAAGTAGAATTAGCCGATATTTTTTTCCAACTCGGCGAAGAAAGATTATCACGACGGATTGCGCGGGCGATCGTGGCACAAAGACCGTTCCATACCACTACACAACTAGCAGAAGCGATCGCCCGGTGCGTCCCACGCAATTATCGCTATGGCAGAATCCATCCCGCTACACGAGTATTTCAAGCTTTACGCATCGCTGTTAACCAGGAATTGCAGATCTTAGAAAACTGGCTCCAGCTTGTGCCAGACTGGCTCAAACCAGGCGGTAAGCTAGGAGTGATCAGCTTCCATAGTTTGGAAGATCGCCGAGTAAAGCACGCATTTAAAGAGGACCTCCGCCTTCAGGTAATTACCAAAAAACCGATCGTCGCTACAGAAGCAGAGATATCAATAAATGCCCGCTCGCGTTCGGCTAAATTGCGGTTAGCAGAGCGATTGAACTAGGACTGGCAGAATACTAGCTAAGTGCAACTAGCTCAGGATCTTGAAACAGAGGAGTGCTGAGATAACGTTCGCCGAAGCTTGGTTGAATCATCACTATGAGTTTGCCCTTGTTTTCCGCTCGCTTAGCCACCTGAATTGAGGCATACAGCGCCGCGCCACTAGATATACCTGACAGTAGACCTTCTTCTCGAGCTAGCCTGCGTCCATAGGCGATCGCCTGATCGTCAGTTACTGTAATTACTTCATCAATCAATGATGTATTCAATACCTCAGGCACGAAACCAGCACCAATCCCCTGAATTTTATGCGGTCCAGGCGAACCACCAGATAGCACGGGGCTATTAGCAGGTTCTACCGCGATCGCCTTAAAGCCAGGTTTATGTTGTTTAATTGCCTCTGCCACACCAGTAATTGTGCCTCCCGTCCCTACACCAGACACGAGAAAATCTACCTGTCCATCCGTATCTTCCCAAATCTCCATCGCTGTGGTGGCGCGATGAATTGCAGGATTAGCAGGATTGCGAAACTGTTGCAACATATAAGCGTTAGGCATACTAGATGCAATTTCGGTAGCGCGACGAATTGCACCACCCATACCTTCACTACCAGGGGTAAGCTCTAGCTCAGCGCCATAGGCACGCAACATGGATCTACGTTCCATGCTCATCGTATCTGGCATCGTCAGAATCAAGCGATAGCCTTTAGCGGCAGCAACCATTGCTAAAGCAATGCCGGTATTGCCAGACGTTGGTTCCACCAGGGTAGTTTTCCCAGGTGAAATCTGCCCCTTCTTTTCGGCTTCATCGACCATACTAATGCCAATGCGATCCTTAACTGAGGCCGCAGGATTCATGCCTTCCAACTTAACCACAATCCGCGCTAGACAGCCCTCAGCTTGGGGAATACGATTTAGCTCTACGAGGGGAGTTCGACCAATTAATTCTGTGATGTTATGGGCGATTTTCATATCAAGACCAAAAACTTACCTAATACTTACTAACACTTATATGTAATACATCGTGGTAGACAACTGACGTTGCTTCTCCAGTTCGTACAAATCTTTTAATGTGCATTTGCCTAAAACATCGGTTGCGGCTTGCTGAGATGCTTGCCATAGCTCCTGCACTACAGAAATAGCTTCCGTATCCATATTGCTTTTCTGCGCATTTGCTATAGAGGCATCACTGCCTTCAATACAACGGATAATATCTAGGATGCTTATACTCCAAGGCTCACGCGCCAATAAATAGCCGCCCCTCGATCCACGTTGGCTGCGTAACAAGCCATTACGTCTTAAGGTAGCCAGAAGGTGTTCTAAGTAGCGATCGGGGATATTCCTTTGACTAGCAATCTGACGACTTTGTAAGGGTTGAGCTGCCGCAAAACAACTGGCCAGCTCCAGTAAAGCTAGGATTGCATATTCACATTTGAGAGAAAGTTCCACGATGAAGTCAGTAACTAACTTTAGCCAATCATACCCCGATATTGTACTAGGAATTAGGGATGTTGCTTGCATAGATTCTGAAGTAATTTTGCGAGCCCACACGCTACTAGGAACCTATGCTAGATTAGTCTGTATAATCTGTGCACAAAGTCAACCTCACAAATAATGCTCATGGCAAAACGCGGACTTGTACTAACCACAACAGCAGCATTAGCAACAGCAGTAGCTGTTATTGGGTTTCAGTTAGCAAACCCTAGTGTAGCTGCATTCAAAAGTAGCCCTAAAGAACTGGTGGATGAGGTTTGGCAGATTATCAATCGCGACTATGTTGACGGCAACTTTAACAAAGTAGATTGGCAACAAACTAGACGCAGATATCTCAGTCGCGATTATGCTTCTAAAGCAGAAGCCTACCGTTCTGTGAGGGAGATGCTCAAAACTTTAGACGATCCATACACCCGATTTATGGATCCAGAACAGTTCAAGAGCATGCAAATCGATACATCGGGAGAACTAACCGGTGTTGGTATTCAACTGGGGATGGATGAAGCCACGAAGAAGCTGACGGTGATTGCACCGATCGAGGGTTCTCCTGCTGCTCAAGCTGGTATTTTAGCCAAAGACACCATTACCACGATCGCCGGTAAGAGCACAGAAGGTATGGATATTAACCAGGCTGTGGCATTAATTCGCGGCCCTGAAGGTACTAAGGTGAAACTAGGAGTGCTGCGTGGTGGTCGTGCATTTGATGTGGAACTGCAAAGGGCAAAAATAGAAGTCCATCCAGTTAAAGCTGAGGTGCGTGACTCCAACATTGGGAAGGTTGGCTATATTCGCCTCATCCAATTTAATGGCAATGCGGCCAACGATATGCGTAAAGCAATCCAGGTACAGGTTGACCAGAATGTCAAAGGCTTTATTCTCGATCTAAGGTCTAATCCTGGTGGCTTGCTGTACTCCAGTGCCGAAATTGCCAGAATGTGGCTGGATAATGCCACAATCGTCTCCACAATCGATCGCAAGGGTGAAAGCGAAAGGCTCACAGCTAATCGCCAGTCTCTGACGGATAAACCACTGGTTGTGCTAGTAGACGGCGGCTCAGCTAGCGCTAGTGAAATTCTGTCGGGAGCCCTGCAAGACAATAAGCGAGCAGTCTTAGTTGGCAGTAAGACTTTTGGTAAGGGCCTAGTGCAGTCAGTCCATTCCCTCGGTGACGGTTCGGGTCTAGCAGTAACGATCGCTAAGTACTACACACCCAAAGGCACGGATATCAACCATGCTGGGATTAAACCTGACTTCAGCATCGATCTCACGGATGCAGATCGCGAACGTCTAGTTAAAAACCGAGATTTGATCGGTACTGTTGCCGATCCTCAGTACGCTAAAGCTTTGGAGGTGCTTTCGACTCGCGTCCAAAACCCTCAGACGCCTTCTGTAAGTCGCAATTAAGCCCGATTTTGAGCGGTCAGCAATTAGAAGCTGTTCGCTTTGCTTGCAGAAGGCAAAGTATAGAAAGCTTGTTTGGGCTTAAGAGTTGGCAATTGGCGTACAACTTTGTCCTGGATATTTACAGGCATTTTGCCCGTTTAGCCAGGTCGTGATTGGCAGTTATCGTCAAATTTAAAGACAAGGGTATCAATACCCTTGTCTTTTGCTAATGAGCAAATCTGTTCTCGATCCGCGAATGCGCAGGCTGTTTTGGTACGATTACTAGCTGGTGACAGGAGAGGACATAAATGAGGCGACGCATTTTTATTAGTACTGGTGAGGTCTCTGGAGACTGGCACGGTGCGATTTTGATCGAAGCACTCCAAGAAGCTGCACAGAAGCGTAATCTGGAGTTAGAGATCTTAGCACTGGGTGGCGATCGCATGGCAGCAGCAGGCGCAATCTTGCTGGGCAATACTGTAGGGATCGGTTCAATCGGTTTAGTTGAAGCTTTACCCTACATACTGCCTACCATATTTGTGCAATGGCAGGCACAACGACGCTTAAAGCAGTCTCCCCCCGATCTAGTGATTTTGATCGATTACGTCACCCCCAATATTGGCATGGGTTATTTTACCAAACGGCAATTGCACGTACCTGTGATTTACTACATTGCGCCACAGGAGTGGGTGTGGTCAATTAACAATAAGAACACACAGGCGATCGCTGGCTTTACGGACAAAATATTGTCAATCTTTCCCCAAGAAGCCAAATACTATACCGAGCAGGGAGCGCAGGTAAAGTGGGTAGGACATCCGCTAGTAGATCTGATGGAGCGGGTTCCCGATCGCACCACGGCACGGCAACAGTTGGGCATTGGGAGCGATGAGTTGGTGGTCGTACTATTACCAGCATCGCGATCGCAGGAGCTCAAGTACCTATTACCAGTCATGCTACAGACAGCTCAACTAATCCAAACGCGCTTGCCGCAGGTAAAATTCTGGCTGCCCCTGTCTTTAGAAAAATATCGCCCCATTGTCGAAAATCTACTACAGGAGTATGGAATTGAAGCGCAGGTTGTTTCCCATCCATCCCAATTGGTGATTAGGGCAGCAGATTTAGTCCTGTCTAAGTCCGGCACGGTCAACTTAGAAACTGCACTCTTGAATGTGCCGCAAGTAGTTATTTATCGTGTCAGCAACGTTACTGCCTGGATTGCTCGCCACTTGCTGAAGTTCTATATTCCATTTATGTCGCCCACAAATCTCGTACAAATGAAAGCGATCGTGCCAGAATTTATGCAGGAAGCTGCGATCCCCGAAAACATAGCACAGGCATGTCTGGAACTACTCTTAAACGAACAATCGCGTCAGCAAATGCTGTATAACTATGCAGAGATGCGCAACTGTTTAGGTGGTAATGGGGCAATTGAGCGGGTAGCAACCGAAATTTTAGATGCCCTAAATGCATGATGTTTAATGAAATAGATTTATTGAGATGGTCATACCAATTTAACAAAGGCAGAAAGGGGTAGAGAATGGATAGGGAGGAATTTATCAAACGCTATGCAGAGGGCGAACGAGACTTTGCTACAGCGGATCTTGGCGGCACTGATTTAAGTAACATCGATCTGAATGATGTCGATTTTGGCGGAGCAGATCTCAGTGGGGCAAATCTTAGCAATTCTATCCTCGGATTCACTACCAATTTGAGTGGTGTCGATCTGCGTTATGCCAACCTGATCCGGGCCAATATGCAGGATGTGAACCTCGACCTTGTCGATCTGCGCAAGGCAAACCTTACCGAAGCAAATCTCAGTAGATCTCAGCTTAATGGGGCTGACTTGCGGGGAACGGTGTTGACTGGCGCTCAGCTCAGCGAAGTCGATCTAGTGGACGCACAACTAGAAGGGGCAGATTTTAGCGGGGCAATTCTTCGAGGCGCAAATTTAAGCGGAGCAGATTTCTCGCAAGCGATTATGATTGGTACCGATCTCACAGAATCCGATCTCACAAATACAAACTTTAATGGTGCCGATCTCACAGATGCGAAGGTCTACGGTTCCACGCGTCCTCAGGAAGAGATGATTGAAAATATTACCTTCCCTGATGGTACTAAAGTGAAGCCGGATTGGTGGTAAAGCAGATTTTCTCCAACTACTTTTGATCGAAGTCAATAGCACGATCGCTATTTTCATTACTGTTTCAGGGTTCCTTAGATATCCAACTGCCGCAGCACATTTATACATTGGAACACAATCAGATGGGAAAATTAGATATCTTTCTGGTGCCTATTACTCGCAGGCATGATGGGATGCGTTATGAAGCCGTGTTTACTTAGGGGGGGTGTTACCAACCGGTCGATCGCAGAACACTACCCCCCCTATCCATCATTACGCTCTCGAAATCACCATAGAGGCCAGGGGATCGGGAATGGTCTCGCTAGGAGCAATAAATTCCCCTGTAGCCACAAATTCTAGACGTAGCTTTAACCAGCGAACCACATGCGGATCGGTTGAGACGATCGCAGCAGTGGGTTGAGGACATTGCCGCTTTACCTCAGCCATCTCTGGTGCTTCTAGGAAGGCTGGCTGATCTATAAGCCAGAAATCAATTTCTTTCTTGCGATCGCCATAATTACGGGTACGCTCTTTCAATGATTCTCCCAGCGGCTCATCTTCGCACAAAAATTTGCGACTAGCGGCGACAAAGTAATAGTTTTTTTGATCTTGCATATTCTGGATGTCAAAAGTCAGCTTATAAGTATATCGATATTTACCTACTACCATAGCTTTTCACTCCTGCTGAGACAATCAGAAAACGCGGTGAACAGGTAATAGGTAGCAAAAGCTACATCACTTGAGGCCAGGAAACAGCGATTATGAACTTCAGACGCAGATTTTAGTTCAATGCAAACGTTACCCATGTTGCATTGATAAGCAGCGTGCTTGATATCCTCGCCAAGTCACTATTCGACTGAATATCCGAGACAACAGACGCAACGGATTTGGCATATCGAGCATCGATGCTTTTTTTTGATTTCAGTTCAGCTCTGACTATCGGCTCAGATTAGTAATACCACTTTTCAGACAAAACCTTTAGGTGCAGAGGTTCTCGAAATATCTGCATAGAAGCGATCGCAGCACCAGTAGTAATTACCCAACTTGGACTAAAGTAGATTTGTAGTGACTCAAACACATTACCTTTGCCAGACTTTATCCTCTTTGCCCAACATGGATGGGCAGATACTCATCAGCAGATATCTCGGTTAGCGCGTAACCTTGCTACACCAGATACCCTAGTCATATCACCGGATCTGGGCTGGCTGAATACCTGGTTGCGCATCGAACCGTTGATTGCCAAAGTGGAGCAGATAGCCACAGAGGCGATCGCTCAGCATCCCCATACCCCGATTCGCATAATTGGACACTCGTTGGGTGGACTGATTTGGCTGGAGGTTCTGGATCGGCATCGCCAATGGTGGCCACAGGTACATAGCCTGGTGCTCGCAGGTTCACCCGTGGGTGGCTCCGATCTTGGACGCAGGCTCGATCCCTTTGGCTGGGGCATGGGTATAGCTAGAGATTTAGGTAAAACCCGTCGCAGCATAGCTGAATCGATCGCTACCCAGATTCCCACGCTATCGATCGCTGGCGATATTGATGGTGGCAGCGACGGTACCGTAATGATCGAAGCCACAAAGTTTTGCCATGCTCGCCTGGTCTGTATCCAGGGGCTAAAACATGCGGCCATGAAAAATCATCCGGAGATCGCCACAACAGTTCGCGAATTTTGGGCAAATCCAGATAAATTAACTATAGCCACCGACGATCTAGGTACAAAGATTATTCATGCACTCCAAGCATTACCTGGCATGACTGATAGCCATCCCCGTGATTTTAGTAAGTCCAAGGTATGCATCGTCTGTCAAGATGGCTCTACGGTCAGTACTTACAAAAACTCCCTCCAGATCGAGCGCGTTTATGTGGCAGATCGGGAGGGCAAATGTACTTATAGTGGCTATGTGGGCTGGGCTGATTCAGCTCACCTATGGCAAGCTTTAGGTGAACTGAAAGAGAAGTTTAAGCCTCAGAACTAGCAGCAGCCTTGGCAGCAGCAGCCTCATCAGGATGAATACCCAAACGGGTGAGGTTAAACCGACCGCGCTGATCGATTTCGCGCACCTTGATAATTACTTCATCACCAACTGCAACTTCATCTTCTACCTTACCGACACGTCCCTCAGCTAACTGAGAAATGTGTACCATGCCTTCCTTACCCGGCAAGAACTCAACAAAGGCACCGATCGGGATAATCCGCGTCACCTTACCTAAGTACACATCTCCAGAGCCTACACGCCGGGTCATACCCTCAATAATCTGCCTAGCACGCTTGGCACTCTCACCATTAGTCGAAGAAATGGTTACAGTACCATCGTCTTCGATATCAACCTTGGCACCAGTTTCTTCCGTAATACCCTTAATGGTTCTACCACCAGGGCCAATAATCATCCCAATCTGGTCAGGGTTAACGCTGATGGTCAGCAGACGAGGTGCATAGGGTGATAGCTCAGTTCTGGGCGTGGGTAGAGCTTCTAGCATTTTATCGAGAATGTGGCTGCGACCAGCATGAGCTTGGAGAATAGCATCACGGATCGTAGTCATGGCAATGCCGGTAATTTTCATATCCATTTGCAGTGCCGTGATACCTGCATCCGTGCCAGCTACCTTAAAGTCCATGTCACCAAGGAAGTCTTCAATTCCTTGAATATCGGTGAGTACGCGGGTCTGACCATCTTCTTGAATTAGCCCCATCGCCACACCACTGACAGGCTTGACGATCGGCACACCCGCATCCATCAGAGCCAGCGTCGAAGCACATACCGAACCCATTGAGGTGGAGCCATTTGATGACAACACCTCAGACACTACCCGCAATACATAAGGAAATTTGCTGGTAGGCGGTAATACAGGTACTATAGCTCTTTCAGCTAGTGCGCCATGTCCTACTTCGCGGCGACCTGGCGATCGCATTGGTTTAACCTCACCCACAGAGTAGGGAGGCATGTTGTAGTGGTGCAGATAACGTTTTTTCTCGTCAGGGTGCAGATCGTCTAGCTCTTGGGCATCGGAAGGCGTACCGAGTGTCGCGATCGACAGTACCTGGGTTAGACCGCGATTAAACAGAGCGCTACCGTGCACGCGGGGGATGAGGCCAGTCATGGCCGATACTGGTCGTACTTCATCTAGCTTGCGGCCATCAATGCGCAGACTTTGATCGATCACCTGACGGCGCATCAATTTCTTCGTTAGAGCCTTAAACGTGTTGCCAATCGATTTACTATCAGCAACCAGCTTGATCGGACTTTCTTCTGGTAATGCAGCGATCGCTTCGACTAGCTCTGCTTTAATCACATCAAGCGCAGCATCACGCACTTTGCGATCTTTTTCCAGGCTGGCAATCACCTGCTGAATTTTGGCCTCTGACTGCTCAGAAATAAATATTTCCAGGGTGGTATCAACTTCTGGAGGTACGATCTGTAGTGGCTCAATCCCCAGTTCTTGCATGAGTTGCTTCTGGGCAACGATCAGTTCCTGTACTGCCTCATAGCCAAACTCAATTGCTTCGATCATATCTTGTTCGGGCAGTTGGTTTGCGCCTGCCTCTACCATGATGATCCCTTCTGGCGTACCAGCAACTACCAGATCTAGATCGCCCGCTTCTACCTCAGCATAGGTGGGATTAATAATAAACTCATCACCAACTAAGCCTACCCGTACGCCTGCCATTGGCCCATTAAACGGTAGTCCAGCTAACTGAACAGCGATCGACGCGCCAGTTACAGCTAGAACATCGGGCGGTACTTTTTCGTCTAATGCCATCGTGGTCGCTACCACTTGGATATCGTCGCGCAGCCAACCAGGAAACAGAGGGCGTAGGGGGCGATCGATCAGGCGACAGGTCAGAGTTGCTTTTTCTGGCGGTCTACCTTCACGCCGCAAAAAGCCGCCCGGAATTCTACCAGCGGCGTAGAGTCTTTCTTCGTAATCCACTAACAAGGGCAAGAAATCAATGCCTTCACGACCAGGGCCCCTAGTCGCAGTCACTAAAACCGCCGTTTCACCACACTGGATTAATACCGATCCACCAGCCTGAGGTGCTAATAAACCAATTCTTAACTTTATCTCCCGACCATAGAAGGAGATGACTTTTTCTGTACTAGTCATTCTTGTCTCTATTGCTCTTGACTTTTCTTTATTTATACTTCTGGCAATAGTAACATCTATGTAGTAGAATGCGCTTTTTATTCATCGCCACAAGCAACGATAGGGCGAGCAATGAGTTATACCGCAGGATGCGCTTAAAGGTTCGCTACGCCATTACTAGACCGCAGGATGCGGTAAAGGTAAAATATCCAAAATTCAGCATATTAGACCGCAATATGCGCTAAAAGTCGCTGTATAAGGATACTAGATGGCATTATGCTGTTTAATCATTAGTTTAGATATTTTCTAATCTCAAAGACCAATGGGTGTTTCTTCTCTTCAATAGCGAGATTTTGCCATTGAATTTGCCGCTTAAAATAAGCTATGCCCAAAAATAAGGTCGTCAAAATCGGAATCGTCGTTGCAGGCTATGTCGTTGCGCTTTTAGGTGCTCGTATCGCACTGTATATCTATAGGCTTGTCACACCAGGCACAGACGCACAAGCCTCTGCAGGAATGTCTGCCTTTGGCGACACAATTCTATTCTTGGAGGTGTTTACAATCCTGGCTTTTGTCCCCACCGTGCTGGCGTTTTACTTTCTGCGCTCAAGCGAGAGGTTCTGGAATGGTTTCGCTACGCTATGTTTGGCCTATTCGCTCACCGGACTTGCTGTGGTAGTCGCGAATGCACTGATTAACGCGAACGGTGGCTATGGCTCAAACTCCTTGGGGCTCCTGCTTTCTTTACTCGGGATAGTGGGTGTCTTTGGGGCGCCGATCATGGTCGTTGGTTTTCTAGTGCTCGCTCTCTTGGCTCCGTCTGTGCGCTCGCGGATTTTCCTGCTAATCGCAGCAGGGTGTGAGATCGTGGCGGGGCTGTATGTTCTGGTGAGTTTCCTTTTGTTCAAGCGATTCTTTTAGTGATGTGCTTGTTATCAGGTGCTGCACGCCCAATTGTCTGAAAACACCTACCCCCCACATGCAGCACGACCGCCTTCGGCGTGCAAGATCGTCGTTATTTTAGCGCTTTTTTTATGAAGTGCGCCTTTGGCAGCGGCTGATGCGCAACTCGTTAGATATGAATTGTAGAGGAAATGATATGAAAATAATGCCGAAAACATTTGTAATTATGGGAGTTTCTGGATGTGGTAAATCTTTCATAGGCAACATGCTGGCGCAGTCTTTAGGTGGAGTCTTTGAGGATGCGGATGATTTTCATCCTCCCTCCAACATAGAAAAGATGGCTAATTGTATTTCTCTAACTGATGAAGATCGTTGGCCATGGTTGCAAGTTTTACGCGAACGAATTGTTTTGCATCAAAACAAGCCTGCCTATTACGTGCTGGCCTGTTCTGCACTAAAACAAAGCTATCGCGATCTGCTACGTGGCAATGATTCACTAGAAACACTAGTTTTTGTTTATCTCAAAGGCAATAAAGAATTGATTAGGCAACGCATGGAACAAAGGCAGCATTTTATGCCAAGCGCTTTGCTTGATAGCCAATTCACTATTCTTGAAGAACCACGGGATGCCACAGTTGTAGATATCAGATTAACACCTAATGAAATTGTGAGCGCGATTTTAAATCAATTTAGTAAAGTTATCTCTTGAGCGAACAATAGGATAGAAAATCTAACAGTTGTCTTTTTCAACTTTGGTTTGGAATTCACCTTACAAAGTTGAAGTTCTTAAGATATATTGAGATACATTCGACAACTGGTTTAGCGCACGATCTATCGAGGAACAGCTCAAGCATGCGCACAGGAAGGTAATGCTAGAGCTCTAGCAATCGAAGGGATTGACAGCGCGCTACTCGCATAATTCAAATATGAATGCTCATCATAATCGACTCTAAAGGTAAACCTGGCTGAATTTCATTGCGACGTTGCCATAATAGATCTTTTAAAAACGGACTGCCATTTTCCATAATCGGATTATATTTAACGTTAGAAAGAGTCCACGTAATCAGCACCTGACTAATATTCCGCCTGATGACGTCTTCGAGCTTGACACTTGGATGTTTATCATCCCAAAGTCCTATAGATGCGTACTCAATATCGCCTCCATCTTCATATTGCTTGTAATTAAGCCAGGAATGCAAAAATGACGAGTGATAAATGACGTATACGCAGAGTTTCTTGAGATCGCTGATGTTACCAATTTTCAGCGTACCTAACTCTGGTTTAAGGATAGAGTGGCTGACTAAATCCTGCGACATTCCTTCTATCTCTGACCATGATGCCAGAATTTCAGATTCATGAGCTTGAAAGAAGTTGTCAACATAATGCTCCATAATTTGCCATACGTTACTAGCAGCGCGATCGAAATAGTTGTTGGTCACAATGTCAGATAGCGCTTGTGTTCTGGGATGCCAGGTATGGTAATTGAGGCAGCTAACTTCCTCTTTGATTAGAGACTCTACCTGTTTTGCATCTAGGGCTGAAGCTTCGGGAATCACACCAGTATCACCAAAAATAATCGATGCTCCTAACTTATTAATACTCAGCAGCCCTTCAAAATGGGGTTCCAGCAATTCCACAATCTTATTGTTTTTAACATTGCGATAATAAGCCATGGCATATTGCTCGACATTTAGGTGAGTGCGTGCTAAATGCGACTGAGTCTGTTGAAACACAAATTCGGCGCTGCGAAATAAGCTTTTAGCCCATTCCCAATTTGCGTCACCAGGGACATTAGTCATAGATACTTTGTTGAGTTCGTATTGAATTGAGTGCAATAGCAAACTCTTGTCTTGTAAGGTAAACCTCGCTTCAATTACAGAGGGTAAAATTCCTCCAGGCTCAACTTTGTACCTGCTACAATCATAGCGAATGAGGTACTGCCAATCTTTTTGGGCCACACGGTTAAACTTGCCAGGGTTAAAACCGTTAAGACGACGTTCGACAAAAAAAGCATCACTAAATTTGTCAGGGCGGCAACGCGTTAAATTTGCAGGCATGATTTCGAGCTTGCTTTTGGGCGTTGGCATTTTCGCGATGATGTACGTTAGACCTGATATTCCCAACATTTCTAAGGGTGGAGCTGATTTGACTGGAATGGTATACAGTCCTGTATTAGCTATCAGACGAGGTTTAGGTGCTACTTGGGGTGGCAAAGGTTTTGCTGGATCGAAGCGTGCTAAATCTTTCCCAGGATTGCCACCAAGATAAGGAAAGAGATCTTTAGGTTGCAGTTGGTTTTCGTCATCAGTAGGCATTTTGTCACTTAGCTCCATTGATTGATATTTTGCAAACGAGATGGAATCCTACTACTCAATTTGCGATTCCCTGCGGGATGCGTTACCGCCGCTATTAGTACTAGCCTGCAAACTATCGTTATCTTAAACCCCAAATAGGGTTGCATTAAAAGAAGAAATTGTTAAGCCAGATTGCGAGAGATAAACTTCTGTTAAATACACTTGCAATTTTGGGGATGTTTCTCTAGTCTATATACAAGGCACAAGTTTAGTTTAGTTGGATTTAGGGATGTGCCTCCTCCCCTGAGCCAAGTCAAGTGCAGAATTGATAAAGCATTGAGTCTTTGTTACTTTATTGTCTCGTTATCTCATCTGTTTAATTGGTTATTCTTTAACTTCGGTTAGTCTCTAAAGTTCTCGCTGGGTACACTTTATGTACTATGTCGAATCAGTTGATTGATTAATACTGTTTGCCGTGAGTGGAAGCAGTAAGTGAATAGGCATAAAGACAACGTTTGGACGGAGAACAGCTTGAAACCAGTGAAATTAAGGTGATTTACAGATAAACCACATCAGGTATTGAATGGCAAAAGACGGTTGTGAGTTTGATAGTCTGCATGTTTCGATAGTAAAACCTAGTTAGTGAATAAAATTGCATAATTCTCAAACATGAGTCTGGTAGCCTTCTACCGGACTCATTGAGTTTATATATGGCTTATGCTATTCAAATATCCCCTAGCCTATGCAGTTCTCCCATGCCCCGACTTGCTAGAATATCCATCTTTCCGATTAAGTCCTTAGATGGTGTGACAGTTAGTGAAGCTCAGATTCTATCTAGTGGAGCACTTAAAGGGGATCGCGAGTTTGCCATCATCGATCGTGCGGGTAAATTTGTAAACGGTAAACGCAATGCGAAAGTCCATCTTTTGCGCTCTACCTTCGATCTCGATGCTAGAACAGTAACTTTATGGGTGCAAGGCCAAGCGAATCGGCAAATTTTCGACTTGGATGGCGATCGCCATGCTATGAGCGATTGGTTCAGCAACTTTTTTGCTCAGCCAGTCAAGATTGTCCAGAACCTTGAAATGGGATTTCCCGATGATACTGATTCCCCAGGCCCCACAATTATCAGCACTGCTACCCTCACAACTGTTGCATCATGGTTCCCCCAACTCAGCTACGAGCAAGCACAACGGCGATTCCGTACAAACCTGGAAGTAGTTGAAGTATCTCCGTTTTGGGAAGATTGGCTGTTTACGAGCGCCGAAAGCTCTGTGACATTTCGAGTGGGAGATGTGCAGATGGAGGGGATTAATCCCTGTCAGCGCTGCGTTGTACCGACTCGCGATCCAGAAACTGGCGAAGTCGACCATGATTTCCAAAAGCTATTCGTACAGAAACGGCAAGAAACTTTACCTGACTGGGTAGAGCGATCGCGCTTCAATCACTTTTATCGTCTGGCAATCAATACCCGCATTCCTGTTTCGGAGGCTGGTAAGGTATTAGCAATTGGGGCAGAGTTTCAGTAGTGCGATTGTTGATGGCAATTAATGTCTCCCCATAAATTGCCTCAGGCTCCTCACAAGTTCCTCAAGCTATTGTCCTATTCTAGGATCGGGTCAGAATTTCCTATAACTCATCGCGACAAGGATTCGAGGTGTAATCCCAGTAAGCAGCAAAATGCTGACGCAAAAAGGTGATCGCGATTAAATTCAGTTCCTTTCATTAAATAGAACAACTATGATCGAGAAACCGCATCTAATTGCGAAAAACTACCCGGATACCTCATCCCCACCGGGCGTAGTCTTTCACATTCACGGTATCAGTAAAGTTTACCGCATGGGAGAGGTGGAAGTGCAGGCGCTGCGATCAATTGACCTCGATCTCTATGAAGGAGAGTTGGTGGTATTGCTGGGCCCATCCGGTAGCGGCAAATCTACGCTGCTGAATATCCTCGGTGGTTTGGATGTACCTTCTAGCGGACATGTTTTCTTCCGCGATCGCGATCTCACCCATGCCAGCGATGCCGAACTCACGCGGTTTCGGCGCGACTGCGTGGGCTTTGTCTTCCAGTTCTATAACCTGATTCCCAGCCTCACAGCGCGGGAGAACGTAGCGTTGGTGACTGAAATTGTGCGCCAGCCCATGCGCCCGGAGCAAGCCCTAGAACTGGTGGGACTGAGCGATCGCCTCAATCACTTCCCCGCCCAAATGTCTGGCGGCGAACAACAACGGGTCGCGATCGCGCGGGCGATCGCCAAACGCCCAGAGGTGCTGCTGTGCGACGAACCAACCGGAGCACTGGATTACCAAACTGGCAAACTGGTACTGGATGCCCTGGAACAGGTGAACCGCGAACTGGGCACGACCACAGCCGTAATTACCCACAACGCAGGTATTGCGGCAATGGCTGACCGAGTTGTCACCATGCGTAGCGGTGAGATTACCAACGTTCGGCGTAACGAACAAAAGGTCAACCCATCGGAGTTGGAATGGTGAGCCAGATTTCCATTCACATTTTGATTGCAATTTTCTACCCCCCAATTAACCAGGATGTAAACAATATGGCTATCAATCATCAAGGCAAAATCATTACCCTCTGGAGCGTATTTCTATTAGGTACCCTATTTCATACCCAACTAGGTTTGATGCCACTATTTCACGGGATTAACATCGCCCATACAGAACCTGGTGCCACCAATATGGATTTGATTCTGTGGCTGATGTTGGGCTTTTTTGCCCTGCCCATGTTTGCGGCGATCGCAACTGGGTTTACTGATACCCACCGTTATCGCATGGCGCACTTTGGTCTCACGCTGATCTATTCAGTGCTGAATTTCCTGCATCTCGCCCTCGATCTAATGGTGCAGCCGATCGTCTGGTCGCAAATCGCCTTGATGGCAATTTTATTTGCGATCGGGCTCCTACTCAATCTGGTGGCATTCCAGTGGTTACGAGAACGCAGCCACGATCGAAAGCGCCGAAATCTGGAAATATATCAATGACGGCAGTTAATCAGGCATGAAAGCTCTCGATCGCAAACTGATCCGCGACCTCATGCACCTATGGGGACAGGTTATTGCAATCGCCCTAATTGTGGCCTGCGGTATTGCCATCTTTGTGGCGATGCAAAGTACGTACGACTCACTCAAGCTCTCCCAGGCGACTTACTACCGTGATTACCGCTTTGCCGAAGTATTTGGGCAACTCAAGCGGGCACCAGAGTCGCTCAGAGAAAAGATTCAGGCAATTCCAGGCATTGCCCAGGTGCAGACACGGGTTGTGGTTAACGTCACGCTTGACCTGCCAGAACGCACGGAACCCTTGACGGGACGACTGGTCTCGATCCCAGAAAGACAGGCACCGATGTTAAATGACCTTTACATTCGCCAGGGACGCTATCCCGACTTGGCGCAAGGGAATGAAGTACTGGTCAGTGAAGCCTTCGCCAAAGCCAATCAATTGCAGCTAGGTGGTACCTTGGGAGCGGTGATCAACGGGCGTTGGCAGTTGTTGCGCATCGTGGGCATTGCTTTATCACCAGAATATGTCTACGAGATTCGCGGCGGCGATATCTTTCCCGACAATCAGCGCTTTGGGGTGCTGTGGATGGGGCGCAAGGCATTGGGAACTGCCTTCAATATGGATGGAGCCTTTAATGACATCGCGCTGACACTGGTGCCCAGCACAAATACCGCAGACGTGATTTTTCGCTTAGATCGGTTGTTAGAACGCTATGGTGGTTTGGGGGCTTACGATCGCTCCGATCAGATTTCCAACCGATTTATATCCGATGAAATCACACAACTACGTGCCCATGCCACGATCGTGCCCTTTATTTTCCTCGGTATTGCTGCCTTCCTGCTCCACATTGTCATGTCTCGTTTGATTGGCACACAACGGGATCAAATCGCTGTGCTGAAGGCATTTGGCTATAGAAATTGGGATGTTGGTTGGCACTTTCTCAAATTTGTGATGGCGATCGTCTGTTTAGGAGTTGCGATTGGTTTAGGTTTAGGACTGTGGCTTGGTGCCGCTCTCACCGAAATATACACGCACTTTTATCAATTCCCTTTGCTTCGGTATGAAGTTAGCTCTGGCATGGTAATTGGGGCAGTTGCGATCGCCAGCTTCGCCGCTCTGGTAGGAGCATTGGGCGCAGTTCAACGCGCAGTTTCCCTACCCCCAGCCGAAGCCATGCGCCCGGAACCCCCTGCCCATTTTCGCCCCACCCTAATCGAGCGGATGGGTTTGCAACAGTTATTGTCTCCAGTAGGGCGGATTATTTTGCGAAACCTGGAACGCAAACCGATGCAGGCATTGCTATCGATTTTGGGTATTTCCCTGGCGGTGGCGATGCTGGTGGTGGGGCGATATTCCAAAGATGCCATCCAATACATCATTGACGTGCAATTTCATCGGGTGCAGCGCGACGATGTCACGATTGTATTCAACGAGCCGCGCCCTGCCCGTGCTCGCTATGAGGTTACCCATCTGCCGGGTGTGCTTTACGCTGAACCTTTTCGCAGTGTGGCAGCGCGGCTGCGGTTTGAGCATCGCACGCACAAAATTGGCATTATGGGACTGAATCCAACGGGAGAGTTACATCAACTGATCGATCGCAACCTTAACCCTGTCAACCTGCCTCTGGATGGTATGGTGCTGTCTTCCAAACTGGCTGAGATCCTGGGTATTACACCGGGCGACATCCTCACCGTGGAAGTATTGGAGGGAGCTAGACCCGTGCGCCAGATTCCCGTGGTTGGATTGGTGGACGAACTGATTGGCGTGGCTGCCTACATGGATATTCAGGCACTGAATCGGATGATGCAGGAAGGAGCCACGATTTCCGGTGCATTTCTAGCAGTAGACGACAATCAACTGGATCGTCTCTACACGCTGCTCAAACAAACACCGGCGATCGCCAGTACTGCCCTACGTAAAGCAATGATTGAGCGGTTTCAAAAGACAATCGCTGAAAGTCAGACAATTGTGACCACAGTTCAGGTCGTATTTGCCTGCATTATTGCTTTTGGTGTTATTTATAATGCCGCTCGCATCGCCTTTTCCGAGCGCAGCCGCGAACTGGCAACGCTGCGCATTATTGGTTTTAACCAGGCACAGATTGCGGTGATTCTGTTGGGTGAACAAACGATGTTGACGATCGCCGCGATTCCGGTCGGCTTTGTCTTGGGCTATGGCCTTACCGCTGTTTTATCGCAGGCACTCAATTCTGAACTCTATCGCGTTCCCCTGATTGTCACAAAAGCCAATTATGCATTTGCATTTAGTGTGGTGGCGATCGCCGCACTTTTTTCCGGTCTCCTGATCCGTCGCCAATTGAACCAACTAGACCTGGTTGCCGTCTTGAAAACTAGAGAGTGAGAGTACGATGAAACAACTACCTCTACCCGACCAAACCGATCGGCAAGCAACAGCCGCAGGAAACGGCTCGCTCAAGTATAAGCCAAACCATTTGCTCAAACAGGTTGCCTATGCTGGCCTCGCGATCGCGGTCTGTCTGTTGATTGTGTGGGCATTCCGCCCTACACCGATTCAAGTTGATACTGGGAAAGTTGAGCGCGGTAGCCTGCAAACATCTGTGGATGCCGAAGGCAAAACCCGCGTCCGCGATCGCTATACGATTACCGCACCAGCCAATGGTCATTTAGAGCGCATTCTTCTGAATGAAGGCGATACGGTGCAGTCTGGCGCACTTGTGGCTCGGATTGAGCCATTGCCCCTAACAGCTTCTGTCAAAGAAGCACTGGGGCGACTGGCAGAGTGGAAAGCACAGCGAGCCGGAGTGGCAACCCAGCGTCCCAAGACTGAGACACTGGCGCAGGCGAACACGCGCATCCAAAAAGCCGTAGCAGACCAGCGGCAGGCAGAAGCCAAAGTCGAGCAAGCTCAGGCAGCACTAGAACAGGCTCGGCGCGATCGCGATCGGGCACAGCAACTAGCAACCACAGGAGTTATTTCCCGCCAGAATCGGGAATCAGCCGAACTGAATGCCACCACCAGGACAAAGGAACTGGAAGCGGCCAAACTAGCTGCCCAAGCAGCAACCTCGGAAGTGGAAGTCACTAAGGCCGCACTTGCGGTGCTGCAAAAAGAACAAACAGACCCCGATTATTTACTCAATGTCTATGATGCCCGCATTGCTAGCACTGAGGCAGAGCTTGACAAACTGCGAGACGAAGCCAACCGTACTGATATTCGAGCGCCCCTGCAAGGACGAGTTCTCCGCATTCTCCAAAAGAGTGCCCAATATGTGACCGATGGCATGCCACTGCTGGAATTGGGAGATGTTTCCAATTTGGAACTAGTAATTGATGTGCTATCAACTGATGCCCAGCGGATTAAACCTGGTGCTCCAATTCTAATCGAGCAAGTGGATGCTCAACCCATACGTGCCAAGGTGAGGTTGGTGGAACCTGCTGCATTTACGAAAGTCTCGGCTTTGGGTGTAGAGGAACAGCGCGTGAATGCGATCGGTGATTTTATCGATCTGCCCAAATCGTTTGGCGATGCCTATCGAGTGGAGGCAAAAATTATCACATGGGAAGGCAAGAACGTGTTGAAAGTGCCTCTGAGTGGTTTGTTTCGCTGCGATCGCGGCTGGTGCGTATTTGCGGTCAAAGGCGATCGCGCCCAGCGGCGATCGGTGAGCATAGGTCATCGCAGCAATTTCGAAGCGGAAATTCAAACAGGTTTAGCCACAGATGAAGTCGTCATTCTCCATCCCAACGAGCAAATCAACGATGGTACGCAAGTTAGCACGCGCTAGTAATTTATTGATGTGTTGAGATAGAAGTGAGCTGAGAATGTGCGTTATAGCGCATCCTATGCGATGGGCGATCGCGCTAATTAGTGGTCTAACGGGTCTGTTCTACGGCGATCGCTACTCAAGTTTGTTGAACTCTGACCGATATTTTACCATTCCAACACATCCCTCCAATACGCCCTTTTTCAACTCCAACACCATAAACGCCTCATCTGGCACTGGGTACTCACAGCTCAATCTCTTCTCCTTGGCTGGAATAAACCCAAATCGGGGATAGTATTTTGGAGAACCGAGCACAACAACAGCTTTGAAACCTAACCGAGCACACTCTTTTAAACCATGCTGAATCAGCCATGACCCGATGCCTTGTCCTTGATATTCAGGTAGCACTGCTACTGGCGCTAATCCAAGAACCAATGAATCATCCGCACATTCTCCCTCGATCGCAACTGGGCTAAAGAAAATGTGTCCAACAATTTGCTCAAATTCAACCGCAACGAAGGAAAACGTAGACGCAACGCCTCGCAACCGATCGACTAAATCTGCCTCACTCTTTCGTCCAAACGCCGCAACATTGACCCTGCGAATCGCTTCTACATCTTCTGACTTCTCGGCTCGAACTTCCATAACTTAGGGCTACTAATTGCGGCAGATTACAGATATTTCTAATCAAGATAACACAGTCTCAAACGCCCACTAAGGCTTCTCAAAGTACTGTCACAATCTGTAACCAAAGCCGTAGAACGACTTAAACCAGCGGCGGCAGAGAAGCAAATGAAACAAAGTGCCTCTCAACTGTCCGCTGCATTTGAATTGTTGTGCAGCGCAGATGTCAGAATGATGCACTAACTATCTCCTCGGATACTGCAAAGTATTCTCGTGTAAATTCAATTGCTGCCTGTTCAGCAAAACCTTTGCAAGTGTAAATCACAATCGAGAAAAAACGTGCACTACTCCAAACATAGGCCGAAATACCAGAGTCAATCAACGGAACAAAAGCATCGTATCCTGCATTCTCATCTCGACCCATACCGGATACTGGTGAGAAAATAGTCGGTTTGCCATAAGTACGAAGGTCAAGATGCTCGGCAACATTAAGAAGATATTTCTCTAAAACTTCTTCGCTCATGTCAGTTGTGTAAAAACCTTCGATGAGCAGTCGCTGTCGAAAAATATTTGGTGCAAGGTTTTTCATTAGAACTTAGAACTCTTCAAAGTAAGTCTTTAAACGATTATATGAAGCTTACAGATGCTTAAAAGCCATTAGCAGTCGCGCTCTTAGCTACATTGCATCATCGATAACTTTAACGTACTTAATATTGAACTCAAATAGAGCACTTTTCAACTGCCCCCAATCCAGGATGCAAGCGGCACAACGGCAGTGAGGCTAGCAGCGTGCAAAAGGCGCTACGAGGCACAAAAAGACAGTGCGATCACCAGCACGTCCGCTGCGGTGAGGGGTTAGCACCGAGATAAACTCAAACAATGTGACTTCATAAAATGAAACCTGACTAATGAGATGGGGTAAAGCAAACTACCAACTTAGTCGATTGACTCTAGCTTAATAGTAGCGTCTTCTGGTGCATACATATCTGTGCCAATGCTTTCCACAAACTCATCTGCCCAAGCAAAATCATTATGTCGTGATATCAAATGTCGAGTAGCCATGAATACTTGACCAGCATTTTCATGTTGCACCATTTCATCAGTCAACTCTATTGGAGATAGAGCTGAGTCTATTTTCTTAAGATCTGACCAGAATTCTGGTTCATGACAGTACAAAACATATTCTGGTGTAAGCGGTAAAACTACATAACTTCCACTGGAGAAAATACCAGGCCCTTTTAGCCACATTTTATTATCACCAGTTTTGAAAGCGACTGGATTATCTGATGTCCAAAAGGGAGTTTGAGTTTTATTCCTAGCGTACAACCAAACTGATTCAAAGATACGATTTGATATAGACTCAACTAGACCACCACTACAAAGCATCTGAGCATGTAGATTAACTTTTTCATCTGGAGACAGCCCCTCCTTATAAAATCCATTGGCCAACGCAAACATGCCAAGAATTTCTCTTTGTTCAGAAGTTCTAAGAAATTGAATGGCTATGTAGGAAGACAAAGTCCAGCGTTCTTCATCGCCCATTTGAAGAAACTGAAGCGGCTCCATTTGATCAAGTAAATGTAGGCATTCATTTAAAATATCTGCTGTACGCCCTTCCAAAGTAGCCAAATCTTTTTCCAGAAATAACGGATCTACTTCTTGTGAGCCAATAAATTCAGGAACACGATAGAAATGAGTACCTGCAGCTACGTTTTTTGGAGAGGTACTATACACTTTCCGCGAAACCTTATCCCATACATAGAAATACCCAGACTCATCACGGAAATTCTCAAGGTAGAAACGGGGCACATAATGATGCAGTTTTGGATCACTCATTGTATCGATAATCTACAGGTGGTAGCTAACTAGTTATTATACGGAAAATTTCTGGGTAACACCTTTTATTGGATGATTATACGGAAAATTTCCGGCTAACACAACGTAATGTGAGAAATTTAAAGAGTGCGACTTCTCTATAGTTCATCTAGTAGAAACAATTGTTTCTATTAAGATTGGCGATTTTTATCTACAGATGGTAGGTTGTCAGAAAATTTCTTGCCTAAATCTTCATAGGTTTCAAGAACCTCCGTATAGATGAATACTCGTATATACTGAGCTTAGGTTATCATCTATGACTTTAATCGTTCCCTGACAATTTCCTCGGTTTCCTCACAACTTCCTCAAACTATTAGCCTATTCTAAGCTCAGGTCAAAACTTCCTACTACTCATTCTTACTTGTATATGGTATTGAGTTATAAGGCTAAAGTTCTTGATAGGAAAGGTTTGTTCAATGTATCTTCCCAAACTTTGGATATTGTGACGGTTCGCGTCCAAAAGCTATACAAGCACTATGGCAAAACTTCTGCTGTGCAAGGCATCGACTTGGAAGTCAATCGAGGAGAATTGTTTGGACTAATTGGCCCTGATGGAGCTGGAAAGACAACGGCCTTTAATATTCTGGGTGGCGTGATGGAGTCAACGGCAGGAGAAGTGTGGATCTTGGGACTTCCTGCTAGAGATGCCCGCAACTATACTGGATATCTCACACAACAATTTTCGCTTTATCCAGACCTCAGTGTTGAAGAAAACATAAATTACAGTGCTGGACTGCGACTTGTACCTGAAAACCAGGTAGAGGGACGACGCAATAAATATCTCAAGCAGATGCAATTGGATCGCTTTCGAGATCGCCTTGCGGGTCGGCTTTCGGGCGGCATGAAGCAGAAACTTGCCCTCTGCTGTGCGCTGATTTCCGAACCGCAAGTTCTGTTGCTGGACGAGCCAACCACAGGCGTAGACACCATAGCTCGTCGCGAATTTTGGGATATTTTGGCAAGCTTAACAGAGCAGGGCATTACCGTCGTCGTTGCTACTCTCGATCTCGATGAAGCAGAACGGTGCGATCGCGTTGCCATGATTTACGACGGGCAAATTCAGCAAATAGGTACACCAGCAGAACTGAAAGCAGATCTGGGGCTGCAACGGTTGACGCTCCGCACCCCTGAGTTAGTCAAAACCGAACAAGCCTTATACTTCAACCCAGAATCCTGGAATAGGGAACTCAGCAATCCCACTCGTTCGATCGCTACAAAGCCTGATTAATGGAAAGATGTTCGCATTCCAAATTCAGATCGAGATTTCCCAATCGCATTGTAAAGTCAGAAAATTAAGGGGTTTTAACCCTAAAGTTTGGCTGAAATTATCGCCCACTCATCTGCTGGCATAACTTGCTTTGCCACTTCGCAAACAGCTTGGAAAGCGGGTGCAGGTGCCGTCGCTTTAGCAGCTAGCAAGAAACCAGTAGCTTCGGCTACGCTCAAACATGGCAGCATAAATCGCAGATTTTCCATTGCCTGTGGGAGACTGGTATTGAGGCGAGCCGTTTCCATCACACCCGCCATCCTGGCATTGTCAAAATTCGGCCACAGCAATGATTCTTGTGCGGTTTCTTCCTTATCGATGTGAATCAGATAGGTAGCAATCAGCCGATTGATATCGGCATACAGCTTCGCATCGAAGTTATCTTTCACTCGCGCTTCAATCGCTTCAAGTAAGATTCCCAGGGCATTATGCTCGTCGTGCAAAGACTGTAGCGGTTCCTGTCCTGCCGCACCGACTTCCGCAAACAGAGGATGCACGAAATTCTCCTCATACTGGGCGTGCTCGCGTAAATTCGCAATGATGCGCTCCAAATCGGCACGCAAACGATTTACAGTTGAAGTGTCTTCAAAATCCGCTCTACCCATGTCTGAAGCAAGATCGAACATGCGCTTGCGTTGTGCCTTGTGCATTGCAGAATATACGTTAACCCTAGTCATAGTTAAACCACCATTGAAGTCGAGAAGCTTTTGGCTGAATATACTTGTCTTAATATATACCAAGACTTACACAAAAGATAATAGAGAAAGATTAATCTAGATTAAAGAAAAAAGTTCTTGCTGTAAAAAATCCATTGCCGTAGGGGCAGGTTTTGTCCAAGCGCTACCAGTGCCAAGCAAAAGTCCTTGCTAAACCTGCCCGTACATAAAGCCTATCAATGAAAAATTTACAGGTGGAAAAAGTTTACAGTCGAAATCCTGTTACTGAAAAATGAGTGAAAAGCCCATCAATTCTAGCCATATTGCATCAGCAATCCCACTCGTTCGATCGCTACTTTTAATGCCTGATTAATGGGCAGAGGTTCGCGTCCCAAATTCGGGTCGAGATTTCCCAATCGCATCGTAAAGTCGGCGAACTGAGGAACTGGCAATCCATTCGCGATGGCTTCCTGTGCTTGTTTAATAACTTCAGGTATGCTCTCCTTATGTTTTTTGCAAGCAGCTAATTCGGGTTCGCCTTGCTTGTTGGCGATCGCGGCAAATCCAAATAGGCGACACAGAGACGGTCGCCAGGCATAGATGCTACAGCGACCATTGTCAGGAATTAAGCGATCGCTCTGATAGAATACACAAATTCCCTTGGCTTCCACTGCTTCAACTCGTTCCAACCATTGACTTAATTGCCCTTGTCGAGACAGTTCCACCGCGATCGGTAACATCTCTAGAGGTGTTGCCTCAACTTCAGGATTTTGACAGCACATACCACAACCAGATGGACATTGCACACCCGTTGCCGTTTGGAATGCGGTGGTTTCTCGGTCAATTTCGGTCAAACACGCCAAAGTCTGTTCGATCAGATTATCTAACACGCGCTCCCCCCTATAGCTTTTATCGAATGAACTTCCCTAAAAACATTGGGAGTTGAGTCAAGTATATTAGAGTTTCCTACAGTTGGGAATAGTAGAAGCATATGTTCAAACCATTCAGGGAAAAACTGCGAATCATCTATGCACCTGAGATTGAATATAGATTCAGCTTTCCGAATGGAATCAATCGCTTCTGTAACTGCTAATGTTGTGGTCATAATTTAGCCACCAATCTGAGACATCGTGCGCTGATATGTTTTTTGCTCGCCCGTGCCGCGATCGCGATCTTTAAAATTAATCTCTGCTTTGAGTTCCAGCAATTCCCGCACCCGCATTCGCAGTACCGCATAGCGATCGCCGTTGCGTAGCGCCGTCTTCAGATCGATTTGACCAGACTCATTCAGCAGGCAAGGGCGCAGGGACCCATCAGCAGCAAGGCGCATCCGGTTGCAGCGATCGCAAAAGCATTCTGACATTTGACTGATAAAACCCAGCGTGCCTTTTGCGCCAGGAATCTGAAATACATCCGCAGGGCCATTACCGCGACAGTTGCTTTCTATCAGACCATAGCGATCGCTAATCCGTTGCCTTAATGTCGCAGAATCTACCCAGCCTTTATGCTCGAATAAATCCGTATTGCCGATCGGCATAAACTCAATAAAGCGGACATGCCAAGCGCGATCGATGCTCAGTGCCGCCAGATCCAAAATTTCGCGATCGTTTACGCCTGGAATAACTACAACATTCAGCTTCAGGGGATCAAAACCGACAGTATGGGCGGCTTGAATGCCTTGCCAAACTTTTTCCCAGCGATCGCGTCCGGTAATTTGGCGAAAGATATCCTTATCGAGCGAGTCGAGACTAATATTAATGCGTCGCAACCCAGCATCATAGAGAGGTTGTGCTAGATCGGTAAGCAAGTAGGCGTTCGTCGTCATGGATAGGTCGGCGGTACCTGGCAAGCCAGCAATTTCTCCAACTAAGTCCACAACGCCCCGTCGCAGTAGCGGTTCGCCGCCTGTCAGACGAAACTTATGAAATCCCAGTGGCATAAACACTTCGCGCAAAAGCACAAGTAGTTCTGCATTAGTGAGCATTTCCTGCGTCTGAATGTAGTCAAGCTCAGCTCCTTCCGGCATGCAATATTGGCACCGAAAATTACAGCGGTCGATCAAACTAATGCGTAGATAATCAACTGTATTCACAGAAAAATTTCCTCTGGTGTGCCAAAAATGAGCAAGCGATCGCCTGCCTGCATCTTAACCCGAGGCAGCATAGGTTGGGGGAAATTATGTCTTATGACTAAACTAAAGCGCTTACAACCAACTATAGTCGAGCTAAACTGGTATTGATTGGATATCAAGCAGACTATCCACAAAGTTAACTGCAAAAACTACCACCAATCCGTTTAAAGAAGGAGCGATCGCGATGTCTGAGTATCAGAAAATTGAATATTTAATCGATCAAGATGGCAAAATTACCGAGCGCGTGATTGACGGTAATAGTAATACTTGCCTAGGAACCACATCGGCGCTCGAAGCTTCCTTAGGCCAAGTCACCAACCGCGAGATGCTACCGGAATATTACGAAAGTAGCGATCTCCCGATCGCCGAAACTGAAACGCAGTACGAGCAGCAATTCTAATTAGCGGCCGCTAAATGCAAAATCCGCTGCCAATGAGCTGCGGAAACTGGGACAACTGATAAACGCGAAATGCGTAGCAGGTCAAAGCCCTCAAAGCTAGGATCTTGCTTTATTTGTGCCAAGGTCACTGGCTGGGGTAATACTTTTACGACTCTGATATCCACCACCGCTCGCTTAGGATCGTCGAGCTTAGGATCGGCGTAGGCAGTGCTTATAACTTCAGCAATTCCCATGGCTTGTCTTTCATCACCAGTATGGTATATCAAAGCCAGATCTTTGGGTAACATAGTACGGATATGTTTGAGTGCCAGATTATTGTTAACGCCGTCCCACACAGTTGTACCATCACGCTCTAAATCAGCATAGGAATACACATGCGGTTCGCTTTTCAGCAGCCAATAAGCCATACAATATCTTTCCTCAAACTATCACTTAAATTAACAAGAGGCCTAACATTTCATCCTGTCGTGCGATCGCACTTAACCCAACCGCATAGCCCTGTGGGAGGAATCTAGCATTGGGTAACCATGACAGAATAATCTTACAAAGCCGAAATTAGCAAATACAAGGGGAATAAAAATGCACAGCTATCCAAACGAAAGTGAAGGTGAAACCAGCTTTATTAAAAATTTTCTGATGGATGAACTCGGTTTGACGCTAGGCGTTGATTTTTCTTTCACCCCAGATGAGTTACTACTCAGTAAAAAAGCTTTCTTATCTATTCTTTCAGCTTCAGACGACGAAACTAAAAAATATATCATGTCCGTAACTGAGATGAGCTAAGCGATTGGGGGATCGCACAAACCGGATCGCGCAAATACTAGGAACGAATTTGCACAGGCATGATTAGATACGTCATCTGCGTAGCGCCAATGGGGGTAATAATGGCGGGGCTGGTAGAATTGTTCAACTTGAGTTGAATATCATTACTACCGATGGCTTTGAGACCTTCCAAGAGATATTTCACATTAAAAGCAATCTCAAGATCGTCTCCCGAGATTTGGGCGGGTAAGGACTCCCGCCCTGTAGCCACATCAGGAGCTTCCACAGAAATAGAAATTTCTTGGCCAGTACCATTAAATGACACTTTCACAATGTTGTTTTTTTGATCTGCCAAAACCGCAATTCTTTCTAAAGCTGAAACCAGTAGCTTGCGCTCTAGGGTAATCTGACGTGTAAACTGTTGGGGAATTAAAGCCCGATAGTTGGGATAACTGCCATCTAGCAACCGCGAAGTCAAAATTTGATTGGCGCTTTGGAAAATCATCTGTGATCGGTCAAATCTCACCGCGATCGCCCCTTCCGTCTGCGCATTTAACATCCGTTCCAACTCCCGCAATGCCCTAGAAGGAATAGTTACCTCCAAACTAGGCTGCCCCTCAGACGAAGCCCCTGGCAAATCGTCAGCTGCCATCAGATTAGCATTCACCACCGCCAACCGATGTCCATCGGTTGCAGCAAACTCCAATCTTTCGGCATTAGCAGTCACATGCACACCCGTCAAAATTCGTTTGGTCTCATCGGTTGAAGCAGCAAACAAGGCCCCATCTAAGCCCAACAACAACGACTCTACGGGTAGATAGGTAGTTTCGCCATCTGAGGCAATCTGAGGTAACTCAGGAAACTCTGCCACAGGCAATCCATGTACCTGGTAGCGCCCCGATCCACAAGCGATCGAAGCAATCTCCCCCTCATCAACGCTCAAGGTGATATCTTCATCCGGTAAGCGGGACACAATATCGTTCAATAACCTGGCTGGCAAAGTAGTGGAGCCACCATCAATAACTTCAGCCGCAAAAGTTACCTGAATCCCCAAATTGAGATCGAAAGCCGTTAAACCTAGTGTTTGTGCGTTGGCATCGGCCATTAACAAAATATTCGCCAGTACCGGGTGTGTTGGTCGAGAAGCAACAGCGCGGCTGACAAGCGAGAGATTAGAAGCGAGTTGATTCTGATTGCAAACAAGGCGCATATGCGATCGGGAACTTTTTGGCGGTTAGTGGGCTTCGATTTGAGTGAACCAATCTTTAGGAAGTTCATCGTAGCACTGTTGCTCAGCTCTGACCAGAAGCCTCAAAAATTTTTTTCTTGCAAAACTCTATATTTCTAGAATTCTTTTATAAATTAAATAACTAGTAGTAGTAGGGGCTGTGGAAAATGTGGAAAACTCATGGGGATCGCGCTAGAACTAGCCTTATAGAGTTTTTAGCCTGTGGATAACCCTGTGGATAACTATGCCACTTTTCCACAGGGTATTTATACTTACCTAAAGTTTTCCACAGCTTGCTAAGATTTTTCCACAGAAAAAACAGGGTTTTCCACAAAAAAAGAGGGTTTTTCCACAGGTTTTCCACAGCCTATCTCATACTGAGTATGGTCGTTGATAAAAATTAACAAAAATTGGCATAAAATTCACATTGCCTTAAAAATCTTCACTCTAATTGCTTTACTTTGGGCTTGCAAAGTCGCTATGATAAAAAACTTTTTGCTCGAGAACCCCCTATTTTATTGGCATTTGGGGCTTAAGGGGAGGTGCCCTGTTGGTTTTTTGTCCTGGAGGAGCATGTAACGATTCTGATACGATGAATGGCATCGAGATTATTGGTTTAACCATTTAGATGCGTATTTCATTAAGTTGGCTGCGGGAACTTGTAAGTTTTGATCTGGCTTCGGAGGAATTAGCCGATAAACTGACAATGGCTGGATTTGAAGTAGAGTCCATCGAAGATCGACGCACCTGGGCTGATGGTGTGGTCGTAGGTCAAATCCTCACCGCTGATCGCCACCCTAATGCTGATAAATTGCAGGTTTGTACGGTAGATATTGGGGCACCCCAAACTCTGAATATTGTCTGCGGTGCTGCAAACGCCAGGGCGGGTCTCTACGTGCCTGTCGCTACCATTGGTACTTACCTGCCCAATATCGATTTGAAACTGCGCCCTACCAAATTGCGCGGTGTTAAATCAGAAGGTATGATTTGCTCCCTAGCAGAATTGGGCCTTGCAAAGGAATCTAGCGGTATCCATGAGTTTGAGGGGCCGCTATCCCTAGGAGGAGATGTGAGGCCATTGCTTGCCCTAGATGATGTCATTCTGGATGTGACCTCTACTGCCAATCGCGCTGATGCACTCAGCATGGTAGGTATTGCGCGGGAAGTAGCGGCATTAACAGGTAGTAAATTAACTTTGCCTGAGCCCCCAGTCCTGGAAGCTACTAATGTGAAAGCTAAGTGGGTGAGTATTGCTGACAGCAAAGCCTGTCCTGCTTATATTGGTACGCTGATTCGTGGTGTTAAAGTGCAGCCTTCGCCCCTATCGTTGCAGCGGCGGTTGCAGGCAGCAGGTATGCGCCCGATCAATAACATCGTTGATGTTACCAACTATATTTTGTTGGAGTGGGGACAACCTTTGCACGCCTTCGATGCTGATACGCTCAAAGATGGCTTGGATATTAGCGTGCGGTTTACAAGTGATAAAGGCAAGCATAAAGAAAAAATTACTACCCTAGATGAACAGGAGCGCGAACTGCATCCCCAAAACCTGTTGATCGTTTCAGGGGATGTGCCAGTAGCGATCGCTGGTGTGATCGGTGGTAAAGATACCGAGGTGTCTGAGAAAACCCAAAATATTGTGCTGGAGGCCGCACTTTTCGATCAGGCAGTGGTACGACGCTCTGCTAGGGCACAGGGATTGCGCACTGAAGCTTCCTCCCGCTATGAAAGAGGCGTCAATCAGTCGGCTTTGGAAACTGCCTGTGCGAGAGCGGCGCAGATGATTATGGAGGTTGCGGGCGGAAATGTTATAGAACAATGCCAGGTGGATCGCCGCAATGTGATGACACGCACAATTGAATTGCGGCTCAGTCGCGTTCAGCAAATTTTGGGCACGATCGAAACGGCAAGTGGAGAAGAACAGGATTTGCCCGCAGAAGTGGTAGAAACAACACTACGATCGCTTTCCTTTGAGTTAGCAGTCAGCCATACTGAAGATGAAGAAATTACCTGGAATGTGACTGTACCTCCCTATCGCTACGCTGACATTGAACGAGAAATCGATCTAATCGAAGAAATTGCCCGCATCTATGGGTATGACAAATTCTGTGAAACCTTACCAGCCCGTACCGAACTGGGCTACTTATCTGTCGATCAGATGTTGACTCGCCAGATTCGTGACAGTATGCGCGGTGCAGGGCTGACAGAAGTGATGCACAACTCTCTATGCAGCCCAAGCGCGTCTCGCCAGGTGACGATTACTAACCCTGTAGCGGTGGAATACAGTGCGCTGCGGGTAGATTTGCTCTCGGGATTAATTGATGCCTTTGTCTATAACCTGAGTCAAGGTAATGGTTGTCTGAATGCCTTCGAGATTGGGCGAGTATTTTGGTCTGATGAGGCAGGTACAGATGAAGCCGATCGCGTGGCTGGCATTTTAGGTGGCGACCCCACGGTGGGTACATGGCAGCACACAACCAAGCCGATGGATTGGTATAGGGCTAAGGGAGTTCTGGCCACAGTTTTCCACAGGTTAGGTGTAACTGTGGAATATCAACCTGACCAAAAAGATCCACGATTGCATCCTGGACGCACCGCCTCCTTGTGGATTTCGGGGCAGGCATTAGGTACATTTGGGCAGTTACACCCGCAACTGCGTACAGAGATGGACTTGCCCGATGAAGTTTATGCCTTTGAGCTGGATATGTATGTTCTCCTCGATGCAATGGATCGCCGAGCTATGCAGATCTTTCAGCCTTTCTCTAGTTTTCCCAAGAGCGATCGCGATTTAGCCTTTTTTGCCGCAACTAAAGTATCGGTAGCGGAATTGCAAAGGGCAATCACCCACACTGGTGGCGAACTGCTAGAGTCTGTAAGCTTATTCGATCAATATATGGGTGAAGGTGTGCCAGCCGGACAGCGCAGTCTGGCATTTCGCTTAACCTATCGAAGGAGCGATCGCACGCTGACGGATGAGGATATCAATCCCGTACATCAAAAGATTCGCGATATGTTGGAAGAGAAATTCCAAGTCAGTTTGAGAAGTTAAAATAGGCGATATATGACCTCCATCTCTGAACACGATCTAGATAACTCAGGCTCCCTCGTAGTAGACATCCGCGATATGGAGATCGATGATATTGCGCCTGTGTATCACTTGGGGGAAAGTCTGTTTACTAGCGATCTTTACCCGTATCTGTATCGTACTTGGGATGAATGGGAGGTGATTGGTCTCTACAATACGGATGCAGAATATTGTCTGGTAGCGGAAGTAAATGAGATGCTAGCAGGCTTTATCCTAGGCACGGTAATTTATAAAGCTTCCTGGACCTATGGTTACATCATCTGGCTCGGTATTAACCCTAACTTTCAGCGGCGTGGTGTGGCCGACAAGCTAGTAGATAAATTGGTAGAACGGATGATTGAAGAAGGGGCAAGGTTTATGCTGGTCGATACCGATCCTGCTAATACTCCAGCGGTTAACTTCTTTCAGCGCAAGGGCTTTGGCAATGCCCACAAGCATATTTTCTTGTCGATGAACCTGAGCAAGCATGATTACTATGGCAAGCTAATTGCCTACGAGCGAGATAAAGCTGAACGCAATAAATTTCGCCGTCCCCGCCGTCGCCCATAGAACTAGTGTTTGAAAAGCGTCACAGAGCTTGTTAAGATTTATATATTCGCAATCTAGGTTTTAGTTCGACATCTATGCTACCTCTGTTGCCCGCACCTCTTGTTGCCCAAATCGCACCTGCAACAACACCTACCACCGCACCACTTAGTTTCTCTGTTCCTACACCTACACGGGGATTTATTCAACAACCACAGGAAATTCGAGAGCTGCCAGGCAAACTAAATGAAGTTTTGGTATTCAATAGTAACAGTCCTGAGGTAGTTCAGACAGAGGGAATCTTACTCTCTACATTTCCATCGTTTGGGAAATTGTACCCTTCGGCTCATCTCAATCAGGCTTTTTCAAAGCGCTTCGATCTGTTTTCGCATCACATTGCACGGCCAACGAATGGAAGGACGGTGTATCAAGGGGTGATTGTCTATAACCCTAATCTTGAGCCTGTGACGCTTGATGTATTGCAAGCAGTTAGCTATCTGACCAATCCAGACGCGCCATTTATCGATCTGCCACCTCAAGTTGAAAATCCTTATGGCAGAGTTTATTCAGGGCCTGGCTCGCGTCTAACTCTTGATGTATTGCGCGGAGTTAATCAACCTGGTTTTCCTTCTAAGCTTGTGATTTTGCCTAAGCAGAGTCGCATGATTCTAAATTTACCAATATCAACGGGGACGGCTCGATCTACATACATGAAGCTGCAAAGCGATCGCCCAGTTTATATGGCAAATCTGGCGATGCATTCCTCTTTTGGTCAGCCCCCCAGCTTAGCGGTATGGCAGGAGTTACTCAGAAGGGGTAATTTGGTCAGTCCCCGCGATCGCGTGCCAACAGCGCCAGATAAGATCGAGGCAACACTCGCTGCTAGGTTGAAGAAGATCTATGGGCGCGTAGCTGGAGTAGCCAAGGGTTCGGAATGGCAAGGAGAGATTGTCGATACACCTAAAGGTTCTAGCCTCACGATTCCATTGCGTGGCAAGGCGTTTACCTATCCCTTAAGTACGGTAACGCTAGGGACTCTGGCAACTGGACAAGTACAGAGCGCACCGATGGTCGTGCGCTACCCCGATACCGCCTATCGCGCCCACGGCAATTATGGTGTGCATTACAACCTGACTTTGCCCTTGACCAATAATACTCAAGAACCGCAAACAGTTACCCTAGCCATCCAAACACCCCTGATTCACGAAAAGGGCAAAAATATGTTGTGGTTTTACGAGCCACCCGGACAGGTATTTTTCCGAGGTACGATCCAGATCAGTTACAAAGACGATCGCGGTAAAACTCAATCTCGCTACGTGCACCTGGTACAACGGCAAGGGGAACAGGGACAGCCATTAGTTACCCTGACTCTGCCACCTGGCGATCGCCGTTTGGTTGGTGTAGATTTCCTCTATCCTCCCGATGCTACGCCACCGCAGGCATTAACTGTCAAAACTCTAGAGATGTCAACTCCAATTTCTCAGGCAAAGTAAAAAGTCCAATGAGTTATTCCAATTAGGGTAATAATTCAATTCCACTTGATAGTAATAGGGATGTAGTGCTAACGTCTTCAGCCATCTGCACTTAAGATCTGTGCGGCTGTTAGCATTAACTCTGGGAACATGGTAGAAGAGAGGCGAATCTCCACCACGAAATTCCTGCACCTCATACAATCCACTCACAAGCGTTAACACAGTCACCATTTGTTGCAGCGGATCGACAATCCAATACTCATCAATTCCCCTTGACGCATACTCTGACCGTTTATAGCGATAGTCGCGGTTGTGAAACGTCGCCTTTGGCGAATCGCTACTTTCTTGTCCTGGCGATACCACCTCAACCACTAAACGAGGCGGGGGCATATCACGGGTGATTGTGCTACGAGCATCTCCCAAAATTGCATCCAATTCTTCAGACAGGATCATGATATCTGGCAGTCGAGTTTGGGCAAATCTACCGCTGATTTCAATTTCTGTATCTTTGCAGCAAATCAAGCGAAATGGTACAAATTTAAGAAACTCAGAAATTAAGAACATGGCGATCCGAGCATTCAGACGTGATTCTGGTGGCATTATTACTAACTCCCCATTCACCAACTCATACTGGGCATCTGTACCATCGTCATAAGCTAGATATTCTTCAAAGGTTAGTTTCTTTGTCGCTAGGGTCATAGAGCCACGTCTCCATCTAGACTGCGATCAGGATTATTGCCATTATCGTAGCAAATTCATCACTAGATCTCTGCTATCTATGGGGTACAGTTGGTTTGCGACTATAAATAAATCGCGCAAAATCGAAGACTTCCTCACAAATGTCTTCTGGTAGACCTGCCACCAAAGCCTCGATTTTTTCTGCAATTGGCACCCAAGTTTTGGTTTCTGCCCGCCAAACCACAATAAACTGATCTGCAAACAGAGTCACGAGGGCTAATGTTTCCCCTGATTCATTGCTGAACTCTACCTCATACTGGCCGTCCGCATATACATCTACGATCGCTCCCTGCGCACCTGCCTGTAGACTTTTCTCAGGCTGGTTTCTCAATAACTCAATCACGTCAAACAGTTCAGGCTTTGTCATATTTACTTTTTTACAAACAAGGTGATCAATCTCGCAAAATCTGCTTCAGGTTCTACAATCCAACCTGTGCGAACAACTTCTCGCTGGTTTTCTACACCAGTAATTTCCAGATCTACCCGATACCTCTGTCCATGCACATCCGTTTGGGTGAGAATTGCCTCAGCATTTAGAGCTTGAGCTTGAATTTGTTGCAAAAGCATCTCAAAATTGCTCTTGGTATATCCTAGCCGACGAAGAAACATCAAAGCTTTATCTGCACCAACTGGGTTGTCAGGATTCAAAGCATAATCTGTGAGTTTGCGTGGATCGATTTCCAAACGCACAACAACATCTCTAAGTTTCACTATTCATCTACTTTCTTGTTATTATCCTAGCAGACTAAGGATTGTGGCAAAATAGGCAAGTCAGAGATCCGATGTGATCGCATCGGCGTAATCTAGATCGTCCTTCATAAAAAGCGATCGCGAGGTAAACGATGATATCTTCAGGTCTTAAGGCAAGCGGATTCATGCTGATTATTGCTGGCTTGCTATTCGGGAGCTTTATGGTTTTTCATCCTGCTAATAATCCACAGGGAGCACTTGAACCGATCTGGGTGCCAGTACATGTGATGTGGTTGCTCTCCTACTTGTTGATTATTTGCAGTTTTGTCCCTCTATATCTACCATTTACCGCTTCAAATGGATTGCTCGCAACGGTCAGCTATTATTTGGCGTTTATCGGTACTGTTCTCTCCGTACCTATTGCAGTTTGGGATGCATTTATTGTGCCCTACCTGGCAAAGCATGCACCGGACTTTATCCTTCAGATTGAGGAAATCTCGATGGAAACATCCGTGCTGGTTTTCCGCGTAATCTTTTTCCTGAGCGTATTTGCCTTCTCTCTGGGTTTTATTCTCTATGGGATCTCTGCCGTGCGATCGCATTTCATGCCAATGTTAGGGGGAATATGCCTTGCTGCCGGGGCACCGACATTTTGGGTAGGCGCTCTCTTTGTCAGTCAGGGTTCCCTTGGTAATTTGGTTACAGAAATTGGGGCGGTTTTATTGTCCCAGCACGCTAGTCCAAAACTACCCACTTTAGTGGGAGGCTTTAGCTGCTACACACTTCTATTCAGAATGTACGGGATGACAGATCGATATGTTTGCCATAAACCGACTCTTGGGACTTTTAGTCCCTTTCCAACCTCT
>CALRKB020000016.1:0-78194 GCA_943367755.1 Rhizobium sp. Q54 | reverse complement strand
CTGTCGGTGGCAGATCACTGCCTGCGCAGTAAAAATTACATCAATGTGATTGTCTGTGATAAGCAATTGCACTTGCAGTATCACGACATGGATGCAGCGATTATGAACTGCACAAAGGGGATCGATATCTGGGAGTGGGCCAGCAACGACCGGGGAGTAGAGCCAGATGTTGTGCTGGTGACCGCAGGTGACATTCCCACGCAGGAATCGCTGGCGGCATCGTGTATGTTACGGGAGCATTTCCCCGATCTGAAGATTCGTTTTGTCAACGTAATCGATCTATTCAAGTTACAGCACCAATCAGAGCATTCACATGGCTTAAGCGATCGCGACTTTGACAGTCTCTTCACCACCGATAAACCAGTCATCTTCAACTTCCATGGCTACCCCTGGTTGATCCACCGTCTTACTTACCGCCGCACCAACCACCAAAATATCCACGTGCGCGGCTACAAGGAAGCAGGTAATATCAATACCCCCTTAGACCTGGCAATCCAGAACCAGATTGATCGCTTTAGCATTGCGATCGATGTAATTGACCGAGTTCCCCAACTCAAGGCTGCAGGTGCTCACATTAAGGAAATGCTCAAAGACGAGCAAATTTCTTGCACTAACTACGCCTACGAACACGGCATCGATCGCCCAGATGTGGTGAATTGGAGGTGGCCCTACTAAGTCACAGATGGTTCAGGAGGAGTGAAATCCGTTTTAACCCCTCCTCCTGAACCCAGTGGTTGCTGTCAGCTTCTCAGTGTTTACTACGGATACACAATCGGGTTGAAACAAACGAGTTACATTATTTTATGGCGGATAACCACAATTTGGAGGCTTGAACGCCGATGAAGATGGAGCGTCCTAACGCTAAACCACTCTCTCCAGAAGAACTCCAGGATCTAGAGAAATTGCGCTCGATGATCGACCATGCGATCGCTGATGGCTATGTGACTGATGATGAAATGAACGCCATCAAAGCCAGAATTGGTGCTGATGGGAAAGTCTTGTTTGAAGAAGTTGAACTCTGCCGAAAGCTGATTTGGGACAAGATCCAGAAGGGCGAAATTGAATACGGTTGGTAATTTTAGATTGAACAAGACACGCGCAATCATTTCTGCCCTTTATTAGGCTGAACTACCAGATATATGCACATTTTGCCTTTGCTCAAGTTTAAAGGAATTGTTAGTTTGCTTTTCCTTTGTCCAGATTGCATACAGGCGATCGCGACCCTTTTGTTTAGCTTGATAGAGGGCAGAGTCAGCGGCATCAACCAAAACAGTAGGTTCAGTATCTACTGTAGGTATCATGCTAGTTACGCCTAAACTCAAGGTAACATACTGTCCAACTTCCGAAGTATCATGACAAATATCCAAACCCTTGACAGCAAGCCTGATTTGCTTGGCGATATGAGTAGCGCTGAAAAGGTTCGTATTGGGAAGGATAACTGCAAATTCTTCACCACCATAGCGAGCGGCTAGATCCGCAGGACGCTTTATTACTGCGGCAATCGCTTTAGCTACGTGCTGTAAGCAACTGTCTCCTGCTAGATGGCCATAGGTATCGTTATATTTCTTGAAGAAATCGACATCACACAGAATTAAGGATAAGGGTGCCTGCTCCCGCATCAGTCTCAGCCACTCCCGGCGCAGATATGTGTCAAACTGACGACGATTGGCCATTTCAGTTAAGCCATCCAGGTGAGCCAGGCGCTCTAGCTCTTGATTTGCTGTATGCAATGCGGCTTCAGTGCGTTGGCGCTCCGTAATATCACGCACAATACAAACTGCTTCATCGATCCCACTTTTGGCAAATCGCGATTCATAGATGTGCATCCCATCCTGTTTTAGCAATTGATGCACGTAGGTTTGGGGATGACCTGTAGTAATAGTAAGTTCGATCAGTTCTAGTAAGTCAGCCTTGATGTGATCAGGGATAGGCAAGTCTCGCAAATTATTACCCATAATTGCTTCACGCGGCAAAATTAGATCGGCTGACTGCCCTTTAATGTCTAAGAACGATCCATCAAGATGATGGCGAAATATTTTGTCTGGAATGGCATCCAGCAGTACATTTGTCCTTTCTTCGATACTTTTGAATGCTGTTTGCGATCGCGCCAAAGTCTGCTCTGTAGTGAGGTGATCGCGCATTTCCTGCTCAAGCTGAGCTTGGCAATCTTGGCACTGGCGCTGCAAGCACTGCATGGTGAGCTGATTTTGCACACGAGTTAGGACTTCTGGGGCTCGAAAAGGCTTGGGGATATAGTCTACACCCACCATCGCAACTGCCAGAAGCTTTTGAAGTATATGTTCAGAAGGATCGATCAAAATTACAGGAATTTGGGCAGCGAGGCGAGCGTCCATTAACTCTTGCCAGATCGCATAGATGCGTTCGTTCTGGGCATTAATATTTAGCAAAATTAGATCGCTTAAACCAGCTTCTTGCTTCACTAATGACACTTGCTCGAACGAAAGGCACCTGACTTCATACCCCTGCTCTTCTAAAACAGCAGATAAATACAGGCGGTTGTCTGAAAGATCGTCAGCAACCAAAATCTTACTCTTGGTCGATCTCGTCCGATCGCTACTCATTAGCTTATTTTCGATCTAGCACGATCGCTTGTTAACTAGCTTAACAATTCCCTAATTCATAGGTTATTACAAACTTGAGTATTTAAGTCCGATCAAATGCCTAAAAGTTTCTGCTTTGCCAATCAACCCCAATCATCATCCCATTCTTCGTCAAAATCATTGTATGGCGAATCCTTTGGGTTGTTTTTTGCTGATTTACTTGGACTTGTTGATTTGGTTGACGCACTAGAATCACTGGAAGTAGAAGCACGATAAGCACTGTAGGAGCTGAAATTACCGCGATCGCTAACCTGCTGATTTGTAGACGGTTCTGACTCAGCAATTTGCATATTTTGCCAAACTGTCACTGCGATCGCACCTAATCCGGCACTAAATACCAAAACCAATCCCAGTGGCAAATTAATCGACTCAAATGTCAAAAACTTGATGGCAATTAAAAGCGTATTCTGCGTCGCAAAAATTGCCACGCCCATCAATAAAATCCACAGCAACCCATATACAAGAACTCGAATCATAATTACATTCTACTTATGTTCCTTGTGATTCCTCAGTGAGAAAATGTCCAAACTCCTCATGGAAGTAATCGCCCAAAATCGCTTGACGCATGCGATCGCTAAACCGCACTAACTCAGTAATGTTATGAATTGAAATCAGCGTATAGGCCAGGATTTCCTGAGCCCTGAGCAGATGACTGATATAAGCGCGGCTGAAGTTACTGCATGTATAGCAGTCACAACTCGGATCGATCGGAGTGAAATCTCGCTTGTATTTAGCATTCTTGAGATTCCAGCGATCGCTACCCCGATCGCTACTCACAATCGCCGCACCATGTCTGGCCAAGCGGGTGGGAATCACGCAATCAAACAGATCCATCCCTGCTGCCACTGCCTGTGCCATCTCCCGATGCGTGCCCACGCCCATCAGGTATCTGGGTTTATTTAGGGGTAATAAAGGTGTGGTTGCCTGCACGATCTGGGCAATCAGCTCCGGTGGCTCGCCCACACTGACTCCACCAATCGCGTAACCAGGCAGATCAAAGGCGATTAATTCCCGTGCCGATCGCTGGCGTAAATCCAGAAACGTACCGCCCTGCACGATGCCAAATAGCGCTTGCTCCTTAGGTCGATCGTGAGCCTGAATGCAGCGCTCTAGCCAACGCGTCGTGCGATCGCTCGCTTGAACGATCTCCTCCCGCGTAGAAGGATAGGGTGCGCATTCATCAAACGCCATAATCACATCTGCACCTAGTTGATTCTGGATCTGAATCGACTTTTCGGGTGTGAGGTTAATCATCTGCCCATCACGGGGCGATCGGAATGTTACTCCCTCATCACTAATCGCACGAATTTCACTCAGACTAAATACCTGAAAGCCACCGGAGTCAGTCAACATCGGTTGCGACCAGTTCATAAATTTATGCAAGCCACCTGCTTCTGCGACAAGATCCTCTCCAGGTTGCAGGTGCAAATGGTAGGTATTAGCCAGAATCATTTCCGCTTTACAGGCGTGCAGTTGATCGGGGGTGACGGTTTTGACATTCGCCAGAGTCCCCACGGGCATAAACCGAGGTGTGTGTACTGCCCCATGCGGTGTATGAAATGTGCCAGCCCTAGCTCCCGTTTTACTACACTGAGCCTCAAGTTGAAATTCAAATGGTTGAACTGATTGGCCTGTTGGGGGGACTGTCGTTTGCACTGTTTCTAAGTTCATGACTAAAACTAATCTTCATACCTACCGTAACGCGCAACTTCAGAAGGACGATTCCCTGCGGGATGCGTACCGCCGCTCTTCTGGTTAACTAGCCACGCCCACATCTGATCGCCGAGCGAAAAATGCCACCACTCATTGGGATGACGTTGAAATCCTGAGTAGGTCATCACCGCATATAGTAACTCGCGGTTGGCATGAAATTGCTGCATCTCCGGCTCATCATTTGTCCTGAAATAATCTGGGAAAGAACGCGGCGACACCTCATCGATATCTGAGCCCATGTTAACCTCTTGCCCGCGATCGTCCTGAAGCGTGACATCAATTGCCGCACCTGTACTGTGGGGCGGTGGGGTGTTGCGATCGAGACTGGGTATTGCCCAAAATTGCAACACCAGATCCATGATTTCTGTGTTTTGTGCTGGTGTCAGATTGTCCCCATCCCAGCCCCGTGCTTCTGTCAATTGCCTAAAAGTTAGATCTACCATAAGCTTTTGTACGGTTACGGGTCGGTAAGCATCAAAGATTCTGATATGCCAATTTGGCTTCATACTTTGGAGGTGTTTCTGCGATTTTTCTAAGCAACGTAAAACGCCCTCACGCAGGTAAAAAGGCGATTTGTCGCCATATTCAGCCCCAAGAGACTGGTAAGCATGGGGCTGTGCCAGGGCAAATGTCGTAGGTATTGCTACCAAACTTTCGCCACATTCGGTGATAGAAATACTTAAATAAGGTTTAATTTCTGGGAACATAAAGTAAGCGGATTTGCTCTAAGTGTGTATTTCTAATTTACTGAGCTGTATTTTGTAAATTGCTACAGCTTGCTCTATGGTGGACAAAATTAATGGTGGCTAGAAATTTCAACATTTATGTTGAGTTTTTGGAAGTTTAAAGTAGAATCTGAGCCAAAATGAATGTGAGGAGGGTAAGGTTATTATTACAACTACACAAATAGGTGATGTGCAGTCCGCACAACCCGATGAGGATCAAGACCCATCAGTGTTGCACATTGTAGGTAATTCCAGGCTAAGCGGTCATGTATCGGTTAGTGGTGCTAAAAATTCAACCTTAGTGATCATGGCAGCTTCATTGCTGTCTTCTGATGGTTGTCGTATCACTAATGTGCCGTCTTTAGCTGATGTACAGCGGATGATTGATATTTTGACAGCCCTCGATGTCAAGATTGATCGCGATGGTGACACATTAGATATTGATGCTAGACATATTGGTCACTCCAGTGCTCCCTATGAGCTAGTCAGCCAGCTTAGAGCTAGTTTCTTTGCGATTGGGCCTTTGCTCGCTCGTTTGGGAGTAGCACGCATTCCCTTGCCGGGAGGATGTGCGATCGGAGCCAGACCAGTGGACTTGCACGTACGCGGCTTACAGGCCATGGGTGCGGATGTGCAGATCGATCATGGCATTGTCCAAGCTTATTCGCGTCAGCCAGGTGGCAGACTGCGCGGCGCTAAAATCTATCTGGATTATCCTAGCGTCGGTGCCACTGAAACTTTGATGATGGCTGCCACTCTAGCGGATGGCGAGACCACAATCGAAAATGCAGCTCAAGAACCAGAAGTCGTCGATCTGGCTGAATTTTGCTGCGCCATGGGAGCGAAAATTCAGGGGGCAGGCACAAAAACAATCTATATCCAAGGTGTAGAGCGGCTGCATTCCACGGAGTACTCGATTATTCCAGATCGCATTGAGGCAGGTACTTTTATGGTAGCTGCGGCGATGACTAAATCGATACTGGATATATCACCTGTAATTCCCGATCATCTAACTGCCGTAATTGCGAAGCTGCAAGAAATTGGGGCTAAAGTTAGTCTTCAATCTCCGACTTGCTTGCGAGTCGAAGGTGGCGATGTGCATCGCGGTACTGATATTGAGACGCTACCTTATCCGGGGTTTCCCACGGATATGCAAGCCCAATTTATGGCTTTGCTAACTTTGAGCGAAGGTAATAGCGTTGTCAAAGAAACGGTATTTGAAAATCGCCTGCAACATGTTGCCGAACTGTGCCGCATGGGTGCGAACATTCGCCTCAAGGGTAATGTTGCGATCGTAACTGGTGTGCCTACGCTCTCCGGTGCGCCGGTGACGGCCACAGACCTCAGAGCTTCTGCGGCCTTAGTGCTGGCAGGTTTAGCGGCTCAGGGTGAAACTCAGATTAAGGGATTACACCATCTCGATCGCGGCTACGATCGCATTGAGCATAAGCTGAGGCAGTTGGGAGCGCACATCTATCGTACATCTGAAGCTACTGTCCTGTGATGTGCCCTGTGATGTGCGGTATTGTGCGGTGCTGTGAGTAGCATAGTAGGATGTTGGGTGATTAGTATTTAGTTGATTCCGGCCTTCAGGCTTGCACAACGAAGCATCCTAGTAAATCTATGCCTATCCACGCCAACTTTGGCGCAACCTCTAGCCTGTGCGCGATCGCACTTGGCAGTAACCTTAGCAGCAACCTTGGAAATTCTGAGCAGATCGTCAAAGCTGCCTTAGCCGATCTCGACGCGATTCCCCAAGTTGAGGTGGTCAAAATATCGCAGTGGTATCGCACTAAAGCAATTACCGGTACGATTGCTAGATCGTTAGACCGGAAAGTCACAGAGATAGAAGCTACAGAGCAACCAGACTACATCAATGGCTGTGCGCTGCTGCGTACTAGCCTGACTCCCAGTAGTTTATTGTCAGTGCTCCTGGCAACAGAGGCTCGTTTTGGGCGCGAACGCCGCGAACGATGGGGGGCAAGAACCCTAGACTTGGATTTATTGCTATACGAGGATTGCATTCTCGACACGCCAAGTCTGACTATTCCCCACCCACGCATGTGCGATCGCGCCTTTGTTTTGTTGCCTTTAGCAGAGGTAGTACCCGACTGGATTCACCCGATTAAGGGCTGTGCGATCGCGCTTCTTGCTTTCAATCCACCGGATCTGCACATTTGTGTCCCCCAAAAGTTGCAGGCAATGGATGCCGTAGAATGATTGTAAATTTTTAACCCCGCAGGCAGTATGGAAATTCTAGCAGCGCTCCTGACCAGCTTACTGGGACTAGCCGGTGCACCAGGAGCAGTAATTGATAATGCTGCTGCTGATTTGCTGCGCGGACAACTAGTTCGCGCCGATCGCCTGGAAGTAAGGGTAGACAATACCCCCAACTTTCGCATTCTCCAGGGCAAAGTAGATCGCATTCGCATGGCCGGTAGAGGCATATACATTCTGCCTTTTCTACGGATTGATAGCGTCGATCTCGAAACCGACCCAATTAGCATCGACCCCGACCAGGTGAGATCTGGTCAGCTAAAACTGCTGCAACCATTACAAGCTGCGGTTCGAGTGGTGTTGAAATCTGAGGATCTAAACCTGGCACTGCGATCACCAACCATTTCTAAATCATTCAAAGGCATCAAAGCCGATCTTTCATCTATCACAATCGGCGCTAGAGCCGAAGAGTTTGACCTCATCGATCCCGAAATCACCTTCCTCGACGGCAATCGCGTTCGTCTTAAGGCAACCGTACAGCCAATTGCCAAAAATACTGGTGGCACAAAGCTAGAGGCATTAGTCGTGGCGATCGAAACTGGACTTAATGTAGTTGGCGGTACGCGTCTAGAGTTAACCGAGCCTAAAGCCATTTTCAGAGGTGTAAATGTACCGAAGCAAATCACTAAAGCTTTTGTCCGAACCTTGAATAAACTGCTCAATCTGAGGCAGTTAGAAGCAAGCGGCATCACGGCTCGCGTCCTCAAATTTGAGGTGACGCAAGGGAAGATCCAAGTGATTGGGTTTGCCCGCCTAGAGCCTACGAAGTAACATGAATTTAAACGCCAAAGTCTGCTGAAAAGAAACAATAGCCCCCATCTAAACCTGCCCTATCGCAGGTAATTGCCAAAAGACAAGCTTTCTACCTGATCGACAGGAATCATCCATATTTTATTTTGATAGATGCGCCAGATCGCACTCAAAATATAGTGGTTTTGCAGGCAGATCACATGTACATGGGGCACACCCGAATACTTGGAGCAAAACCTCAAAAAATCTAGGGTACGGATCAAACGCCCATGCAAAAAAAACGCCATATCATCGCTACAGTTTTGTCGGTACATCGGTATGAGTTGCGGTTCGCTCAAACCGCGCAGTTCGTATAAAAGGTTAGTCTTACCCTTAAAGTCAAGTTTGCGGGATTTGACAGTCCAATTACACAGTACCCCAAACCCCAAAACTGCCATACCTAAGTCAATATCAAAATCGCGCATCTGGAACTTCTTGGCGCTGCTATCTTTAAACGTGTTGTAACCCGTCCACTTGTGAAATAGATCGAGTGCTTCATCACTTATATCTATAGTTGTTGTGTATGGTGATGTCATAACAGCTTTGGGCGATCCAAAGTAGGCCTAGATGGAGTCTCCTCCCTCCCTCTGCAAAGACAGTGTGGCATTATTCTGGTGGATTTAAGTTATAGCTTTAAGTTGGTAGAGTCGACTTAGTTTACACCTTGTATTTGATATTTCAGTAAAACTTAAAGCAAATATCACAGAACGATTCACTTAGATATTTCCCCCATCCATATCAAGGTTAATCATACCCATTGACTAGATTTATTTATACCCATTACAGGCTTTGCCGAAATGGATAGCGTAATAATACACCTGGGATAACCCCAAGATTGTTTCAGGCAGTACGAGCGTGTTAACTTTAGTCAAAGCTCACAACTCGATCTGCATAAATATATGACTTTATCTGCCAGTATTGGCGTTATCGGCGGTAGCGGTCTGTACAATATGGCGGCACTAACTGACGTGCAAGAAGTCAAAATCGATACCCCTTTTGGTAGCCCTTCTGATGCCTTGATTGTCGGTAGTCTGTCAAATGTAACGGTTGCTTTCTTGGCACGGCATGGGCGATCGCATCATTTGCTACCTTCGGAAGTGCCGTATCGTGCCAATATCTATGCGATGAAAAGCCTGGGCGTGCAATATATTATTTCTGCCTCGGCAGTTGGTTCATTGCAGGAGTATGCCAAACCTCTGGATATGGTTGTTCCCGATCAGTTTATCGATCGCACTAAAAATCGCACTTCCACCTTTTTCGGTAATGGGGTCGTGGCGCACATTGCCTTTGCCGATCCGGTTTGTCATGCTCTGGCAAATGTGCTGGCATCTGCGGCGGAAAGTATCGATCTCGGTGAAAACAATAAAGTGCATCGTGGCGGTACCTATCTGTGTATGGAAGGGCCTGCCTTTTCCACTAAAGCAGAGTCATTTCTATACCGCAGTTGGGGGGCAAAGGTGATTGGTATGACTAACCTCACCGAGGCCAAACTGGCAAGAGAGGCAGAAATTGCCTACGCTACCCTAGCATTAGTGACAGACTTCGATTGTTGGCACGAACATCACGAACATGTGAATGTCAGCATGGTGCTCGAGAACCTAAAACGCAATGCCAGCAACGCTCAAAAAGTGATTCAAGCTACTGTGCAGAAAATTGCCGAGCGTCCACCACACTCCGAAGCGCACTCAGCCCTCAAGTACGCAATTATGACTGACTTAAGCAAAGTTCCGCCTGAAACAATCGATCGACTTGGTGTAATTATCCAAAAATATCTTTAGTACGCTCGAACGGCCGTTCGCCCCCTACTAATTAAAGATCTGTTGCACTACTACCAAACAACAACTAAACAACCAACTCAAGCATGGCACAACTAAATCCGAATCCCAGCTATAGTCTCACGATCAGAGTCCAATTACCCAATCGAGCCGGGATGTTTTCTTCGGCGATCAGAGCTTTAGCCGATGCGGGGGGAAACTTAGGGCAAATTGACCTGATCCAACGAACGCACAAAATTTCCGTGCGCGATATTACGGTTGATGCCTCAAGCAGCGAACATGCCGAACAATTGATCGAAATAGTTAAAGCCCTACCTGAAGTTCGTTTTTTAGATGTGCACGATCGCACGTTTAACCTGCATCGGGGTGGCAAAATTAGTATTCAGTCTAAAATTCCGGTCAAAGGCCAAGACGATCTGGCCATGGTCTACACGCCAGGAGTGGGAAGGGTTTGTAACGCGATCGCTGAAGATCGCAGTAAAGCCTATGACTTTACGATCAAATGTAATACGATCGCAGTGGTGACCGATGGCAGTGCTGTACTGGGTTTAGGTAATATCGGCCCGGAAGCCGCCATGCCCGTGATGGAGGGCAAAGCGATGCTATTCAAGGAATTTGGGGCGTTGGATGCCTTTCCCATCTGCCTGGCAACGCAGGATGTGGATGAGATTGTGCAAACCGTCAAATTCCTAGCTCCCACATTTGGAGGAGTGAACTTAGAGGATATCAGCGCCCCCCGTTGCTTTGAAATCGAGAAGCGCCTTAAAGCCGAACTCGATATTCCCGTATTTCATGACGATCAGCATGGCACTGCGATCGTGGTGGTGGCAGCGATGCTGAATGCGCTCAAGGTAGTTGGGAAATCCATCGATCTGGTGCGGATTGTGATGAATGGTGCTGGTGCTTCAGGGATTGCTGTTGCCAGATTACTGCGCAAAGCAGGAGCCGCCACGATTTTGATGTGTGACTCTCAGGGTTGCATTAATGAAAATCGCCCCAACTTAACGCCTGAGAAGCTGGAGTTTGTCCGCCCCGAATCCGGTAGCCTAGCCGATGTAATTAAGGGAGCAGATGTTTTTGTGGGCTTGAGTGTAGCTGGAGCCTTGACACCGGAAATGGTGAGAAGCATGGCACCAGATCGCATTGTGTTTGCTATGGCCAACCCCACTCCGGAAATCCAGCCCGAACTGGTAGAGAATGATGTGGCAGTAATTGCCACAGGTCGCAGTGATTATGCCAACCAAATTAATAATGTGCTGGCATTCCCAGGCATATTTCGTGGCGCTCTTGATGCCAGAGTTAAGCAAATCACTACCGAGATGCACTTAGGTGCCGCTCAAGCGATCGCTTCTCTGGTCAGCAGTACCGAACTCGCGCCCGATTTTATTATCCCATCGGTATTCGATCTTAGAGTTGCCAAAGCTGTATCTGCCGCTGTGCAGCAAGCCGCACGCCAGCAAGGCTTAGCGCACTCTTGAGGAAAGCAGAAAAGATGACATGGATAAACTAATTACGCGATGTGCAACTTAAAGTCTGACGCTCATCTGGGTAAGCAGGTGAAATGGCAAAATAGGAGAAAGCCGTTTTCATCAATCGTCAGACATGCCATGATGAAGTTTCCCCTGAGCAAGTTGTTAGATGAGCGCAGCATTAATGAATAGGGACAAATTATTGAGCCTTTCAGGTTCGAAGCCCTGTACAATGGCTAGGTAGGAAGCACTGCCGCTACGGACAATCACTGTTGCAGAAATACTAGCGCCTCCATCAACACTCAAGTTAATGGGTTGCAATGTAATCTGGGAGAAATCAGTACCCGCAAGTCCAATCTTATCTCCTTCACCAGGATTAAAGTCAGCAATCACATCTGCTTCATCGAGTTTAGTCGCTAAGGCATTGTCATCACTTCGCAATACAAAAGTGTCTGTTCCCATACCACCCGTGAGGAAATCCTGTCCTAAATCGCTGATGAGCACATCACTTCCATTACCGCCGATCAGTACATCATTTCCTTTCCCACCTCGCAAATTATCGTTGCCATTACTACCGTTAAGAGAATCATTACCCTGATTACCATAGATAGTATCTACTCCCGTTGTGCCAATTACATTATCATTTCCGGAAAGAGCTCTTACTGGAAGATTGCTAGTGAGTAGGGTGGAAATGTTTATTGGTGTATCGACAGTGCCATCATTATCGTCGGTAAGGTTAAAAAAGCCATCGCTAACACCATTAAAAGGCTGGATTCCTGTGGGTGTAACTGGGTCATTGTTATTCGGCGAGGGACTATTAATATTGATCGTAGGAACATTAACGACCTGGCGGCTTCCAATCAGTGCTATAGAGGTCGTGAAGTTAGTATCGCCTGAGTATACAGCTATAATGGTGTGAGAGCCGACAGTCAGAGCAGCAGTTGATAATGTAGCTATACCAGCATTTAGAGTGCTGGTTCCTATGAGTGTAGAGAGATCTTCGAAGGTCACAGAGCCGGATGGTTGAATACCATTAACCTTGGGTAATGTTGCAGTGAACAACACAGATTCTCCGAAATTAGAATGATTACGATCGGAGATAAGTTTTAAATTAGTAGCGCTTTGAGTAACAACCTGATCCAAGTTGTCGGATGTGGAAGTTGTGAAGCTAGTATCGCCCAAATAGGTCGCCGTAATGGGGTGGTTGCCTACAGTTAAAGTAGCAGTGGAGAACGTAGCTGTACCAATAGGACTCAGGGTACCTATCCCAATAGTTGTATCACCATCTTTGAATGTCACGGAGCCGGATGGTTGAAGTCCGCCAACCGAAGGTACTGCGGCGGTGAACAGCACAGACTGTCCAAAGCTAGAAGGATTGGCAGCAGAGGTAAGCGTGGTAGTAGTATCCGTCATGCTAAATCATCTTTTCCTTTGCCTATATTTGCTCGGTTTGTTCCTAAAGTTTCGGCTTGCTCCTAAAGTTGCCGTATCAAATAGACTCATCCTAAAGCAAGAATGTGAAAACCGTAAAGTTCTAATGGCTACAAATCTTGCTTATATCGATTTATTAGTAGTGTTCTGTCAAGAATTTTTTGATGGGTTGAAAACTCTCAAAAAATATACAAAAAAAAAACTTCCTAGCTTCGGTCTACCCATCAACTAAAAGTTGACAGACTAGTAGTTCGATTTCAGGGAGGTGTGATAAAGACCAGGCGATCTCGCTGTTGCTAATTTTGCGGTTGCTTATGCCGACCAAAACGATCAAGATTATCAATAGCTAGTTGATGCAGTGGCAGCAGGGCAGATTAAGGCATTCCAGGAATAAATTTGGCTAAATTTGGTAGAGGACACTGACAAGAAATACATGAAAAAAGCGATCACGAATAAAGCCCAGCCACCAGTTAAACCCCATTCACGACTGTTTCAGGGAATTTTACCTTTGCAACGAGCTGCGATCGGGAATGATATCGTCGCGGGAATTGTACTGGCGGCTCTAGGCATTCCTGAAGTGATGGGATACACCAAGATTGCGGGAACGCCGATCGCGACAGGCCTGTATACTCTCATCCTGCCAGCCGTAGCGTTTGCGGTCTTTGGTTCTTCTCGCCATCTGGTCGTCGCTGCCGACTCTGCTACAGCGGCGATCCTGGCGGCTGGGCTATCTGGCTTGGCACCGTTGGGTAGTCCCCACTATTTAGCCTTAGCGGAGTCAGTTGCCATCTTGGTGGCTGGATTATTGCTATTCGCCCGCTTGTTTCGACTTGGCTTCTTGGCCGACTTTTTATCGCGGACTGTCTTAATTGGCTTCTTGACTGGGGTGGGAATTCAGGTCGCGATCAGTCAATTAGCAGGGTTGCTGGATCTCAAGGAAGGTGGGCATCACCCCGTGCAACAAATTATGACAGCGATCGCAGGTCTATTCCACGCTAACCCCTTAGTGATCGGTATTGCTGTTGCTGTCCTGATTACGATTCAGTTATTCGAGAGATTCTTGCCAAAATTCCCAGGAGCATTGCTGGCTGTAGTCGGTGCAATTCTTGCCAGTTGGATATTTAACTTTGCCAGCCATGGCATAACCGTCGTTGGGGCTGTACCAAGTGGGTTGCCCTCTTTTGGTTTACCCGCAGTCGAACTGAGCGAAATTCCCCAAGTATTGGGCATTGCCTTGTCCTGCATTATCGTTATTGTTGCCCAAAGTGCTGCCACCTCGCGCGCTTATGCCTTTCGCTACAGCGAGGGCTTTAACGAAAATGTCGATTTGGAAGGTTTGGCTGCAGCTAATCTCGCGGCGGGATTGACGGGCACATTTGTGGTCAATGGCAGCCCAACCAAAACTGAAATTGTGGACACGGCGGGAGGGCGCAGCCAGGTTGCTCAACTGTCTACAGTAGCCGTCGTATTAATCGTTATCCTCTTCCTAACTCAGCCAATCGGCTACCTACCCAATGCAGTTTTAGCGGCAATTGTATTCTCGATCGGTTTGAGGTTGATCGACGTTAAAGGAATGCAGGCAATCTTTAAAACCCATCGGGAAGAATTTTATCTAGCAGTCATCACTGCGGCTACAGTCGTTTTTGTCGGCGTTAAAGAGGGAATCGTCTTGGCAATTATTTTGTCGCTAATCGTGCATGTGCGCCATAGTTACCGACCCCATTCTGCCATCATTCTTCCCAATGAAAATAAATTTTGGCAGCCAATTCCCGTGCGGATGGGTAGTATATCAGCACCAGATCTAATTATTTATCGATTTAGTAGAGACTTGTTTTATGCGAATGCTACCTTCTTTTCCGAAGAGGTTCAAAGCTTGGTGAAAAGTGCCGATCCGCCAGTGCGGTGGTTTATCTTGGAAGCAAGAGCGATTACTGAAATCGACTACTCCGCATCCCAAACATTACGAGATGTGGTTAAGGAATTATCCATGCAGAACGTAACTTTTGTCATTTCTGGCCTCTCGCCAGAGGTAAAAAGACAATTCGATCGCGATGGACTAACGGATTTAATTGGTGCCGATCGTTTTTTCTACCACTTAGAAGAGGCGTTAGCGGTGTTCCATTCAGAAAGCAACTGAAAAATCCGATCGTTCAGCAACCCAACGACAACTTTGTCCAAGCAAGTCCCCAGTCATACACGTAAATATCTTGAGCAAAGGAATAAAGTGCGCCTTGCTGACGAACCCACCGCAGCCTTAGACAGTAGATCCGGACGGGACATTCCCTGTACTCCAAAATGTCATTCAATCTACAAATCTAAGCAGTTGTTTGAGAAGATTAAGTAGATCGTTGTTAGTAAGTTGTTAATGCCGTGCCCAATTCCAGATCTAATCTCCGTATCTTACTCCTGCAAATTCGCAATGAACAGCGCGTGCGTTGCGAAGAAATCGCCAGTTTTGCCTATCATACAGGGTTGGAAACATCCCAAATTGATGTACTGAATGTCTTCGATACCCCAGACTTTCCTGCCCACAGTGCCTCAAACTATGATGCTCTCTTAGTCGGAGGTGCCAGCGAAGCCAGTGTCTTAGAACCGCAGACATATAGTTTCCTTGCCCCTAGCCAGCAACTCCTTTTGTATTGTGTTGAGTCAAGCATTCCTGTCTTTGCTTCTTGCTTTGGCTTTCAACTGGCAACCGTAGCCCTCGGTGGCAAAATTATCCGCGACGAATGCGATTTTGAAATGGGAACAATTCCCATCCAACTCACAGAATCAGCCCAAAGCGATCCACTCTTTTTCGACACGCCCGATCGCTTCCTTGCGGTTGCCGTACATCGCGAACGCGCCCTTCAAGCTCCAGTGGGTTGTCAACCCCTTGCCTATACATCTGCCTGCTGCCACGCTTTCCGCGTTACAGATAAACCGTTTTGGGCATTTCAATTTCATCCCGAAGTCGATCGCGCCACTTTGGTGGATCGTTTGACAATTTACAAACAGCAATACACCAATAACGACGATCACCTGCAATGCGTTCTCGATAGTGTAGAGGAAACACCAGAATCTCACCGACTTCTATCAAAATTTATCGAAAGAGTTGTGGATAAATCGTCAAAATTCTAGCCCTACTTCATCCGCTGAATTCTAGATTATTGCTCTCAAACTGTACTTGACGGTACAGGTCGGCGATCGCTAATTCTACGCCTACAGATTCTAGGTAAAGGCGATCGCCTAAGGCATACTCTGACAGTACCCACTGGCCGCGCTCGTTACGTCGGAACACTTCCACGCTTGGTTGTTCGACTTGCACCAGGATATATTCTTGCAATGTAGACGATCTGCGATATTTAGCAAACTTGATGCCTCGATCAATCCCTTCAGTAGAAGGTGATAGAACTTCCACAAGCAAGCACGGGAATTGCACTATCTGTGTATCGCGATCTCGTTCATCGCAAGTGACTACCACATCGGGATAAAAATACTTCCACCCTGGTTCTATTTGAACTTTGACATCAACAATGTAAACATCACAAGGGCGATCGGCAAGGGCATCATCCAACAACCTGAAGAAATTTCCTGAAACTCGATTGTGGTTGCGAGTGCCACCACTCATGGCAACTACTTCGCCATCCCAATACTCATGGCGACCTTCCTGGGTCGGTTCCCAAGCAAGGTATTCCTCGGCGTTCATCAAGATGCGATCGGGTGTGGCAACCATAGCATGATTTAATCAATGGAATTAGTTTCTAGGATAGCTGAAACCACATAGAGTTTTGCAATTAGCCTGAAGTGATCGGTTCTCGAAAACCATTACAGTGCTAGAGGTGTAACATTCTTAGGTATACTACTACCGATCAGAGATTAGCTGTATTTTTGTCATTCGAGGGAATAAATCGTGCGGATTGTTGAGCAGACCTCCACAATACTAAAGCTCCAGGGTAAAGGACGTTTTACTGGATTATTTGGTGTGCTGTTCGGTGCCCCCTTCTTTCTCGCAGGATTAGCCGTCATTCTTTTCATTGGTAATCTCTCGGCTCTCAAATGTGATCGCGTTGCAGCAACCCAGATTGCCTGTAAACTCACCTCTGCTAATATACTGCGGCAAAAGATCGTACCAATTGAGGCTGGACAGCTACAGGGTGCTGAAGTTCAGGTAAATGAGGATAGCGACGGCGATACTTATCGAGTAGTTCTTATCACTAAGAGCGGTAAAATTCCTTTAACCGATGTTTACAGTTCGGGTATTGGCACAAAATATCGCGAGAATGTTGACAAGATTAACAGTTTTATTGGCAACCCAGCACAGGAATCTCTGCTCATTCAGCAAGACGATCGCTGGTTTGCTTATCCATTTGGGGGCATTTTTATGCTCGTGGGTGGCGGTATTATTCTGGGCTCTTTGAGATGGAAATTTCAAACTTCATGTATCTTCAATAAAAGTACAGGCAAAATGTACCTAACGGAGCAAAGTCTGATCGAATCAGAGTCTAAGGAGTGGATGTTACATCACATTAAAGAAGCCAAAGCGATCGCAGGAACTGATAGCGATGGAGATAAGACCTACAATACAAAACTGATTCTGAAATCGGGAGAAGAAATTGCTCTAGAAATTCCAAATCCCGCATCCAATCATTACAAAGTTACAGAATCCATCAATCGGTTTCTTGGTATATCAACTAGCCCGTGAGGGGTTGTGAGGGGTTAAACTAAGTGTAATGCTGTTAGTCATTAGTTAATTATGGTCACGCTCACGCAAGCTTTACAAACAAGATCGCTACTGGAATCAGTCCAAGCTACACGGAATGCGGCCAGATCGCTCGCTAAATTGGATGCTAAAACTAAAAATGCTGCCTTAGAAGCGATCGCCACGGCGCTAGAAACCTATGCCGATGAAATTCTAGTAGCGAATCATAAGGATGTAGAAGCGGCGGAGATAGCGCATTTAGCTAAACCCCTAATTGGCAGACTCAAGCTTGATCGCAGCAAACTAGCTGGCATGGTAGCAGGCGTGAGAGATGTTGCCAAACTTAGCGATCCGGTCGGTGTGCGACAGATTCATCGCGAGCTAGATCGAGGACTAATCCTGGAGCGCCTAAGCTGCCCCCTGGGTGTTGTGGGTATTATCTTCGAGGCACGCCCCGATGCGGTAACACAGATTTCATCCTTGGCAATTAAAACTGGCAACGGTCTGATTCTCAAAGGCGGCAGCGAGGCCACCCGTTCCTCCGAAGCGATCGTTGGGGTGATGCACAGAGCCTTAGCCAAAACAGGAACTATCTCACCAGATGTAATACAGTTATTGACCACAAGGGATGAGATTAACTCTATTTTGCAGATGGAAAGAGAAATCGACCTGATTATTCCCAGGGGTTCCAATCAGTTAGTGCGTTATATCCAGAACAATACACGCATTCCAGTTCTAGGTCATGCTGACGGCATTTGTCATGTCTATGTCGATCGCGACGCCAATATCGAACAGGCTGTGGCGATCGCCATTGACTCTAAAGTGCAGTACCCTTCTGCCTGTAACGCGATTGAAACCCTTTTGGTGCATCAAGATATTGCGCCAGCATTCCTCCCAAGTGTAGTCGAAGCCCTCCAAACTCAAGGCGTAGAAATCAGAGCCTGCGATCGCACTCTCGATCTACTACCAGATATACAATTATTACCTGCAACAGAGGAAGATTGGCCTACGGAGTACTGCGATTTGATCCTATCGGTGCGCGTCGTAGATACGCTGGAAGATGCGATCGCGCATATCAATACCTACGGTTCGCGACACACAGAAGCGATCATCACTGAGGATGCGATCGCCGCCCAAACTTTTATGAGTGATGTTGATGCCGCTGGGGTCTACCACAATTGTTCTACCCGCTTTGCCGATGGTTTTCGCTATGGCTTTGGGGCAGAAGTTGGGATCAGTACGCAAAAAATGCCGCCGCGCGGGCCAGTGGGTTTGGAAGGGCTAGTCACCTACAAATATCAGTTAATTGGTAACGGTCATATTGTTGCCACCTATGCTGGGGAAAACGCTAAGCCTTTTAGCCATCGGGATATCTAGTAGTTTAAAAAAATGAGGATTTGCCGCGTGTAGTCTGGCAAATCTTCAACCAAAAATCATTAATTCCTTAGATGTTGCGAGTGGGTTGTAATTTTTAGAAACTAAGGTAAGATTACCTGCGTCAAGAGAGAGCGTTACATCTCTGCAATTGTTTTGGGAATTAAGACTATGCAAAAGCTTCAGGGCACGGTTGGGTTGTTCATGCTACTCGCTCTGGGAATTCAGCCAGGTGCGATGATGGCTGAGGTTATTCAGTCTGGTTCGAACCAACCCCTAAAAATAGCTCAACAAAATCTCGCTGCTGCGATCTACGTCTCACCCAATGGCACTGATGCTGCTGGTGCTGGTTCTCAAGCAACGCCATTTCGTACGATTACCGCTGCGCTTAGTTCTAATCCCCAACCTGGTACGACGATTAAACTGGCTCCGGGCACTTACAGCGCTGAAACCGGAGAAGTGTTTCCTCTAAAACTGCTACCTGGCGTTAACATCCAAGGTAACAGCAGTACTAATGGCCAGGATATCTTGATTAAGGGTGGAGGTATATTTATCAGCCCTACCTTTGCAAAGCAGAACATTGCGATCTTAGCCGCAAAAAATGCCGGAATTTCTGGAATTACGCTAACTAATAGCAACCCCAGAGGGTATGCCCTATGGGTGGAATCCAGCAAAAATGTCAAGATTACCAACAATACTTTTATCAACACTACCCATGATGGGGTGTTTCTCACCGGCGATGCTAATGCCACAATTACTAGTAATCTATTCACCAAAAATAGAGCTAGTGGCATTTCTGCTTTAGGCACAAGTACGGGGGAAATCAAAGGTAACGAGTTTAACGATACTGGTTTTGGCCTCTCCATCGGTAAAAACTCTCAAGTCCAGGTGATTGGCAACCGGATTATCAATAACGTCGATGGCATCGTGATCTCCAACCTGGCTACCCCAACCTTGAGGGGCAACCTGATCGCGAATAGCAAGCGCAATGGCTTAGTGATTCTCAAAGATCGAAACGGTCAGCCCAATCCCGATCTGGGCACAGCAGCCACCCCCGGTCTCAACATTATTAAAGGCAACAAGGACAAGGATTTAAACAATGCTACAGGCGTAACCTATGTCGTAGTTGGCAATGAAATTGATAAAAAACATGTAGCCGGGTCTGTAGATCTTGTGCCTGCTAATTCTCCACTGTCTCCACCACAGATTGCCCCGTCTGCCTCTGCTAAGTCCAGCGCACCGGAGAAGCCAACTGCTACCAAGCCTCCAACAAAACCATCTCAGACAAAGCCTGCTGCTAACAAGCCAGCCAAATCAACCCAAAACAAACCCACCGCTACAAACAAACCCAAACCTTCGCAAGCTAAACCTGCAGCAGCCAAGCCCAATAAACCATCGCAGGATAAACCCAACACTTAGGTTGATCTGGATTGTGTGAAGGGTGTTTGCGCCCCGCGATCGCTGTTTTGCCTATCTCATGGGCTACATGGGGGCGTGGCGATGGGAGGATTGCCCGCCCCCATAGTCCCCTTAAATACCCGTAGGTTGTTGTTTGTGCCATTCCGTCGACTGCTCGTAGGCATAGGCAACTTGCAACAAGACATCCTCGCGCAACACATTGCTAATCATTTGCAAGCCAATGGGCATGCCATTGACATCAAACCCACAGGGTAAGCTCAAGCCTGGTAATCCAGCTAAATTTACTGGGATTGTCATCAGATCAGACAAGTACATGCTGAGTGGATCCGAGGTTTTACTGCCTGCGTGAAAAGCAGTAGTTGGTGCCGTAGGACTGACTAGGACATCGACTTTGGCAAATGCTCGATCGAAGTCCTCCTTGATCAGAGTGCGCACTTTTTGGGCTTTGAGATAGTAGGCATCATAGTAGCCTGCGGACAAAACGTAGGTACCGATCATGATGCGCCGCTTCACCTCTGCCCCAAATCCCTCTTCGCGGGTTTGGGAGTACATGTTAATCAGATTTTCCGCCTCTGAGTCCCGCAAACCATACTTGACGCCGTCATAGCGTGCTAGGTTAGCCGATGCCTCCGATGGCGCAATGATGTAGTAGGTGGGTAAGCCATAGCGGAAACGTGGGCAAGAGATTTCATGCACCTCGGCTCCCATCGACTCCAGATGCGCGATCGCTGCCCTCACCGCTGCCTCTACTTCTGGATCGAGTCCCTCACCAAAGGTTTCCGTAATCACACCGACTTTTTTGCCTGCCAGAGATTGGGTTAAGTTGGGGGTAAGTAGCTTGGAATAGATGGGGATAGCTACATTCAAACTGGTAGAGTCGCGAGCATCGTAGCCTGCCATCGCCTCTAGCAAAATAGCAGCATCCTTGACTGTACGCGCAAATGGTCCAATCTGGTCGAGCGAAGAGGCAAACGCTACCAGGCCAAACCGTGAAACCAGGCCATAGGTGGGCTTCAGACCTACCACACCACAAAAGGAGGCTGGTTGGCGAATTGAACCACCTGTATCGGAGCCAGTGGCGATCGCGCACTCGCCACTAGCAACTGCCGCCGCCGAACCACCCGATGAGCCTCCAGGTACACGGCTGAGATCCCAGGGATTAGCGGTGAGCTGAAAGGCTGAATTTTCCGTGGAACTACCCATGGCAAATTCATCTAAGTTGGTTTTGCCTACCATCACAGCACCAGCATCAAATAGTTTCTGGGTGACGGTCGAATCATAGGGCGGCACAAAATTCTCCAGCATTTTGGAGCCGCAGGTGGCAGGAATACCACGAACACACATATTATCCTTGATCCCTATCGGTACACCTGCTAGCATAGATAACTCCAAGCCAGCAGCAATTTGGGCATCAACTTTTGCAGCCTGTGCGATCGCGCGATCGCGCGTGACAGCGATAAAGCTATGTAAAGATGGCTCTAGAGCTTGAATGCGATCTAGAAACTCTTGCGTAATTTCTGTTGCCGTGCGGTCATGATCGAGTAATTGTTGGTGAATTTGGCTGATTGATAACATGAAGTAGTTTAACTGGCTAGACAAGTGCATAGAAAGCAAATACAATATACCCGCAAAATAAGGTTGTCGTCCTTAGGAGGTCGCTATTCCTGAACAGCTAACCCTGACTGTGAGTTTGAGAGGCAGCCGCGAAGTCAAGGAAAATTATCAAATGTTTCGCCTCACCGGACTGCTAGATGCATTTTCCGAACCTGCTTTTCGCAAGGTAATTGGCAAGTGCATCGATGATGGCCCTGTAAACGTGATTCTAGACTTGTCAGCGATCGACTTTGTCGATAGCTCTGGTCTAGGTGTTCTAGTACAGATGGCCAAAAAGACCCAAAGCTTAAGCGGCACATTACAGATTATCAGTAACCCGCGTGTAACTCAAACCGTGAAACTAGTTAGGCTCGAGCAGTTCCTCTCGCTTCAACCCTCAGTAGAAAATGCCTTGAGTAACATCGCCGGAAAGTAATCAGCATAAGCAACCACTCTAATATTCGATCCGTTTTAAACTTGTTTATGTTTGGAGCTCGTATGCCGATGGTTCTCACCTAGCTAATGTCAATATTTGATCCAGGCGTTGATCGTTTTGCAGAGATCCCAGTTGCATCTCTTGCCTATTTAGGTGATGCTGTTTATGAACTGCACGTTCGTCTGAAGTATTTGCAACCACCACGAAGCCCTAACGCTTATCATAAACTTGTAGTATCTGACGTCAGAGCAGAAAGTCAGGCTAGGCAACTCGATCGCCTAGAGTTAACCGCCTCCGAATCAGATCTGGTGCGCCGAGGACGCAACGCTGCTGGGTCGGCTTCGCGTCAGATCGATCCTAATATTTATCAGAAAGCCACAGGATTTGAGGCATTGATTGGCTACCTTTACTTAAGCGATCGCGATCGCCTCGCTCGCATTCTTCAACAAACAGATAATGAAACCTAAAGATAAACCCACTAAGGGCAAGCCCAGACGCAAGAGTAGCGATTTGCCCAAGCATGGTAAGCCGGAATACAAATCGGAATACCGCAGCAATAGTGCTAAACCAGTACCTAAAATTGCAGGCTCTCAGGCACCGCGTCTCAAGCGAGCTACTGATAATTCTGGCAGCAGTTCAGACTACGGTTCAGATCGCAATTCAGACCACGACGATCGATCCAGACCACAGCTAAGACGCTCGATTGGCACACCTCAACGCAGGGAATTTGACGAATATAGGGGTTCCTCTGATCGCAAAGATCGCGAATCTTCTGAATATGGCGGCAGAAAATCCTCAGAACATAGCGATCGGGATTATTCAGACCGTAGGAGATCGCCTGAACGCGGCGATCGGGAACCTTCAGCCCATAGGAGATCCTCAGGAGGTGACTTCTCCAGGGATCGCGATCGCCGTACTAATTCCCTCGACCACGCTCCTAATAATTTCAATGGGATCGATGAGACCGAGAGCGATCCTGATATGGTTTATGGCCGTCACGCTGTACAAGCAGCGATCTCCGGCTTGCGATCGCTCAACCGCATTTGGGTAACGTCAAAGATGCGTTACGCCCCAGATTTCTTTCCACTGATCGATGCTGCCAAGGCTGCTGGTGCTGTGGTGGATGAAGTAGATATCCAGCGCCTTAATCAAATTAGCAACAATGCCAGACATCAGGGGATTGTTGCACAGGTGGCAGCATACGAATATTTAGATATCGAAGGCTTAATTAGCAAAGCTTTAGAGCAGACCAGTAATCCTGTAATCGTTGTGGCCGATGGCATTACCGATCCCCACAACTTGGGAGCAATTATTCGCTCTGCCGAAGCGATGGGAGCACAGGGGATCGTGATTCCCCAAAGACGTGCGGTCGGGGTGACATCTACTGTTGCTAAAGTTGCAGCTGGAGCCCTAGAAACCCTCCCAGTCGCAAGAGTAGTTAATCTCAACCGCGCTTTGGAGCAACTCAAGGAGAAAGGCTTTTGGATTTACGGCACCTCAAGCGAACAGGGTGAGCCGATCTATAAAACTAAGTTCTCTGGCCCTATAGTGTTGGTAGTAGGCTCAGAAGATGAGGGCTTAAGTATGCTGACACAGCGCAGTTGTGATGTCCTGATTTCTATTCCTTTAGGCGGAAAAATTAATTGTCTCAATGCTTCAGTTGCTACTGGAATGGCGTTATATGAGATTTTCCGACAAAGGTGGGTCAATACGTTGAGTTTGAACAGTTTGTAAAAATGCCATAATGTATTCTATATAAATGTACATAATCATCCGAAGGCACTATCAAAGGTACTCTCTTTTTATGAGCTTATCTAATAACGTGAAGGACATGTTCACAGTATTACTAGAGCAACTTGGGATGGCTGTCTGGATAGAAGTAGTTACCGAGGCACCTCGCTGTACCTACTACTTTGGACCATTCTCTAGCTTCCCAGAAGCGGAGGCATCCGTATCTGGCTATAAAGAAGATTTAGAGGCTGAGGGTGCTGTAGTTGTTGGTTTAGTCACTAAGCGCTGCAAGCCAGAGCAATTGACAATCTATGATGAAGCTGGCGATTTAAAAGTAAATCGTACGCCTAAGCTCAGTAGCCAGCCCTATTAAAATACCAGCATCTAACTTAGGCGATCGCCACGGAAAATTGTACCGATAATTATAGGGGCAGTGCCCTTGCGCCTGACCTAAACCAATCGGGGCTATTCGTACATTTGCCCAAAAGTATATCTATGCGTCAGAGATCGCACTCCAGGCAGTGGGATCGACAAGCCAGATGCTTTCAGATCGAATTAGTCTGGCGGGATGAGTATTGGCATCGCCATCGTCAGCCATAATCGCTTTGAGTGCGTTTGCCTTACCAATGCCCTCAACTAAGAACAGGATTATGTCAGCTTTGTTAATCAATGGGGCGGTAAATGTGACTCTAGGCTGATCGTCTTTTTGTCCAACTGTAATCAGCCGATCTCTTACCTCCAGTGCCGCCGTGCCTGGAAATAGAGATGCTGTGTGGCCATCATCACCGATGCCAAGCAAGACAAGATCTAGTTTGGGAAATTCACTTGGCTTAATATTAAAAAAATTCTGGATGTGCTGTTCGTATTTCTGGGCGGCAATTGCGGGATCGGATTCATCGGTTGGCATGGTGTGAATATTCGCGGCTGGAATCGAGATGCGATCTAGCCATGCTTTGCGTGTCATGCCTTCGTTGCTTTGGGGATCGCTCACTGGCACATAGCGTTCGTCACCCCAAAACACATGTACCTTACTCCAATCTAGTGGCTGCACTGCCAATAACTCGTAGAGAGGCTTAGGTGTGCTACCACCTGCCACCGCGATCATAAATCTGCCATCACGGGCGATCGCCCGCTTGTAAACTTCTAAAACGATTTCTAAAGCTCTGCTCACTATGGCAGAGCGATCGGGTAAGATTTCAACCTGTCTTTGCATATTCCCTTTGGGTTAATTATTGCTTAGCAATGTATAGATACTGTAGCAATCAACCTCTAGAGAGGTGATATTTATTTCGTTTTGTGTGATTTTTAATCGGTATCACAAAAATCGTTTAACCTGTACAAAGTTACAGAATTTCTTAAGAAGAGGCAAATCTATGACTCCTTCGATCATGCGGATGTTTTGGGATCTGGTAAATCAGGCTCAACCCAGTCAGCTCATGCGTATGGATGATGACGGTCTATTACATTGGTTGATCGAGCAAGTCCAGAAACAGTCTGCTTTAGATCGCAGCCAAGCGCACGATTTGACTAACTACATTAGCGATCGCATACCATTAATCCGCGACATGGTTACCTACCAGGCTTAGTCTGGCAATTTGGCTTCACGATTTAGCCTAGGGTTTTATAATCAAAGGCCACACGCAAGTAAATCATCCAATGAGTGCAACTAGAATAGTCAACTTACTGCGACATGGTCAAACCGAAACGTTAGCGATAGTTCAGGGCTGGGTAAGGACAAAGCGAGAAGCAAAAGGTCTTACCTTCATAGAGATTAATGATGGCTCATCTTTGCAAGGTCTCCAGGTTGTAATTTCCCAAGATCTGCCAGACTACGAGCAAATAATTAAGCAGATTAGTACCGGTGCTTCAGCCAGAATTGAGGGTGTATTAGTTGCTTCTCCTGGTAAGGGGCAAAGGATTGAGATGCAGGCACAAGCCGTGGAAATATTTGGTGCCGCCGATCCCGAAACTTATCCATTACAAAAAAAACGACATTCCTTTGAATTTTTACGTACCATAGCGCATCTGCGCCCGCGTACAAATACTTTTGGTGCAGTATTTCGAGTCAGAAATGCCTGTTCCTACGCCATCCATCAGTTTTTTCAAGAACGTGGTTTCCTGTGGGTACACACCCCAATTGTGACTGCCAGTGACTGTGAAGGGGCAGGGGAAATGTTTGCAGTTACCACAATTGATTTGCCAAAGCTGGCAGCAGGATCTACCTCCGTTGATTACGGTCAAGACTTTTTTGGTAAGCCTACTTTCTTAACTGTGAGCGGCCAACTGGAAGCAGAAATCATGGCGATGGCATTTTCGAATGTCTACACTTTTGGCCCCACATTTAGAGCCGAAAACTCCAATACTTCCAGACACTTAGCCGAGTTTTGGATGATTGAGCCAGAAATGGCATTTTGCGATCTCGAGGACGATGCCAATCTAGCTGAAGAATTCCTGAAATACATATTTAGCTACGTACTGGAAAACTGCCCCGAAGATATGGCCTTTTTCCAAGAGCGCGTCAGCGATCGCGTCATGCCAAATGCGCAAAAGATCGTTCAAGAAAAGTTTGAGCGCATTAGTTATACCGAAGCAGTTAAGCTCCTGGAAAATAGCAGCAAAGATTTTGAGTACCCAGTCAAATGGGGTTTAGATTTGCAGTCTGAACACGAGCGCTACCTGGCCGAAGAGTTATTCAAAAAGCCTGTCGTAGTGATGGACTATCCCACGGAGATCAAGGCTTTCTACATGCGTCTCGATGACTCGCAAAAAACCGTCAGAGCCATGGACGTGCTCGCCCCCGGCATCGGTGAAATTATTGGCGGCTCACAGCGCGAGGAGCGTCTTGATGTCTTGGAGACGCGCATCAGAAGTGCTGGACTAAACCCAGAAGATTACTGGTGGTATTTAGATCTGCGGCGTTACGGCACCGTTCCCCATGCGGGCTTTGGTTTAGGATTCGAGCGCCTGGTGCAATTTATCACAGGTATGAGCAATATTCGTGATGTTATTCCCTTCCCGAGATCGCCAATGAATGTTGATTTTTAACTAAAAGCGAAAGGCTCACGCCAACGCAAATTCAGTCAGGGGGCGCTTACTGGGATGCTGAAAGCCCAAGACAATGTCTTCGGCAGGAACTCCAGCATCTAATAACTCGTTGGCGATACCCTGTTTAGTCCAATCTTCCTCGATCCAAATTTTGCCTTGCTCAATTTTGAGATAGACCGTCACCCCAAAATTGCGCCGCTTGCCGTCCCAACCAACATGGAACCAGAAATAATGGTCGTGCTCTTGGTCAAAGGAAATACATTCCTGTACGCCAGTTTGATTGGCACCTGCTGCCCAATCTCGATAGTCGGACAGAATTTTTTGAATAATTTGGCGATACTGAGCTAGCTTAGCCATTGCACAATCTCCTGTTCATCTATGTTGACAACAAAGATCTTGATTTGACTGGATCGAACCAGAAACTCGATGCCCTCACGCTTGAAGAAATTGTTGTAAGTAATGTCATCAATGGCGAGGTAGAGGTCATACTCAGGTGCAGTCTCTTGAAGTAGCATTTGATAGACCCTGTATTGACCGACTGCAAGATGGAAGTCGGTCATTAAGGAACGTCCCACAAAACTTTTGATCTCAACAACGATCTTCTGTCCCTCCCGCTCAACAGCGATCGGTCTTTCAGCGGCGAGATCGGCATACAAGTCAATGTCTTTGTACTGAATGCGATACGGATCTGCAACGATCGCCCAATTGTCTTTGATGAGGGCTGATTTTACTGAGTCATGGTAAAGATCTCTAGCAGGCATACGGTTAGACCTCCACTTCTATAGTATAAAGAGGAGTTTCCTCAGCATGTGAGCGAACCGATTTTACAAGGTATGATAGCACTGGCACAGAGACATTTAGGTAGGCTCGGGTATGGTTAAGAAAATTACCAACACATCACGTTTCAACAGTAATCATGGCTAAAGGTAAAGAGACAACGGCGCTACTACTAACCCTGTTAGTCACTGCTGGCGTGGCAGGAGGGGGCTACTGGTATTTTCAGAAAAATGCAAATAATACCCCAGTTCCAAATCCCCAATTGGTAAATTCTCCCAACCCTACGGCAACATCACCTCAACCTAACACTCCACAAACTGGAGTCAATTTGGATGTATCCTTACCTGACCCAAATGTCTTGAGCATTGATGGTAGTACGACGATGGTGGTGCTGATCAAAGAACTGCGCAATGCCTACGCCCAGGTCAATCCCAACATCCCTTCAACGTTTGGTGTGCCAGACGGAAAGCCAGGTGGTACGGATAAAGGTATCCAAAACCTGATTAATAATTCCACAGTAATTGCAGCGAGCTCCCGACCGCTCAAGTCTAATGAAGCGCAGGCAGGCATTCAGCTAGTGCCGATCGCGAAAGATGCGGTAGCAGTTGTGGTGGGTAGTAATAATTCCTTTAAAGGTAATCTGACGCTGGGGCAGTTACGCGATATATATGCAGGCAATATTACCAATTGGTCGCAGTTGGGTGGTGCAAATTTACCAATTAAGGTAATTAACCGCGCTACAGGCAGTGGTACGCGATCGCTTTTTCAGGATGTGGTGATGCTCGGTCAGACCTTTGCACCCAATAGTGCTAACTTCATTACCTGGCCGCAGGATGAAACCACTGCCATCCTTAGAACTATAGGTAATAACGGTATTAGCTACGCTACGGTTTCCCAAGTCGATAAGCAAGAAATAGTCCGAATCGTGCCGATTGATGGCAAATCTCCCCTCGATCCTAACGTCGTGAAAAGCGGAGAATATCCAATTAGTCGCAGCCTGTTTCTGGCAGTGCGCAAACAAACTAGCCCTGCCGTTAAGCAATTTGTGGAACTGGCGCTGGGACCTCAAGGGCAGCAAATTGTCCAACGACTTGGTTTTGTTCCAATTAGGTAATAGGCTGTAGTGATTGGCACCAAGAATTAGCCGATCTAAATTCATCCAGGATAAAGAGATGGCAAAAAGTGGGAAGGAAACAATTGCGCTGCTATTTACGCTCTTGATCGCAGCAGGTGCGGCAGGCGGTGGTCTGTGGCTATTTCTCAAAAATTCCCCTAGCGGCATACCTGGATTAAGTAGTCCCAGTCCAACTAATCCAACCAGCCCTACTGCCTCTAATGCCGCAGAAGTAGACAGCCGCCTTAGTAGTGGCAATAAGCTTTTAATTACCTCGATCTCTAACCCAAGTAAGCAAGCTGGCGTACAGGCGATCGCGACTAGCAACTGGCAAACAGCCATAACTCAGCTAGAATCAAGCCTGCGATCGGAGCGTAACGACCCAGAAGCTTTGATCTACCTGAATAATGCGCGAATTGGTAATACCAAAAGCCTCAAAATTGCCGTATCAGTGCCGATTGGTGGCAATGAAAATGTAGCAAAGGAAATTCTGCGTGGGGTAGCGCAGGCACAGGATGAGCTAAATCAGGCCGGTGGCATCAATGGTGTGCAGGTGCAGGTATTAATTGCCGATGATAGTAACGATCCGGAGATCGCCCAACAAATCGCTCAGGTATTAGTGGCAAACCCTGAAGTATTGGCGGTAGTGGGTAATTTTGGCAGTGATGTGACGCTGGCAGCAGGTAAGGTATATCAGGCGGGGCAACTGGTGCTGATCTCGCCCACAAGTACCTCAGTTCAGCTCTCGGGATTTGGCAACTATATTTTTCGCACTGTACCAAGCGATCGCTTCGCCGCCAATTCTCTGTCGCGATATACGCTCAATCAACTGCACAAGAAGAAAGCAGTAGTATTTTTCAACTCTAATAGCACGTATAGTAAATCACTCAAAGATGAGTTTACGACTGCCGTGTTTGGCGATGGTGGTCAGGTGGTTACCGAATTTGATTTGAGCAGCTCTGGTTTTGATGCTGGGCAGAGTTTGCAGCAGGCAATTACCAGAGGGGCAGAGGTGATTATGCTGGCATCCAATGCTGCTACGCTCGATCGCGCCCTACAGGTTGTCGCGGTGAATCGAAAACAACTGCCAATTGTTGGTGGTGATAGCATGTACACAGCCAAAACCTTACAAGTAGGTGGAGATAATGCTGTAGGTATGGTGCTGGCTGTACCGTGGCACCTATTAGCTAACCCAAATGCGATCTTCCCGAAACAAGCGGCACGCTTATGGGGTGGCGATATCAATTGGCGGACAGCAATGGCCTATGATGCTACACAGGCAATTCTCACAGGGCTAAAACAAGATAGCACTCGTGCAGGTTTACAAAAAGTAATGGCCGATCCTGGGTTCTCAGCAAATGGCTCTGCGGGCAAGATTCAGTTTCAACCATCTGGAGATCGCAATAGTCCTGCTATCCTGGTCAAAGTTGCCCCAGGTAAGCGATCGGGTATCGGTTATGATTTTGTTCTGCCCTAAAAGGTGTGACTAAAAGGTTTGATATGTTATGACATTTGAAACTTTCTTCCAACAGTTAATGGATAACCGCACCATAGTTGTAGCGGTAGTTTTAATACTCCCTTGGCTAGCCTGGTTGATTTGCTATGCCATCCCCGGTCGCCGAGAAGAACCATTTGTGCTCAGCGTGAATTTAACCCTAGCAGTCGTAAGCTTGCTGATGTGGGCAGGCTATTTAGCCTTTGCGACAAATCAAGGCGGTTGGGCAAGGGTAGTAAGGGAAGCCGATCTACTTCTATTACTCGCACCTATTTACTACACGATCGCCTCGCTATGGGTATCAGCAAAACGCATGCCATTAGTGCAAATCCCCGCATTTCGGACTTTACAGGGTATAGCAGTGATTGCTGGCGTATTTCTAGTAATTTCCTGGCTTTCCCATCGGGCATATATCGTTTTCTTTTCTTACATGCCATTTTCCAGCTTTCTGTTTTTGCTGGCCATCCTGTTAGGCATTGCTTACATGGGTTATGAACGTATCATCGGTAAAGATGAGCGATCGCCAGGTGCTTGATAAGGGCTGTAATACAAAGAAACACTTATAATTTTATCCACCTTATCGCTCTTCCGATAAACTCAAATATTTAGCAGGGACGGAACTCGCAGCTGGCATGTTTGCGAATGATACTTTGCCCGAAGACAAAGCGCGGGAACTTCAGGCAGCGATCGTTTGCCTTGGGAGCGACTGATTAGCTAAAACTAACTTCTAAAAGCGATAAATCATCTTCAAACTTATTGCCATACTTCGCTGTGGCAGCAGCCTCTTGCAAGGCAAAATCAAGGCTGTTCTCACTCTTTCCCACAGGTGATACAAGCGCATCAATCAAATCATCTAACCCCCACAACGATTCATCAGCTTGGGTGATTTCGTAGGCACCATCGCTAAACAAGAAAAGTTTGCTAGAGGGAGCAATATCGCAGAATTCAGTCTCAAACGTTATATCTGGCAGCATCCCAATCGGTAGACCATTGGTTGTGAGCTTAGTAATATTCCTGCCCTTATTATCCGCTTGCACCAGTACGGCAGGGGGATGTCCGCCACTTGCGTAAGCTAGCTTGCGGGTTGTTTTATTGTAGACCCCATACCAGATCGTGAAATACATATCCTGGTGACCAGTCATCTGAAAATGGTCGTTGAGCGCACTTAGTACTTGATGAGGCTGCCGAAAATCGGTTGCAGCAAGCACCTGGGAACTGCCTCTTAGACTTCTGGTGCGCAGGAGATTTAGCACAGAGACAGATAATAGTGCTGCTCCTACCCCATGCCCAGCCACATCAAGCAGATAGACGACGAGATGCTCCGGATCTAACCAGTAAAAGTCAAAACAGTCTCCACCCAGTTGAGTTGATGGCAGGAAACAGGAATTAGTGGCGATCGCACCTTCAAGTGGATGGGGAAGTAGCGATCGCACGTAATCAGCCGCCTGAGCTAGTTCTGCTTCCAAATACTGCTTTTGGATTTGGAGGGCATGGTTGGCCTGATACAGACGCAAGCCAGCTCTTACCCTAGCTTTGAGCTCATTCATATCCGGTGGCTTAGACAGAAAGTCATCAGCACCTGTTTCTAGTCCCTGCACAATATCACCCACCTGGTCGCGGGCAGTAAGCAATATAAAGTAGGTATTAGCTAGAGAACTCTCCGCCTTAACGTGACGACATACTTCTAGTCCGTCCATTACAGGCATCATCCAATCACAGATAATCAGAGCCGGACGCAGTCGTATTGCTTCTTGAAGACCTTGTTCTCCATCAACAGCAACAGAGACATCATAGCCCTGGTTCTTGAGTGACCTGGACAAGGTCAATCTCACAGTAGGGTCATCATCAATAATCAGAATTTGTGACATTTATGGCACCGCAACCACCTGAGATTTAGCCTGGAATCAGAGCATATTGTCTAGTTAGTTTTGTTAATCTATTGAGATATATATGGATAATTGCCATCTAGTCGTTATTGCTGAACAGAAAAGGATGATGCAACTTTAGAGAATAAATCTTTGACCTTAGGCCAGCGATTTTCTGTAGTTGATACACTCAAAGTGTACAGATTACCACGATTTGTGGTGACGCTAACTAAATCGTGGCGCGGCTCGCCGGACATACGTTTGACGGCATATTCCAGCAAGTAGTATGCTTTGCCATCTACATCCTGCTGCTCGGCATTAATCAATTCTGCTTCACGCCCCGAGCCAGGTACAGCAATCACTTTTTGCATGACTTTGAGACCCACGTCACTAGCAGTACCAATTTCACTGAGGCTTTTGACACTAGAAAGCTTACCAATTACCACTGATACATTTTCTGTTGGCTCAACGATGTCATGAAAAACCACATCAGGGCCATTTCTCAGACTTGTGTGCAACCACCCATTGGGATAGAGAAAGCTATAGCCATCTTTGCTGTCAACGAAAGGAATAAGTCCATTTGTAGATGAGACACAGCCACTCAGGCCAATTGTCAACACCATTAGGAAAGTGCAGACAGCACGTTTGAACATAGGGTTAATAAATATTACTGACGACAAATATTGTTGATTTAGTATGGTTGCTAGTTGCTAACATCCCGTAGCAGGAATATTAAGATAAATAGCTCTATTAGCATACCGCATAGGTTTAGTGGCTCATAATCGTTATATTGAGTTAGCAAAATAATTTGGTTAAGTATTACAGCAAAAAGTTACGCTTTGTTTCAGACTTGTTACGATTGCAACAGTGCCGTGATAGGGTCTTTTACTATGAGGAATCTGGATCACAGGCTCCTCTGCCCATGAATTTAATATCCTGTGTAACTACTGCATTTCACTCAACATCACTCAACAAAGTTGCAATGAAAGAGAACACTGTAAATTATTCACATTACTCTAATGCCATGAGTGCTACTTCTACCCCCTGCGAGGCTTTAAGTGACTACGTTGCTCATTTGCAACTGCACATGGCTTTACAAGCACGTAATCTGGTGCCTTACCTTAGTAGCGATCGCCAATTCAGCGATAGCCGCAGCCAGTTATTACAGCAGACGCAAGTCGATTTTGAGAAACTAGCATCACGCCAATAAGATAAAACTAAATTTCATTAGGAATTTTATGGAAAAGCGAGTAGAGCTTTAGCTCTACTCGCTTTCTAGATCGAAAATTACTTTTTGCCAATACCACTGTTCTGGCATATTGGGGAATTCTTGTTTAGCTATGTCAATTAGTCGTTGAGCGATCGCCCCATTCCCCCCAACCAGTTTTAATAATTGCGCTTGCAACTCTGGATCGACTAGATCGTCTTCAGCTTGCCGCTCGAATTCCCAGTCGATCTGCTCGCGTTGTATTTTTTGTTGCGTTTTTTCCTGAGCCAACTGATCGCTCTCTACACGCAGTGCTTTGATTTTATCTAGGCATTGGCGGTAGCTGTGCAAATCGCTCTGCTCGAACCATAGGTTAGCGGCTTGCTGATAGTCATTAATTGCGCCCTTAAGATCGCTGTATTCAGCTCGTGCTAAAGCGCGATCGCAGTAAATTTGGGCACGATCGGGTTTCAGCGCCAATGCTCGCGAATAGTCTTCGATCGCATTGCGATAATTGCCTAACTTGCGCCAGGCTAGCCCCCGTCCCACATAGGCTTCTACCCAGGTGGGTTGTTCTTCTAATAGCTGGTTAAGGTCAGCGATCGCACCCTGGGTATCATCAATTTCAGTGCGAATCGAGGCTCGGCTCAGCCTTACTTGGCGATCTTGAGGCTGCAACTGCATGGCACGGTTGAGATCTTGCATAGCACCCGTAAAGTTGCCTAGCTTGGCACGCAGTACGCCACGGAGGCAGTAGACTTGGGCATCGTTGGCATCGGCTAGTAACAACCAGTCAAAGTCGTTGAGCGCTGACTGCAGGTTGCCATTTTGCATTTTTGTTAACGCTCGCTCCAGGAAATTTTGTGCCGATGGCAAATCTCCAGATAGTTGACTGGGCGGAAGATTAAGCTGCTGTGCGCTGGCTAGGCAGCGACGGCAATTAGTTTCATCTTGCTGCTCCAGGTAGAGTTTGGCAGCCTGTCGGTAATAAATATTCGCAGCCTGTAGGTTACCTAGCCCCTGCTGCACTACACCCAATAGACGATGTGCCGCCGCATGATTTTGGTTAAGTCGTATTACTTGCTCGGCATCAGCGATCGCCCCTTGCCAATCGGCGAGTGCCATGCGTGCCAAACTGCGCCCAAACAGAGCCTCTGGCCATTGAGGCTTCAAGATTAGGCTTTGAGTATAGTCCTCTATAGCTGATTGGGACTCGCCCAAATCAAAATAGGCCAAGGCGCGCCGATAATAAGCTTCAGTAAATTTAGGATTCAGTTTAATTGCCCGACCAAACTCCTGAATAGCGCCTGACCAGTCCGCTAGTTTTGCTTTTTCTAAACCGCGATCGAAAAAATCTTGCTCCATATTTCATTTATAATTAAAAAAAGCGATCGCCATACACTTTTCCTCAGATAGGGCGATCGCTTTATTTGCAAGGTGATCCATTGTGTCGCCAATTACTACGACATGAGGAGCTAGAGAGTGATATCATGCTAGCCCCCAAATTGTCAACCTTTTCAGGTGAAAACTAGACTTTCTTCATCCAGCTAAACATGGCGCGCAGATCCTTCCCAACAGCTTCAATGGGATGCTCTGCTTCGCGGCGGCGCATCGCGGTAAAACCTGGTTTGCCAGATTGATTTTCTAGGACAAACTCACGGGCAAATTGTCCAGACTGAATCTCAGATAGAATTTTGCGCATCTCTGCACGGGTTTCATCGGTAATAATGCGATCGCCACGGGTGTAGTCGCCGTATTCTGCTGTATTCGAGATACTGTGGCGCATAGTTGACAAACCACCTTCAACGATCAAGTCCACAATCAGTTTTACTTCATGCAAGCACTCGAAATAGGCGAGTTCGGGCTGATAGCCAGCATTGACCAGGGTTTCAAACCCAGACTTGATCAATGCACTCAAACCGCCACACAATACCACTTGCTCGCCGAACAGATCGGTTTCAGTTTCTTCGCGGAATGTAGTTTCCAGGATACCGGCGCGGGTGCCACCAATACCACGGGCATAGGCCATGGCGCGATCGCGGGCTTGACCAGATGCATCTTGGTAGACCGCAAACAGTGAAGGCACACCTTGTCCCTGCTGGAATACACGGCGCACCAAATGGCCGGGGCCTTTGGGTGCAACCATCACCACATCAACGTGAGGGGGAGGCACAACCTGGGCAAAGTGAATATTAAAGCCATGGGCGAATGCCAGGACATCACCTTCCTTGAGGTTAGGGGCAATGTCATGGGTATAAACTGACTTCTGCACCTCGTCTGGCAACAGAATCATCAGGAAGTCAGCGGCGGCAGCAGCATCAGCAGTATTTTTTACAGTTAAGCCTTCCGCTTCTGCTTTTTGCCAGGACGGGCTACCAGGATACAAGCCCACCATAACGTCTAAGCCGCTATCTTTAAGGTTAAGGGCATGGGCGTGTCCTTGAGAACCATAGCCAATAATGGCAATTTTCTTCCCTGCCAGGAAGTCAAGATTTGCGTCAGTATCGTAGTACATCTTAGCCATAGCTCAGGTATCTCCAGGACATTAGAATAATATTGATTAACTTAAAATTTGCAGCGTGGTTTGCAGCTTGATTGGCAATATGCAATTTTGCTCAGGTTTTCTAGTTTACCTAAAAACTGGCAACACATTGTTGCATCAGAATCGAATGTGTAAAGATAGTACTATAAATACACATTAAGGATGCGATCGTGAGGACAAATATAGTAATAGACGAAAAGCTAATGCATGATGCATTGATGGCTACTGGCTTGAAAACCAAGAAAGAGGCTGTGGAACTCGGGCTTAGGACATTGATTAAGTTAAACAAACAGGAAGAGATTAAAAAACTAAAGGGCAAGCTTAAATGGGATGGAGATCTTGATGCCATGAGAAGCATTCAATGATCTTGGTAGATTCTAGTGTTTGGATCGACTACTTCAATGGTAGAGATACTATCCAAACGGCTAAGCTGGATAAGCTGCTTGGCGAGGAACTGCTGGGTATTGGGGATCTAATTCTGACTGAGGTGTTGCAGGGCTTTCGCGCTGATGCAGATTACCGTGTAGCCAAGCAAGTGCTGACATCACTCACCGTATTCAACATGCTTGGACTTGAGATTGCAATAAAGAGTGCAGACAACTTTAGAGAATTGAGGAAGCAGGGGATAACAATTAGGAAAACAGTCAATGTAGTTATTGCAACATTTTGCATTGAGACTGGGCATTCCCTTTTGTTCGCTGACAAAGATTTTATTCCTTTCGCGAACAATCTTGGCTTAAGTGCTGTATTAGTAGGCACATAAGTAGTTGGACGAAATTAATTACCCATTAAAGTGGCTAGAATAGCTGGGTTAATTTTTTACGTTGTACTCTGATTGCAAGGCTTTTGTATTAAGTCCTGAAGGTTTTAAAAACAACCAGCTAAGATTAAGTAGTGTGAAGTTTTTTAAACCCATTACCTATGCTGCAAAGTTCGCCAAGCTACACCTCTACCTGGATCGACAGCGTTAATCAGATTGCCCCTGAGGTTTGGAATGCTTTAGCAAAACCATTAAAAACGCCTTTCTTTGAGTGGGAATGGTTGTCGAACCTGGAACAATCCGGTAGCGCTAGCGCTCAACAGGGCTGGTTGCCACATCATCTATTAATTTGGGAAGGCGATAGTCTAGTAGCGATCGCACCTTTATACCTCAAAGGGCATAGCTATGGCGAGTTTATCTTTGACCATCAGTGGGCAGAGTTGTCACAGCGGCTGGGGATTGATTACTACCCCAAACTATTGGGTATGGCTCCCTTTACACCCGCAGAAGGCTATCGCTTTCTGATTCAGGCCGATCTACCCGACCAGGGTAAAATCATCGATCTAATGGTGTCTGAGATCGATCGCTTCTGCGATCGCCAGAAAATCTCAGGCTGTCATTTTCTCTATGTCGATCCGCAATGGAAGTTTGAGTTGGAGGCGCGTGGATATACAACCTGGTTGCACCATAGTTACGTTTGGGAGAATCAGAGCTTTAGCAATTTTGACGATTATCTCAAGAAGTTCAACGCGAATCAGAGGCGTAACATCAAACGCGAGCGCAAAGCCGTGCATAATGCAGGTTTAACCATGCGAGTGTACGCAGGTGAAGAGATTCCGCATCACTTCTATAGCTTTATGTACGACCTCTATAGCGATACCTGCGATAAATTTGGTTGGTGGGGTAGCAAGTATCTCAATCGCAAATTCTTTGAAGCGTTAGATCGTTCCTATCGCGATCGCGTTGTTTTTGTTGCCGCCGAAGCTGAGGGAATGCCAAAACCTGTAGGCATGTCTTTTTGCATTCGTAAGGGCGATCGCCTCTATGGTCGTTACTGGGGTTGCACGCAGGAGATCGAGTGCTTGCATTTTGATGCTTGTTATTATACGCCGATTGAATGGGCGATCGCACAGGGCATCCAGGTCTTCGATCCAGGTGCAGGTGGCAGGCACAAAAAACGACGTGGCTTCCCAGCTTCGCCGAATTATAGTTTGCATCGCTTCTATCGACCTCGGCTTCAGCAAATCCTATTACCGCACATCCGTGAGGTTAATGAGTATGAGAGGCAACAAATTGAGGCAATCAATCAGGATTTACCGTTTGACTTTAGTCCGCCAGTCTTAGATTCTGGTGGATCATAACAAAAAATGATGTAACGATCTCACACTTCTAGGACTGGGGCGTTATTTGAAGCCCTTGTGTCATAATCAAGCTGAAGACTTCACCACAAATTCCCACGATCGCTAGTATTTCCCACGAATTGGTTTAAATAAATAGGATGGCAATCAACTCTACTGATTTGCAGGCATACATTGCGGGAGCAAAGCAACGGCAACAGCAAAAAAAGATAATGCTAGACGATCGCTATGCACTTTTGCAAGCAGTGGCACAACAGGGAGCAGCACTGCTCAAAACAGATTTTGCTGTCTCACGGGTTTGGTTGTTTGGGTCAGCCTTACGCCGCGATCGCATTCATGCAGAATCCGATGTTGATTTAGCGGTGCAGGGGTTGGAGGAGGCGCAATATTTGCGGGCGGTAGGGCGATTGCTGGATCTGCATGGTGGTGTAAGTATAGATCTGGTGATGATTGAGGATGCATCAACAAGTTTGCGAGATCGCATCATGCTCGAAGGCAAGGAACTATGACGGAATATTTAGCATTGAGTGCGATTTTACGCCAAAAGTTAAAGGATTTATGGCGTTTAGTGCAACGTATCGAGACTTTGTTGCAAAAGTCTGATTTATCAAAAGATGACGATTATATAGATGGTATAGCTTTACATTTGCAAAGCTTTTATACAACTGTGGAGCAGATGTTTGAGGCGATCGCATCGGCTTTTGGTGAGAGAATTCCTGGAGTAGCAAATTGGCATCAAAATCTTTTACTGCAAATGTCTCTTAACATGCCTGATGTGCGTCCTGCAGTGATTCGTCAGGAGACGCGGCAACAGTTGGATGAATATCGTGGTTTTCGTCATGTGGTACGCAATGTCTATACCTTAAATCTGCGCCCATCAAGGGTACGAGAGTTGGTAGGAACATTAAGGAGCTGTTATGAGGCGATCGCTGTTGATTTGGAGCAGTTTTGCAATTTTATGGAAGCGATTGCTAAAAGTTAGCTGAAAATTTAGTGCGCAAATTCGCCCGAAAAGACCGTAAAATTTGCTTTTATTAGGATGATTAGGATGCGCTACGGGCACGTCCTTGAGCTGCCCAGGCTTGCATAAAGCTAATTTGTTCGCGGGCAGTACTAGCAAGCGGGAAAGTATCCCTAATGGCGCTGGCGATATCTTCAGTATTCACATCACGATTTTGATGGAAGGCGCGATACATGCCTTCAATTATTGCCTGTTCAATTTCCGCGCCACTAAAATCAATCGTGATTTCGGCTAAGCGACCTATATCGAAATGTCTCAGGGTAGTTGGCCGGAATCTTTGCAGATGAACCGTAAAAATCTGCCTGCGTTCCTCATCGGTAGGCAGGTTGATAAAAAAGATCTCATCAAACCGACCCTTCCGCAGTAACTCTGGTGGTAGTGCATGGATATTATTTGCTGTCGCGACAATAAACACAGGGCTAGATTTCTCTTGCATCCAGGTCAAGATTGTGCCAAATACTCTTTGACTAGTGCCGGAATCGGTGGAATTATTACCCATACCTGCAAATGCTTTATCAATTTCATCCATCCACAGGATACATGGAGCTAGTGCTTCCGTGAGTTGGATAGTCTGCCTGGTACGGCTTTCTGATTGTCCTACCAAGCTGCCAAACAACCTGCCCACATCTAGCCTCAAAAGTGGCAGGTGCCAGAGATGGGCGATCGCTTTCGCGCACAAGCTTTTACCTGTACCCTGAATTCCCATCAACAGCATACCTTTGGGATTAGGTAAGCCAAATTCTCTCGCTCGATCGGAAAATGCTCGTTGTCTCTGAATCAGCCATTGTTTTAGGCTTTCTAATCCACCAATACTATCGATAGTTTCAGTAGGGGAAATAAACTCCAAAAATTCTGTCTGGCGAATGCGCTGTTGTTTTTCTTTGAGCACTGCATCGATATCTAATTCATTGATATATTGCTTCTTGACCAAGGATCTTGCTAAGGTATGTAGAATTCGATCTTGGGTGAGTCCCATGCAGGCTTTCACTAATAGATCGATACTGTTATCCCCTAGTCGCAACTGCGATTGTGGGATCGTGGTTTTAATTGCCGATTTAATTTCCTCTGCACTGGGTAAAGGGAAATTGAGAATGGCGATCTGCTCTTCTAGTTCAGGAGGAATTTCCAGTGAGGGGCTGAGTAAAATTATGGTTTTACGGGTGGTGCGTAAACTGCGGAATAAATTGCGCAATTGACGCACAATCGTCTCATCAGTGCGCGTGGCACTTAGCCGCCGATGCAGATCGCGAAAAATATAAATGGCGGGCAATTGGGCATCCGCTTCTTCCGCGATCGCTAAAGCTTGTAATAAGTTGTTTTTAGCCTGTTCGTTATGGGTAAACCCATGCACCAAATCGTAGTAAAACACTTCGCGTCTGGGTTGACAGGCGATCGCCACCCGCGCAATTACTTTCTCAGCACGTTCTTCTTCAGCAGTTACCACATAGATCAGTGGATATTTAGACCGAATTAACAGACTGAGTTCCTCTGGGAAGCTATCGCTCATAAGTCACTCTGGCAATTAGTGGGATATTGATGGGATGCCTGATATAACTTGCGAGCGTAGGCGATCGCCGTTTCCGGATCCTGCACTATACCGTCTACCTGCGCTAATCTGATTGCGGTAAGTAAATCACCAATAATAGGACTGGCGGGTATCTTTAAAGCAGTTTTGAGCACGTCCCCGCTGACTAATACAGATGGATGGGCAATGGGGTCATAGGGATCGAGCCAGCGTTCGAGCCAGGGTAATACGGCCTCCAATGATGCGCCGCTAGCAATGGTGAGGGCGGCAAGGGCGGGGAAAAATTCCTGGGTGCGATCGAATAGTTGATATTGCGCTTGAGGTGATAATGACGGAGATGAACCAGGTTGGAGATACTGCAAAAACTGTGGCAAGTGGCGCAATAATCCTACAATCCAGCGTTGTTCGATGCGACTAAAGCCCAAGCGATCTAAGACTGTAGCAGAATTTGCCAACGCGGCTAACTTCGCTGTAACGCGGACAGAGCGATCGCTACTTAATTCCACAGCAAAGAAATCTTCTAGCTGCGGCCACTGCTGCGCGATCGCCGCGATCGCAGTTTCCATCCGCGATAATCTCTCTAAATTTAGATGGTCGAGCGGTAACCAATCAACCAGGATGCGATCGCGTGCTGCCGCCTCAAACCACTCGGCACCATTAGCGATCGCGAGCAAATAACACAACTCCGTGCGGACGCGCTCTGCTGCTACCTGGGACAATCCCGCGGCTGCATGTTGAAGGGCTAGTCGTGTTTGTGGCTCAATCGTGAATCCTAGCTGCGCCGCTTGACGATAGCCACGCAGTACGCGCAGTGGGTCGTCCAGTAAGTTTTCTGGTGCCACCATGCGGATCAGTTTATTTTGCAGATCGCTGTAGCCGTGTAGCGGATCGATCAGGAGATTTGGTGGCAAATCCGGTGGTAACGATCCTAGACTTTTACTCAGATCGCATAATGCTTGACAATTAATCGCGATCGCATTCATACAGAAATCACGTCGATGCAAATCTTCGGCGATCGTATCGCCGATCTGTTGCGCAAAATCTACCGTTGCATGGGCAAATACGACTCTAGCAATTTGTCTTTCTCGATCCAGCAACACAAATCCCGCCTGGTGTGAAAGAGCTAGGGATGATGCCGTTTCTACGGCTCCAGTTGGCATCACCAGATCTAGGTCTAAATGTTTAGCTTGTCGCCCCAACAAGCGATCTCTCACCCATCCCCCCACTAAATAGGTGGGCTGGGGTAAAGCATTCAGGTTGAAAGGTAACTCTTCTAACACAGGTTTCCACGATTTGTTTGTAAGGTTCACTTTAATCGGTTGGAGAGCAGGTTTCTAGCGATCGAATGCCCAAGTCTTAAATTAATATTCTCTAAACAATACCTATGCCAAACCAAGATATGAGAAATTTCATCTAGTCAAGAGGGCTTTTGGGTGAAACTGAGTGCAATCAGTAACAAAGTCCGCCTCAAAAGCCCATATTTGGACATCCTACCACTGCTTTACTGTCTGTCGGGCCACATTACCCACACAACGACCCGTCAAATGAGCATCATTCTCGGCTTAACGGGTGACTACCAGCAAAATGCCGAAAGTCAATCATAGAAAGGAATTAAAGGTTTAGTAACGAATCGTTGAAAGGGGATTGACAAATGCTTCTAATTCGTAATTATTCTTCGTATTCGTAAAACCTCTGTTCATTGCAGGGGGGCTTTGCGCGCGCTGATAACCTGGCCCCTATCTGTTCTGTCAGCTCTCTCTACTTCTTCAGGTTAACGCCTACTTCAAATGTCATGAAATCATAGGCGAGATAGGTATTGGCGAAGATCGTGCGTGCTTCAGTCAGGAGATCGTCCAACTTAACCGCATTCGTGGGAGCATAGCGTGGGCTAAAGTGAGTCATAATCAGGCTTTTTACCCCTGCATTTAGTGCTACCTGTGCAGCCATCGTGCTGGTGGAATGCAGTCTTTGAATCGCCATATCGGCATCCTGATGGGCAAAGGTGGCCTCATGGATCAGGACATCCGCATCTTTGGCTAATTCCACAGAGTTATCGCAATAGACTGTATCAGTGCAATAGACCATCTTACGACCGATCTGGGGGGGGCCACAGAATTCTTGACCGTTAATCTGACGACCATCGGCCAGCGTCACTACTTCACCCCGCTTCAGTTGAGCGTAAATTGGCCCTGGTGGGATGCCTAAGGATTTTGCTTTTTCGATATCAAACTTGCCAGGGCGATCTTTCTCTGTGACTCTGAAACCATGCGCTGGGACTCGATGCTTTAAAAGCGCGCAGGTGACCTCAAATTCATCATCGGCAAATATCAGTCCTGGTTTCACGGTATGCACTTTGATGGGGTAGGAGAGGCGCATTTCGCTGTAACGCTGACAGGCATTGAGATAGTCACCTAAGCCTGGTGGCCCATAAATATCAACATGTTTGACATCTCCGGCGAGGCCACAGCTAGCGAGTAAACCCATCAGGCCGAAGATGTGATCGCCGTGCATATGGGTAATAAAAATTTTAGAGATCTGGCTACTCTTGACATCACTGCGAAGGAGTTGATGTTGCGTCCCTTCGCCACAATCAAAAAGCCAAACTTCTGCCCGCTGCGGTAATCGCATTGCAATACTGGAAACATTACGACTACGCGTCGGCACGCCGGAACTGGTACCAAGAAAAGTGATTTGCATACTGTATGAGCTTACCGCCATCTAGAGTTGGCATTTAGATATTCTGTTAATTCGTTACTAACTCTAGCTTAATCTTTGCGGCCAACTTTTAGGCGCGCTATGGCACAATGCAATTGCCAGATCCAATCTGCTAGTCGATTGACTTATTTATCAGTCAATGGCTTGGTTATTGAGCAGAAGGGAGCCGCTTTGCAGGAACTGGAATTGTTTATGCTGATGTAATTGCTGAAGGTTGCCTGGTATGGTTAGTGGGTCAGTCAAGCACAAAAGACGGCAATTAGGTAATCTAAATTAACTATATTCACGTACTAACTTATAGTAGTTCGAGCGATCGCGCTCGCATAGGAGTTAAACAAAGATGGAAGACGCGAATATTTCTAAGTTACACCAAGCTAGTTGGGCTAACTCTGATATCAGAAGGGTCTTTCGCCCCCAAACCGCTACTTTAGTCATGATTGGGATCGTGCTTGCCTGCGGCTTGATTGTAGTCGCCTGGTTTGCTGGAGAAGGCACAATTGAAACGCTAATTAATCAATATCAATGGTTTCAAAAAAATCCGCCGCTCTGGCTGCAAGTGCCAATGGTCGCTGGGGGGTTTTTGCTGATCCCGGCGATCGCCCTCACCATGATTACATTTGTAATTACCAAAATTTCACCACAGCCACGTGTCTGGTCGCGCTTTGTCGTTGTGGCGATTTTAATAATTTTAACGATTCGCTATGTGATCTGGCGATCGCTCTGGACGCTAAACCTAAGCAATCCATTGCAGGGTGTGTTTAGCGTGGGACTATTTGTTCTGGAGATGCTGATGATTTTCAATGGTGTGCTCCAACTATTTCTGCTCGTTCAGGCTAGGGATAGACGTGCCGATGCTGATGAAAGGGCGATGGCTGTGGAGAGAGGGGAGTACCTGCCATCAGTAGACGTGATGATTCCTACCTATAATGAACCTGCATTTATCCTGCGACGGACGATTATTGGCTGTCAGGCGATGGACTACCCCCACAAAACCATCTACCTGCTAGACGATACACGCCGTGCCGAAATCAAAGCCCTGGCGGTTGAATTGGGCTGTGAATACGTTTGTCGTAATGAGAATAAACATGCCAAAGCCGGAAATCTCAACCATGCGATCGCCCGTACCCAAGGCGAGTTAATAGTTTGTTTCGATGCTGACTTTGTGCCCACCCACAATTTCCTCACACGCACAGTGGGTTTCTTCCAAGATGCCAAAGTCGCTTTAGTCCAAACCCCTCAGAGCTATTACAACTCCGATCCGATCGCCCGCAATCTGGGTTTAGAAAATATTCTGGTGCCGGAGCAAGAAGTGTTTTACCGACAAATCCAGCCCGTGCGGGATGGTACTGATAGCGTCGTGTGTGCGGGCACTTCTTTTGTGATGCGACGCAGTGCGCTGCTCAATGCTGGTGGTGAGTTTGTCACCAGTTCGCTCTCTGAGGATTATTTCACAGCAATTCGCCTATCTGGTAAAGGCTATAGCCTGGTTTACCTGGATGAGAAACTGAGTGCTGGCGCGGCACCAGAAGATATGGGAGCGCAGGCCACGCAAAGGTTACGCTGGGCACAGGGTACCCTGCAAGCATTTTTTATTGAAGAAAATCCCCTCACGATTCCAGGTTTGCGACCTTTACAGCGCATCTCTCATCTCACAGGGATTTTGCACTGGTTTACCAGCTTTTCGCGCGTGGGATTTTTGCTGATTCCTTTGGCTTATTCTTTCCTTGGCGTTATTCCGGTCAGAGCCTCAACTGAAGATATCATATTTTATTTCTTACCCCAATACCTGGTGCATCTCACCGTGTTTTCATGGCTCAGTTATCACAGCCGTTCCTCTTTCCTCTCAGATATTTATGATGTTGTGCTGTGCTTTCCTGTAGCTGCCACTGTCATCCAAACAATGTTAAAGCCATTTGGCAAGGGTTTTAAAGTTACACCTAAGGGCAGTCAGCGCGATCGCTTTGTATTTAACTGGGCTTTAGCTTGGCCGCTAATTGTTCTATTTATCATGACGGCAGTCAGCCTGTGGCGAAACCTAGGTATTTGCATGATGCGGATTTCCGATTACGGTGGCTATGCATCGAGCTTTAAGGGGCTCAACTTAGGCTGGATTTGGAGTGTCTACAATCTGATTTTGGTGGGCATTGCACTTTTGGTGATGCTAGATTTGCCAAAGCCCGATCTGTACGAATGGTTCACGCTGCAACGGATTGTCCGAGTTAGCTACCAGACTGAGACTGCCGCGATCGGTGATCGGCAATCAGATAATTCTGATACTCAGCCACAAAATAAATGGGAATTAGTAACTGGTTCAGATATTTCCAATATTTCCAACAACACTTATTGGGGGACTACCACTGCGATTTCAGAAGTGGGGGCGCAAATTTTGCTAACTCAGGGAGGAGTGCCACAGCTTGGTAGAGGTGAGACCTTGCCTATCACAATCGAAATTATGGAAGAAGGTCTAAAGCTAGACGGCAGAATTACACAATCGAGTTTTGATGGTGAGTTCCCATCTATAAAAGTGATGTTTGAACAGGTAACTCTGGCTCAACATCGTCAGCTAGTGTCCATGCTATTTTGCCGTCCTGGTCAATGGAAGCGCCAAAATGCCCCTGGGGAGCTATTGTCCCTATGGTTTTTATTTAGAAGCTTGCTGCGTCCTCAAGCATTATTTGGCAAGCGGAAGGAAATCAGTGCGATCGCTATTTCCCAAGGTTAGTTTGTGAACTGGTTTGACATTGAGAGGCTAATCAACTCCAAGTAAAAAATCTCATCCTCTACATGGAACCATCATATGATTTTGTCGATCTTAAGTTAGTCTATAAATGTATGGTGATAATACTTTTAGCTTGCAATCCGAAAGATTTTTGCCGATCCTTTTGCCGATCTTTTCGATCATTCAAATCCAATTGTAGGTACACTAAATCTAGAAAACAATCTCATGTCAACTTCTCTCCATCTAATTTCTGAACATCACTGCTGTGAAGGTATAGTTGGCTTCTATCAACATCAATCGGAAGCTTGCCATATCGACATGAGATTCTCCATTTATCAGCCTCCCCAGGCAAAGTTGCAACGCCTACCAGTGCTCTATTTCCTGTCTGGCCTAACCTGTACCGAAGAGAATTTTATGGCTAAGTCAGGAGCGCAGCGGTTCGCAGCAGAGCATGGCTTGATCCTTGTTGCCCCTGATACCAGTCCCCGTAATACAGGCATTCCTGGTGAAGATAGTAATTGGGATTTTGGTACAGGTGCGGGCTTTTATGTCGATGCGACTGAAGATCCGTGGCGATCGCACTATCGCATGTACAGCTACGTTATCGACGAATTACCTGCTCTGATCGAAACTCATTTCCCTGTGAAGAGCGATCGGCGGGGTATTTTTGGTCATTCCATGGGTGGACATGGGGCGTTGGTATGTGCGTTGCGCAACCCCGATCGCTACCATTCGGTTTCAGCGTTTGCGCCCATTGTGGCTCCAATGCAATGTGCTTGGGGCAACAAGGCATTCACTGGATATCTCGGTGAAGATCGCTCTGCTTGGAGTCTTTACGATGCTAGCGAACTAGTTCTTGCCAATAAGTTTCACAGCCAGATTTTGATCGATCAAGGGATGGGCGATCGCTTTCTCAACGAACAACTAAAACCGGAAATCTTCGAGCAAGCCTGCGCTAAGGCAGGGCAACCACTAATTTTGCGGCGACAAGAAGGTTACGATCATAGTTATTACTTTATCGCTACTTTTATTGAAGATCATATCCGCCATCACGCCCAGGCTTTACTTTAAAATCTATGCTGAAACGGCAAGCACTTTACATTCTGCTATCGCTGATTTGCGCGGTACTATTTATTGCCTGCGATCGCAATGTCCCATCTCTCACTAACAGGACAACAGACAGCATCCCGATTGGTGTAGCCCTCGCTCAAACTAGCAACATTGCCCTGCTCGGTCAGGAATCCGTGGCCGGTGCCAAAATTGCCGAGCAATATTTCAATGCTAGAGGTGGTATTAATGGCGTGGCGATCGCGCTGATTTTTCAGGATGTGGGTGGTGATGAAGCTGGAGCAATCAATGCTTTTCAGACGCTGATCGCCAAAGATGTCGTTGTGGGAATTGTAGGGCCATCGTCTTCCCAACAGGCTTTTAGTGCCGATCCAATTGCTGAGCGAGCTAAGGTTCCTGTAATCGGTGCTTCTAATACTGCTAAAGGAATACCGCAAATTGGAACATATATTTCCCGCGTTTCTGCGCCTATTGCCCTGGTTGCTCCCAGTGCGGTCAAGGCAGCACTAAAGCTCAATCCACAAATCCAACGCGTTGCTATATTCTACGCTCAGAACGATGCATTTACAACTTCAGAGACAGAGATATTTCAGCAAGCGGTCAAGTCTCAAGGGTTGCAGCTAGTTACGATGCAAAAATTTCAGACTACGGATACGGACTTCCAAACTCAAGCTACCAGTGCGATTAATCTCAAACCAGATTTAGTCATAATTTCTGGTCTGGCGGCAGATGGTGGCAATATAGTACGGCAGTTGCGCGAACTTGGTTATGGCGGTCCGATCGTTGGGGGCAATGGACTGAACACCTCCAATATATTCACCGTATGCAAATCGCTTTGCGATGGCGTACTGATCGCGCAAGCCTACAGTCCCGATTACGAAAATGGGATTAATCTTAGCTTCCGTCAGCTCTATCGCGATCGCTATCAAAAAGCACCACCACAGTTTAGCGCCCAGGCTTTTACCGCCGTTCAGGTATTTGTAGAAGCTCTACAAACACTGGATCGCAAGCATAAGATCGCGCAATTTCCGCTTGCGGATTTGCGGACAGCTTTGAACGAGCAACTTCTGAAAGGCAAATACAATACACCGCTCGGTGAGATTGCGTTTACACCTGAAGGAGAGGTTCTGCAAAAGAATTTTTACGTGGCACAGATAAAGATGGATGCGGATGGAACAAACGGTAGATTTAGCTTTTCAAAGTATCGAACCTAGCAATTGCTATTCTTGACTTATATGAGATGATTTTTAGTACAAAGAAATTAGGGTTGTTGGCATCTCAAAAATACAAAATTTATTAAGAATAGCAACAATAGTAAAAGGCTAAGAATTAATTTTACTAAGATGAATAATACGAACCGCATTATGTGAGTTAATAACGTCCAAACTATAGCAATGGATTCAGGCTATGCCTTAGCCAAGAGGTTTGCTATTTTGACGATTTCACGTTTTTTCTAGCCTCCCACTCACATAAGTCATACCAGATAAAGACCTATTATTTCGCATGAAAAATCCGCTGGTTATATTTACCGGGCAATCTAAAGATCTATTGTTTCGCACGATAAAAACTCCGTTTATTCTTATTGGACAATTTATGGATAAAAGTTCATGGCGTTTGGCACGAGCAATATTTCCTCTCACTGTTATGGCAGGGATTGGTTACATATTCATTGGTTTATATGTGAGGCGTTTTGACACAACGACGTATGATTGGTCTACCTTTGGCTCTATTGCGACTGCAAGTGGGGCATGTCTCTTATCTGGCAGTTTATTAGGATTTTTATTTGGTATACCCCGTACAATTGAGCAAGAAGATATTCCTCCCAAAACATCAACAGATAAACCATATCAAGCAAGGATTAAAGCAAATACCAATTTAGAGCAAATTTCAGATTGGCTTACTAAAATATTAGTCGGTGTGGGATTAACACAAATAGAGCCTATCCTGAAATTTATGAGCAATCGAGTCATTAAAAATCTAGCTCCAGGATTTGCTTCCCCCAATGACAAAGCTGTAGTTCCGAGCACTACTAGTTTTACAATAGCCGTTGTCGTATATTTTATAGTTATTGGATTCTTCATTGGATATCTCTGGTCGCGTTTATATCTGACACAAACTTTTAGAGATGATTACGATGAACTAATAGAGGAAGTTGAGGAGACAAAAAGTAGAACTAATAGAATACAATCAATAAGACAAGTGATTGATGCAATCCCAAGTACAAATTCGCTTAACTTGGATTATGCATATGATAGACCTACGTCCAACAAAAATGAAGCATATAAGGCTGTAGAAAAAACCATAAATGATATACTATCTAAACTAGGAAGAAATGACCCAAGTCTTCCCTCAAATTTAAATGATCTACTAGATTCTATATCTAAAGATACATCCAATGAAATATTCCTCTTGAGATCAACAGATTATATTAATCTCGGGATAATATTAGATCTAAGAGAAGATAGTGAAGGTGCAATTAAATTCTACGACAAAGCAATAGAAATTAATAAATACTCATATGAAGCACACAATTTGAGAGGATTAATACTATGGAAATCAAAAAGATATGATGAGGCTATCAAATCGTTTGAAGCAGCAATTAAAATAAATCCTAAGGAGTTTCAGCCTTGGGCTAATAAAGCTGCGGTTTTAATAGATCAAATTCTGGGCATGTCGAAAGCGCTCACTCCCCAGGAAAGACTAGTGAATACAGAAATACAAGAAAAAGCTCGAATTGCACTAAAATGTATCGACAAAGCGATCCGACTCAATCCTAACTCTGCTACCTCATATGTTAACCGAGGAAATGTGATCAGTCTTTTAGGGTCGGGAGATGAATTGTCTGAATATAGGAAAGCTATAGATTTAGATGAAAATAGCACCTTGGCTTGGTTTAATATTGCCTGTTATTATGCTGGGCAAGATGAAAAGGATCAAGCAATTCAAGCACTAGAAAACGCTGTTCACCTTAATCCTGATATCAAAAATCTTGCAAGAGAGGATGTTGATTTAGACAAAATTAAGGACGATCAGAGATTTAAAGATCTCATAAACGAAAAAAGCTATTAGCTCATACGGTAAAGTAGGAGAAAAATTGACTTTATGAAAGATTTATATCTTGCACCTGTCCTTCGTATATTGTTAGGGCTATTCCCTCACTCAATGAATAATGCCACTCCCCAGTCATTTGATCGCAACAGCAACTTTGATATAATTGCAGATGTAGCCGTGGATCAAACCTTATGATGATCGCGCAAATTCAAGCCAGTATAAAATACGTTACCAATGCCACAGGTGAAAAAACTGATGTATTAGTTCCTGTTAGAATTTGGGATGAACTCATTGAATCTCTACAATCCATAGCAAGCGATCTAGATCGAGTTGATGAGGAAGAGCCTAAAGCAAATATCCTAGAAGATTTGCAGGAATCAATTCGACTGGCATCAGCAGGGCAAACCTTTCCTATCTCAGAATTATGGGACGATATTGATGTCTAAATTCTATGACTGAAATTAGGTTTACACTCCCAAGGCTCTTTCCAAGCGTTATCGCCAAACTTAAATGACCATCATCCCCTAATACCCTGCTATGGCTATTCCATCACTCAGCGAATCAATCATTCGCCATCACACTACCGCTCAGTCATTCGATCGCGGCGAAGACTACTATCGCTCGCAATCTGTAACGGCGATCGCCAAACGTGGTAACACGATCCAAGCGGAGGTTGAAGGCAGCGAAGCCAGCAATTATCGCGTTACTATTGGGTTTGATGCGGGCGGTATTACCTCAGCCGATTGCACCTGTCCGTATAACTACGAGGGCTGGTGCAAGCATATTGCGGCAACCTTGTTAACCTGCGTGCGGCAACCGAACTCCATCGAAGATCGTCCTACTTTAGTGCAATTGCTCGATCGCCTCGACCACCAGAAAACCCAGCACCTGATTCAAGCCCTAGTTGACGAACAACCCGATCTAATTGATGCAATCGATCACCACGTTAGCCTGATCTTACTTCCTACGCCCCAGAAACAATCAGCCAAAGCAGCCAAAGCTGCCAAAACTCCACGCCGTACTACCATTGATGCGGCTCCATTCCGCCGTCAAGTGAAGCAAATTTTGCGGGATGGCTTACGTTCCCTGGAAGAAGGATATGAGGAGGGAGACCCAATTGCCGACGATTTGCAGGAAGTAATTGGTAAGGCAGAAGCCTTTACTGAGCAGGGGGATGGTAATAACGCGATCGCCATTCTGGAAGTTATTACTGCTACTTGCGCAGAGGAATGGGACGATCTATCGGATTACGGTGCCGATAGCGAAGCCGTATGTGAATCCTTAAATGAAGCTTGGACAGAGGCAATTCTCAGTGCCGAACTGCCGGACGAACAGAAAGCGGAGCTGCAGATGCGGCTAGAGGAATGGCAAGACCAACTCGGCGGTAGCTTTGAGATGAGCTTGGCAGCTCTGGCTCAAGGTTGGGACTATCCTGCTCTGCAACGGGTGTTTGAGGGCAACATTACAGAGCAAGGGGCTTGGGATAGTGATGATGGTGAACGACCTCATTTTGTCGAAGATCTGGCAGTAATCCGCCTCCGCATTCTTGATCGCCAGAATCGTCAAGAGGAATACCTACATCTGGCAGAAGCGGAAAGTCAAACCCTTTTGTATCTGACCAAACTTACAAGTTTGGGGCGGATAGACGAGGCAATGGCAAAGTCAAAAGAACAGATGACTACCGCAGAGGAGGCACTTGGTCTCGCTCAAGCTCTGTGCGATCGCGCTTGCGTTACCGAAGCCTTGGAGATTGCGCGGGCGGGATTGACCCTAACGGGTTCGGAATATCGCATCTACGAGCTGGCAACCTGGACGAGCGATCTGGCAGAAGGATTGGGAGACTCTACCACTGCCCTAGCTGCTAAAATCACTGCTTTTAAAATTAAGCCTTCCTTCAAAGATTATAGAAAGATTGAAGATCTAGCAGGAAAAACCTGGTCAAAAGTGCGATCAAATCTGCTGCAAACGCTGCGTCAAGCTAATGATTGGCAAGCGAGAGAAGCCAAAGTTGATATCTTTTTGCACGAAGGTCTAATTGATGATGCGATTGAAGTGGTTAAAACTGATATCTATCACGCTGAATTTGTGCATCGGGTCATGGAAGCAGCGATCGCTCATCGCCCTGAATGGGTGATTGAGAATGCGCGTCTGCGTGCCGAGCCAATTATGGATGCGGGTAAAGCCGATCGCTATAGTGAAGCTGTCAGGTGGTTAAAACAAGTCCGAGATGCCTATCTTCAACTAGGACGAAAAGCCGAGTGGTCTACCTATCGCACCCAACTCACGACCACCCACGCGCGGAAGCGTAAACTGATGGAACTATTCAAACAGTTGTGAGGGAAGAAAAGGGAAGGTGGAAGAGGGAAGAGCGATGATTATTACCCTTTAGGATTCCACAAGTCCTTTCCTGATATTAGGATTACGGTAGAAGAAGTGTTGGGATAGCATCATCTTTCTTCTGATGCGTACCGCGCAGTTGACCGCAGGCAGCATCGGCCTCCATGCCACGCGTACGGCGCACGCTTACGGCAATATGTTGCTCTTTTAGCGTTTGCGCGAACATTTCCACCGTTGTAGACGAAGGGCGCTTGTAATCCGCATCTTTAATTGGATTGTAGGGAATTAAATTGACATGACTTTGGAATCCCCGCAGGAGTTGTGCCAGTTGTCTTGCTTGGGCTGGAGAAGCATTCACACCAGCCAACAAAGTATATTCAAAGCTAATGCGCCGTCCCGTGACATTAATATACTCGCGGCAGTCGCTGAGCAAAGATTCAATCGGATATTTACGCGCCGAAGGAATGAGCGAAGCCCGCAATTCTTGATCGGGAGCATGGATACTTACTGCTAAGGTAACTTGTAAATTATGCTGCGCCAGTCGCTTAATTTGCTTGGGAACTCCCACGGTGGAAATTGTAATATTGCGCTGACCAATACCAATATCCTGATTGAGGACGCGCACTGCTCCCACCACGTTTTCGAGATTCAGTAAAGGTTCGCCCATGCCCATGAATACGAGATGGCTCACCCGTCGCTGCATCTGCTCTTGAACGGTGAGTACCTGATCGATAATTTCATGTTTATCCAAGTTGCGATCGAATCCTCCCTTACCCGTAGCGCAGAAGTTGCAGTCCATTGGGCAACCCACCTGGGTAGAAACGCAAACCGTGAGTCGTTTGCTAGTGGGAATACCGACAGTTTCCACGATCGCGCCATCAGCCAAGCGCAGCAAAAATTTGTTCGTGCCATCTTTAGTTTCGGTGCGGTGGTGAATCTGCGATCGCCCAATTTCCGTTGCCGCCATCTCTTGCCGCCATACTTTGGGAAATACCGTAATCTCGTCCAGGCTGTGCGCGCCTTTTTGATAGAGCCAATCGTGCAATTGCTTACCGCGATAGCGTGGTTGTCCTGTCCTCTCCACCCAGATTGTGAGTTCCTCTAGTGACTGCCCCAGGAGAGGTACAGCTTTAGTAGCAATAGTGTTTGTCATAATTTGCGAGCAGGTGGTAGAGGGTAGGAAAGATAGAAGATAGAAAATTGAAGAATGAAGAGTGAAAAGTATTACCTCTTCCAGCGTTTGAGGCGGACAGAGAAAGTGCTGCCCTGATTCTCTTGGGAGCTAACCAGAATTTCGCCTTGCATTTTTTGGACTAGATCGAGGGCGATCGCTAATCCCAATCCCGTCCCAGTAATCTCTCCTTCGGCTTGCCTGCCGCGAAAATTGCGCTCAAACAAGTGGGGCAGATCGTTGGTGGGAATACCCAAACCAGTGTCCTGCACGTTAACCGTAGCATAATCGCGATCGACCTCTATATTTAGCGATACGCTACCAGGGGCGATCGTATATTTCATCGCGTTGTCGATTAGATTACCCAATACTTCTCGCAAAGCCGCAGCATTACCTAAAACTAATGGTAGCTCGTCGGGAAGATTAATCGTAAAGTCAAGGTCGCGTTCTTGTGCGATCGCCGTAGCTGAATTAATCAAAGGCTCCAGGATCTCCATGGGGTCGATTGCACTCAAGGCAAGTGTGCTAGAAGGCAACAGCAGTTGATCTGGGTACATCTCCAGCATGGGCAAGGCTTGTAGCCCATCCACTCCCGCCAGCAATTCCTGCATGTGTGCAGTTTCCCTCAGTAGACTCCGCACAAATTTCTGATTGGGATCTTCCGGGAGAATCCGCCGCAACAGGAGCTGCGCAAATGTGCGGATGGCAGTCAGCGGATTGCGAAGCTGGTGCAAGAGCGTTGAGAGGAAATCGGTTTGTTGGGCGTAGGCTTGTCGTTGACTCTCCTCTAACCACTGGCAGCGACGATCTAATGCACAGGCGATCGCCAATGTATTTGCTACCTGCTGAATTTGTGATTGTTCGTGATCGCTCCATTCGCGATCTTCGCGGCCTGTCATCAAAAAGCCCATGATCGTGCCTTGATAAATTAGGGGTAAAACGATGCGCCCTTGCTTAACGAGAGCGCTACCCTCTGCCGCCTTTTGGTTTGATGGTAATAGGAGTTGCAGGTTAGCACCCTGGAGGTTAGTGCTGAGACGCTCGGCGGCATCATCGGGATAGGCGACTACCTCAATCAGATTGGGGGTACGGTTGCCAATTTCCTCAGTGAGATACATGACGCTGGAAACTGCACCCAAACCCTGGGTGAGTAAAACGATCTGCGATCGCGCTAGGGCAGTCAAATCAGGACTGGCAGCGAGCATAAATTGGGGAGAAGGAACTGGTAACAAGTTACTAATTTTATTAATATTCTAATAATTAACGATCAGTAATTCGGAAATACGCCCACGTTTTGCACCTATGGAATTGATCATACGACTAGCCGAAACCCTATATATAGAATAACCTGCGTACAACCGCTCGAAAAAATCATCATCCATATTTTCGTTTTTCGGATCGGAATTACTCAGCATCAGCTTTGCCGCTTTTTCTCGATCTAGTTTTCTGTAAAAATCAGCTAGATTTTCCTGCTCTCGATCTGTAAATCCCGATTTGGCATAATTCGTGAAGTTAGAGGTTTTACTAATTGGTCGGTAGGGTGGATCGAAGTAGATAAAGGAAGATTCATCGGCGATCGCATAGCAAGATTCAAATTCTGACGATCTAATCTCAGTTTTTTGTAGTAGTTGAGATATTTGATAAATATTTTCAGCATCTAAAATTTTAGGATTTTTGTACCTACCAAATGGTACGTTAAATTCACCTTTGGAATTTAATCTAAACAGGCCATTGAAACAGGTCTTATTTAAAAATATAAGCTGCGCTGTGCGATTTATGGCATCCTTGGATAACTTGAGAATGCTCACAGATTTTCTTTGCAAATTATACTGAGTGCGTATTTCAGTAAAAAATAATTGCCGTTGCATCTGACTGGATTTATCAAACTTGACTTGGAGTTTCCCCAAGATTTCAATCAAGTCATCAGGCCATCTTTGAATTACCTGATAAGCCTGAATTAGGTCAAAATTAATGTCAGAGATATGTGCTGATTCGATTTCATATTTTTGACATATTTCCAGAAAAACCGCACCACTACCAATGAATGGTTCAATATATTTTTTGATTTTACCTAACTTCAAAGATTCAGGATAGTGGGATTCAAACTGTTTTAAAAGCTGCGTTTTCCCCCCTGCCCATTTTAAGAATGGTTTTGCTTTTATCCCTACCATGCAATCAAAGACACTAAAATGCTGAATAGTTGTAAGTCTTAATATTAATGCAAGTAGCAACTTGGAATGTGAACTCCGTGCGCACTCGCCTAGAGCATGTGCTGTCCTGGCTGCAAAGTCATCCTGCGATCGACGTACTTTGTCTCCAGGAAACTAAGGTGGTCGATGCCGATTTCCCGCTGGAGCCATTTACCAATTTAGGCCTGCATACCTACATCTACGGACAAAAATCCTACAACGGTGTGGCAATGATTTCGCGCCAACCGATGTCAGAGGTAAGTATGGGTTTTGCTGCCGTTTTAGGTGATGTTGGCGATCTAGATGACCAAAAGCGTGCGATCGCAGGCATCGCTGACGGTATTCGCATCGTCAACCTCTACGTCCCCAATGGCTCAGCCGTAGGTAGTGAAAAGTATGAATACAAATTGCGCTGGCTGGCGACGCTCAAGCAATATCTCCAGGCATTACTAGCAAAAGATGCCAAGCCCACCAAGCTCTCGATCTGCGGCGACTTTAATGTGGCAGTTGAGGATATTGACATTCACGATCCGAGCGATCGCGCCACACAAGTAATGGCAACCGATGCCGAGCGCGAGGCGTTACAGGCAATCCTGAATTTGGGGTTTAAGGATGTGTTTCGCAAATTTACCACTGAGCCTGGGCACTATAGCTGGTGGGACTACCGCAGCGGATCGTTTCAGCGCAATCGCGGTTGGCGGATTGACTATCATTTTGCCACCGAGGCTTTATATGAAAGCGCGATCGCCTGCACCATAGACGTAGAGCCACGTAGACTCACTCAGCCTAGCGACCACGTACCCGTAGTTGTGGAATTTTAGTAAAACTTTAATTGCGTTACAAGCTGACAGTTGGAACCATATGCCCTACAATGTGCAACGGAGAGATGGCAGAGTGGTCGAATGCGCTCGACTTGAAATCGAGTGTTGCGAAAGCAACCGGGGGTTCGAATCCCCCTCTCTCCGTTATCGGCAGGTGAAGATAATTATTTGCTACAACGGTAGCAAATACGATTGGTTCCGCCACGCAAGAAAAACGCACCTAATGCCAAAGGAGTTGAATTGAAATGACACAAACAACCAAGCCTAAAACTTCTTTGTACGACCGTGACCTTAACCTTTGGCTAGAGACAGCGATCGCACAGTTGAGATCTGGAGATTTCCAAAATCTCGATGTTGAGAATTTAATCGAGGAGTTAGAGGGCTTGGCAGGCAGAGACAAACGAGAATTAAAAAGTCGACTCAGAGCCCTGCTAGAACATCTGTTCAAGCGGATGTATGTCAATATGCCTGACTGCTTCAACGGATGGGAAAATACGATTAGAGAACAGCGATCGCAACTTGAGGACATTATTGAACAGTCTCCAAGCCTAAAAGCTATTTGGGATGAAATCTTTAACAATGCTCTTGCATCTGCTTTAAAAAACGTTCGTGACGAATATCCGCAGCAACAATTCCCTGATACATGGCAATTTAGCCGCGATATTGATGCAATGCTAAATATCAAATTCTGGTAGAGTCACCATTTACTAAGGCGAGATCGCATAACTACCAAAGATTTTTAAAGTTTCGGTAAAGTCTAATAATTCGGAGAGTGCTTCCTTGACGCGTTCCTCTTCTACAGATGCTTCAATATCAATAAAGAATATGTAGTCACCTAACGATTTTTTGGAAGGTCGCGATTCAATGCGGCTCATATTGATGTTGCGATCGGCAAAGACTGATAATGGTCGCACTAAAGCGCCTGGCATATTCTTTTTGACGCTAAATGCTAGGGAGGTATGGGTGCCTTTTGTTGTAGGGGGAGTCAGCCCCAGCACCCAGAAACGGGTGCAATTATCGGGATAGTCATTAATTGGACAGGCAAGAATGGGCAATTCGTGCAATTCCGCCGCGCGTTGCGAAGCGATCGCCGCCACGGTGGGATCGTTGGTGACAAATTTTAAACCCTCAGTTGTAGAATCGGTCGGCACGATCTGCACCTGTGGCAAAAAGCGTTCTAGCCAATGCTGGCATTGGGCAAGCGCTTGAGGATGGGAGTAAACAACTTTAATCTGCTCCACCTGCGGCGCAAGCGTAATCAAGGCGTGGTCGATCGGAAGTTCTAAAGCCTGTTGAATCTGGAGCTTATCCCACTGCCAAATGCCATCTAGCGTCATTGTGACACCACCTTGGATGGAGTTCTCCATAGGAGCAATGGCAAGATCTACTTCCCCTTTCGCAACCGCTTGCAGCGTTTGGGCAATCGTGGGGTAGGGGCAAAGTCGGGAATTATCTGAGGATGAATTAAGGTTAGCTTGGCTTAGTTTTAGATAAAGTAAAGCCGCAGCTTCGGCATAGGTGCCCGGTGAACCAAGATAGGCAATTGATGGCATAATTTCTTTGTGGCTATATTTTCTAAATGTTATTGATGGGAACTGGCTCTATGGAATCGGCAGGCTCAAACCCAAAGATGCGCGAATAAAAATAGAACTCACCATCCAGCGATCGCTTTATATTCTCCGCTTTTCTAAACCCGTGTTGCTCGCCCTCAAACGGTACATATGCGACTGGTAAGCCCTTAGCTTTTAATGCATCAACCATCATCACTGCCTGGTTGGGAGGTACAACTTTATCCTCTAAACCCTGAAAGAAAATCACAGGACAGGATAATCTTTCCGTAAAGTGGATAGGAGATCGCGCTGTATACAGATCTTGTCGTTCGGGATACGGGTCAATCAGTCCATCCAGGTAACGCGACTCAAATTTGTGGGTGTCTTTAGCCAAAGCCTCTAGATCGCTGACACCGTAGTAGCTAGCTCCAGCCTTAAAAACATGCTTAAAGGTGAGGGCGCAGAGAGTAGTATATCCACCAGCACTACCGCCTGAGATCGCTAAGCGATCGCGATCGACTAATCCCTTTTCTGCTAAATACTTAGCTCCATTGGTACAATCATCCACATCCACAATGCCCCAATTACCATTGAGTCTCTGGCGATAGGCGCGTCCATAGCCTGTACTACCGCCATAGTTTACATCCAAAACTGCAAAGCCCCTACTCGTCCAATATTGCGTTTTGAGGCTAAATGAACTGGATGTTGCTGCCGTGGGGCCACCATGGCTTTTAACTAGCAGAGGGGGCTTCTCATCACTAGGTGCGATGTAGTCACGATTTGTGGGTGGATAGAAAAAAGCGTAGGCAGTCTTGCCATTCTCAGTGGGAAACTCAATAGTTTGGGGTACGGACAAATATTCCTTCTCAACCTGTAATTCGGTTGATGAACGCAGCACCTTAGTTTGACCGCTGGCTAAATCTAATTGCACGACTGCGGTAGGTTCTGTCGGTGAGCCAGCAATGAAGACAGCGCGATCGCCCTGGGCTTTGAGCGATGAAATATCTGTATAGGGTGTAGGAATAGAATTTAGAATGGGCTTATCAAATGACGTATCTAAAGTAGCCAACTGCCATTGCCCTTTTTGGTTGTAGGTACATAGGATCTTGCTACCAGAAATAAATGCATAGGTAGACATGCCAAATACCCATTGTGGCAAGCCAAATTCCGCCTCCATTTCGCAGAGCGGCTCAATCTTGCGATCGCGCCAGCGATAGAGATTCCACCAACCCGTGAGATCGCTGACAAAGTACAGGATACCATCAGGCGACCATTGTGGCTGAAAAATCGATTCCTCTATGCCACCAGCTACTAATTGAGGGTTATGGAGTTCGCGATCGCCAACTTCGGCAACCCATAGCTCCGTGCCATCCCAAGGCATATTGGGATGATGCCAACTCAGCCATGCCAGCTTGCTGCCATCCGCACTTAGTTGTGGTGAGGCATAGAAATCTGCACCTGATGCCAAAATTTGGATATCTTCACCATTCAGAATATTGATACTGACTAGGGTATTAATTGGCTCGCTTTTAGATTCATCATGTTCCTCTCGCACGCAGATCAGTCGGTGGCGATCGCGGTCAAAAATAGCATCCGCATAGCGATATGTACCCGTTGGTGTGAGAGGATTTGGATCACTATCGGGCTTTTCTGTGAGCCAATGGCAATATAAGCGACGATCGGCAAAGTTAGAAAAGTAAACCCTGCCATCTACGACTAGAAATGAGCTGCCGCCATATTCATGTACCCGCGATCTCGCATTGTAGGGTGCGGGAATCACGTCCGTAATTTGACCGCTAGGTGTGCAGCGCACTATAGCATTCCTACCACCTTCAGACGGTCGCCCTTCAGTCCAAAAGATATCATCACCAGCGATCGCAACTTGCCCTAGCCCAATACTTGTAGAGACAATTAGTTCTGAGGCGATCGGGGATTTCCATGCACCATAGGATGCTACTTTTGCTTCAGTCACTTGATTATTCTTTTACTAAACTCTTCTAAATATTGATGAACTTCCCTTATCCGTACGGGTAGACCTATGTGTTTGCCCCTCATGTCGCAAACGATAAGTCTTGCTTGGGAAGACTTTCCAGGATTTGGACTATTTCAGACTCAAAGGCAACCTTGGCGCGATTGGTTTTGCCGCCAATATACAGCGTGCTGCCAACCTGGAGCGCCCAAACCTGGGAATGGCTGACATAACTCATGATCACGCCCAACATCAGCAATCCAAAGCCAGTATAGACACCAGGAATACCAGGATCGGCTTTGATCTGAAGCCCGGTGCTACCGACTACATCCTTAATGGTCAGCGTGACGCCATTTACCTCTGTACTGCCATTTGTGCGCACGGAAGCTAGTAACTGTCCCTTTTCGTCATAGATCAAAAATGTGCCTTGTAGATCGGGGGTGATCAAGGTGACACCAGCACTGAGATCGGGCTTGGTGGGAATCCAGGTGCCCCAAACCTGGCTACCGTTACTGCGCGCTTGCAACTTAGATACCGGCAATTGCAAAACTGGGCTTTGATTGAGCGTAAACCTAACGGCAGCAATATCCCAATTCGCCTGGTAAAGTGTGACACCGCGATAGCGCAGAGGTTTGTTAACGTGGATGGTTTGTCGATCTACCTCTTGACCCGTTTTATCAAGTACGGATAGGTCTGAATAGAACTGATCGATCGCACCACTGGGGGTGTAATCAATCCAAAAACGATTAACTTTTACCGACCAATCCTTAGGCATCTGTGGCTTCGACCAGATGCCTGCTTCGGTAATGTTGTGAATTTGGAATGTCTCGCCGCTGGGAACCATCTCTTGGGCAACAAAGCCAGTTAACGACCCCCAGATTGAACCTGCTAAAATCAGTAGCATGCTGGCATGGACGATAATCGGCCCTATGCGTCCCACCAGTCCCTTACGGGCATAGAGTTTTTGATCTTCTTGGAATATTTTGTAGCCTTTTTGACGCAGGGGCTGCTCCAGATCGCTTAGCGATCGCCCTGCCAGTTCTGTGGCGATCGCCATTTTGGTAAAACTTTGCGGTTTGGTATAAAAGCTCCAGCGCTTGGCAACCTTGAGGATGGGGAGTTGGCGATAAAATGTGCAGGCCGTTAAGCTAGAACCAAATAGGATCAACAGGGATAAAAACCACCAACTGCCATATACCTGGTTTAGCCCAATTGCCATCAGGACTTTGTAGGTCAAAAAACCAAACAGAGCGGGATGTTCTGGATAGTTCTCGCGATAAAAATCGATAGTTTGCCCTTGTTCGATTACCGTGCCGGAGATGCTGAATACGGCGATCGCCAATAGCAATGCGATCGCCATTTTCAGGTTAGCGAGCAACGGTAGCAATTCCCGTCGCCAATATTTTTTTACAGTCTTTAAAGCCTCCATCAAAACCCTACCCACAACTTTAAGATCGAAATTTATGCCGTATCAGCCTCTATTTTATTGGGTTGACGACCATCTTGGGTGGGCGATCGCACCTTTTAGTTAGTTCAAATCGCTAAATCGCGATCGCCAGCTAAATCTGACAACAACTTGATATTCCTGATATTGTTGAGGGTGGCATTATTGCAGCACGATCCAATCCCTAAATCCCCCCTGTAGGCATGAACTCCCAACCAATAAACCCCGCTCAGAACTACCTCATTGTGGGATGCTGGCAGCTTGACGATCGCCTTTGGAAGAAACTCTCCACACCAGATATTGCCCACGCGATCGACACCTACATATCTCTAGGTGTAAATACTTTTGATACGGCAGACTTTTATGGACGTAGTGAAGAAGTTTTGGGGATTATACTTAAAAAACGTGACTGTCAGGTATTCACCAAGTTAGGGTTCTTTGGCGGTATACCCTCAGCGATACAGGTACGCAATAAAATTGATAGCTCATTACACAAGCTACAACGGGATGCGCTCGATTCCGTGCAAGTACATTGGCACGATCCCAATTTAGATTTTGCTTCTACCTTCGATACGTTAAGTGACCTGATGGAGCAAGGCAAGATCCTGCAACTTGGTGTCACTAACTTCAACACACCCATGTTAGAAAAAGCAATCCGATACGCCCCCATCTATACGCATCAAGTCCAGTACAGCCTGATCGATCGCCGCGTAGAAACTTCGATGCAGGCGCTTTGCCTCAAGCATAATATTCAACTACTGACCTATGGTTCTCTCGCAGGAGGGTTCCTATCTGATAAATTTCGCGGTATCAAGTTGCCGCAGCAAGAGCCAGATCGTGCCCGTTCTTTCTTTTACAGCAATATGATTAAAACTCATGGTGGCTGGCCAGTAGCCCTTGACATGCTAGATACTCTGGCTGAGGTAGCGCAAAAATACAATAAGTCGATCTCGCAAGTAGCGCTTAACTGGGTAAGACAGCAATCTGGTGTGGGTGCCGTAGCATGCGGGCTTACCCTCGCACGCCAACAGATTCAAGATACTGTTGATGCCTTTAATTGGAGCTTAAATCTAGAAGATGTGGAGTTTCTAGCCAAGCGATCGTCTGAGTTGTTTAGTCAACCTGGAGATATATACTCCTACGAACGCAATTAGAGTAATTCGATTAGACTGCAGCTTCTAAATCTTAACCTTCAGGATAGTCATATGCCATTACACTGAAGGTATTCCCAAATCGATGGTTCGGACATTTTTTAGAAAAAGGCTGAAACCCTTCACTTCTCGTTGATTAATTCGATGAATAATATACTCGAGCCCTTATTCTATCGTTAGTTCCCAAAAACTGTCCGAAGTATTGCCAAATAATAGTAGTTAAAAAAAGCAATTCTTTACAGAGTAAATTGCTTAACCAAAGTGGATATCTATACATATATGCTTAGATATCGATCCTCACGCTGTATCTTTAGTAACCCTTTCGAAAGATCTTCGTGAAGTTTTGTTGCTATTCTGTAAGGTTTCGTAATACTTTTAACTAGGAATCGAACACAACTTCACAAATTTAATAAGGTAAGCTTATGCCATTCACCATTGACACAGCTCGTGGAATATTCCCCGGTACTCTATCTGCCGATGCTGTACCAGCAACGATTGCTCGGTTCAACCAGCTCAATGCCGAAGATCAATTAGCGCTGATCTGGTTTGCTTACACCGAAATGGGAACAACTATTACTGTTGCCGCTCCTGGCGCAGCCAGTATGGTATTTGCCGAAGGCCTGATGAATCAAATTCGACAAATGTCTCCAATTGAGCAATCTCAAGCCATGTGCGACCTGGCTAACCGAGCCGATACACCAGTTTGTCGTGCCTATGCTGGTTTTAGTGCCAATATCAAGCTAGGTTTCTGGTATCAATTGGGAGAATGGATGGAGCAGGGAATAGTAGCCCCAATTCCAGAGGGTTACAAACTTTCAACGAATGCTTCCTCGGTACTTCAAGCTATTCGCGTGCTAGATCAAGGCCAGCAAATTACGGTTTTGCGCAATGCTGTAGTTGACATGGGATATGATGCTGGCAAGTCTGGCACTACAAAGGTATCAGAGCCAGTCGTCCCACCAACAGATATGGCTAAGCGGACTGAGGTGACGATTGATGGCGTTACCAATCCCACTGTACTCGCCTACATCAACAATATGAATGCCAATGATTTTGATGCAGTGATCAACTTATTTACTGAAGATGGTGCGCTACAAGCTCCTTTCCAAAAACCGATTGTGGGACGAGACAATGTTTTCCGATACCTTCAAGAAGAATGCCAAAACTTGAAGTTGATGCCAGAGAGAGGTACTTCCGAACCAGCAGATGGTGGTTTTAACCAGATCAAGGTAACAGGAAAAGTCCAAACTCCATGGTTTGGTGCCAATGTTGGCATGAATATGGCTTGGCGCTTTCTCCTCGATCCCCAAGACAAAATCTTCTTTGTGGCGATCGACCTGTTGGCATCTCCCAAAGAATTACTGAATTTGATGCGCTAACCAAGCTCTAAATGCACTCCACTGCCGACGGTACCTCCCCTTGGCAAGGGGAGGATGGGAGGATTCTTATGTGTAGCTACATAAAAGTGAATTCATGCTAATCGTTGATATATCGATCTAAAACTTAATTTGTGAGATTATGTGGCAAGTAGGGATGAATCTGAGAGATAAGTCGTATCGTTCAGACTTAACTTCAGGTATTTTCATCTCTCTGTCACTTTTTGCATTGTGGCTGGGAAGTCTCATCTGGCTACTCTTACTTGAGATATCCCAAATAACGGCTGTAGGATTGGTAGCTGCGGTTTTTGTCCGGACTTTCTTGCACACGGGGCTGTTTATCACCGCGCATGATGCTATGCACAGAAATGTGTTTCCCAAAAGTCGCAAGGTCAATGATTTGATCGGCTCCATCGCTACAACTGCCTACGCTCTCCTATCCTTCCGAGTTTTGTCTCAAAAACATCGCCTACACCACCAGCATCCAGCCAGTTTAGACGATCCTGATTATTGCGATCGCCATGATTGTGAAGGCGATCGCAATGCCTCATATTGGTATCTCAAGTTTATGGGAGGATACTTAGACAGAAACCAGCTTTGGATTTTGCTAGTCGGCATGGTTCTTATATTTTCTACCTTGACTTTAGGTTGCCACATCTCAGTCAGCAACTTAATCTTATTCTGGGTTCTACCAATTCTATTGAGTTCAATACAACTATTTTACTTTGGGACTTTCTTGCCTCATAGAAAACTAGCACAGGGCTATGAAGATCGGCATCGAGCCAGAAGTAGCAACTACACGATATTTTGGTCATTTATCACCTGCTACCATTTTGGTTATCATTGGGAACATCATGAATATCCCCACCTTCCCTGGTATATGCTGCCATCCGCCAAGTGGAAGTAGGTTGATATAGATTACCCAACATCAAGAAACTTGGTAATAACAATGTCATGTATCTTAGCAACCATAACATTCCCAAATTAATCTGCTAAATTGTTTTAGGCAAGGGGTAGCAGTTAGTGACGAGTGTGCGCCTCTCTGATGCGTTTCATACATCGTTTGTTACCTGAAAATCACCCTTCTTATGTAGTTTAAGTTTAAGGAAAATATGGACACTAGTAAACTAACTGAATTAGGCATAAATGTAGGCGGCAAGCTAATTCTAGGAGTTATATTATGGGTTGTGGGGCGATGGCTGATCGATTTTGCTATTCGTCTGGCATCCAGAGGAATGAAAATTCGAGGAGTTGACTCGACAATCATCAGCTATGTCGGATCGACCATTACGATAATGCTAAATATCGTATTAGTGGTTTCTATCCTCGGCTTCTTTGGTATTGAGACTACTTCCTTTGCAGCTTTATTAGCCGCCGCTGGCTTTGCAATCGGAGCAGCCTGGAGCGGACTACTTGCTAACTTTGCCGCAGGAGCATTCCTAATTGTTTTACACCCGTTTAAAGTTGGTGACTTTGTTTCTGGTGGAGGTATAGTTGGTACTGTACGGGAAATAGGGCTATTTGTTACTAAGATCGATACCCTTGATAATGTTTTGACTATAGTTGGCAACAACAAGCTTTTTTCTGATAACATCCAAAATTTTTCCGCTAACCCATATCGTCGTGTCGATCTAGTCGCGCAGCTAAATCACTCGGTTAACCACGAGCAAGCGATCCGTCTTCTCCAAGAGCGTCTTGCTACTATTCCAAATGTGCTAGCAGATCCAGCTCCCGTCGTGGAGATTTTAGAGTTTACCTTAGCAGGCCCAGTTCTAGCTGTACGACCCTTCTGCAATAACGATCACTACTGGCAGGTGTACTTTAATACAAACGAAGTGATTCGCGAAGCATTTGGTACAGCCGGCTTCCCTGCTCCCGAACAACACTATGTTGTCCGTCGCCCAGCCGAAGCTGCTTAAGCTTTGTCTTTTAACAGCGATTCCGTCCCGGATGCGTTCCGCCACAAATTATTCGCACTATGCAATATTTACATCTATCCTTAGATAAATTGATTGCGATTGCGAAACCACCTATATTTAGATTGCTCCTCTGTAACGTTGGTGACTGCCTACAAAGTTTCTTGATCTATGTTCGTTTTTGAGGAGGCGGTTTCGTCTTGGCAGCAGTATACCAGACACGTATCTGGAAACTTTAAGTATGCTAAGCGGTTTGTCTCCACCTGGTTGTAACCGGGTCAAAAACTACGGTAAAACGGCGTCGCGGAGGAGTTTCAATATTATTACTTACCAATTTCGTCTAGCCAAGCCAATATTTGGGCATTCACAATTTCTGGTCTTTCGTCATGAGGGCAATGACCTGTATTGGGAATAGCATGAAATTTAATATCCTTTGTGGCGCTAAATTTTTTGTAGATTGCGGCTCCGCCAATTGGTGTCCAGGGATCGGCTTCACCCCAGATTACTAATAAGGGTCGCTCGACTTTCGGTAAAAGCTCCTCAGGCTTTGGCCCCGCTGGTGCAGTGACGACCGAGGCAAATACTTTTTGGGCGTTAGGATCACAAGCAGGTTCGTATAGCATATCAACTAGCTCATTTGTGACGCTGGCGCGATCGCGATATACCTGGTACAGAGTGCTACGAATGCGACGCTTTTGACGAATGCGATCGAACAGGAATTTACCCGTTACTTCAGAGCTAATGAGCTTAGTAAAAGTTGCCATCACAAATCTCAGGAGCGGGTTGAGCTCATCGGGGCGGTGACTCAATCCACCCGCAGAGTTAAGCAAGACACCGCCAAGCGTAATTTCGGGATAGTCAGCGACAATCATCAAGCACAGCAAAGCACCGATCGAGTTACCAATAAAAACTGTCGGCTGTTGAATGTGCTCCGCCCAAAAGTCTCTGAGCAAAGTTTGCCACAGTTCCAGGGAGTAGGCGATCGCAGGTTTATCTGAGTTGCCAAAACCCAGCAAATCGATCGCAAATACCCTGTATCCACCTGCGGCAAGGATCGGAATGTTTTTGCGCCAATGACCGATGGAAGCTCCAAAGCCATGCACCAGCAAGAGAGGAGTCCCACTTCCGGCTACGGCATATACAATTTTATGCCCCTGCCAAGTCCACTCTCGCCTTTCCGTAGACTCCGCTATATTTATTTGCTGTGTAGTCACGCTGCTTCGAAGGTTACTTGAATGTATTTTGTTCATATTGTGTCATAAGTATTCCTTTGATGTTTGCCGATGTTTGGGCTCGACTCACTTAATCAGTAGTATTTTGCGATCGCGAGTTCATGTGATAGGAACCGCAATTTCTAGCATTACTCTGCCCAAGAATGGTTTGGCGTTGGGACAGAAATTCAAGAATTTTTTACAAGTTTATAAGAAAGCTTAAACAGGTTTAGGGGAAAGCTTAAACAGCAAATAACCTGGGGGGGATTTAATGATTAAGCAAGCTTTTATAGATGCGGATCGGCTTGCCTTCAATAGCGCAAATGGAAAGCATCTTATTTTATGTTGCGAATTTTTAGGATTAGTTTTAGCTTTTTAGCCTATCTATGTCACCTGATACCCTGACTAATTACTCTCAAGAACCTAATCCTTTACAAAATGTTCCCGATTCTCGCCTAGATAAACTGACCAAAGGGATTAATGTCAGTAAGTGGTTTTCCAATTCTTATAGCGCCAGTCGCTTTGACAGATATCTTTCGAATAAGAACCTGCAATTTATCCACGATCTAGGGTTTAAGCATATTCGCCTGGCAATCAATCCTACGCTTTTATTTCAGGAAGATAATCCTGGAGTACTAAACCCAGCGGTTCTACCTTTTATTGATAAGGCGATCGCACGCATCCAAGCCAAAGACCTGGCTACGATCGTGGATATTCATCCTAGAGGGCAAGCAGGAATTACCTTTCAACAACGTCTGCTAAGCGATACAGCCTTTGCTGACAAGTTTGTGCAGTTTTGGGGTGCATTGGCCAAACATCTCAGCAACACAAATCCAGATTATATATTCCTTGAAACACTTAACGAACCCTACGGTTTTGTGGGGGAGGATATCAGTCATGTGGATTCGGCCTCAGTATCACAGTGGGATCGTTTACAACCCCAAATCCTAGAGGCGATGCGGCAAAACGCCCCACAGCATACGCTGATTGCCAAAGCAATTGGCGATGGGTATAAAACTTTATTAACATCTAAACCTGTCCCAGATAAGAATGTTGTCTACAATTTCCACTTTTATTCTCCCTTTAAGTTCACACATCAAGGAGCATCTTGGTTAGCCAGTGATATTGCCTCTTTAAAAGGGGTTTCTTATAACTCAACTACACAAGCTTCTGACACTGCTCTCCAGCAAGGGAAATCTAACAACCCAGATCCTCTCACCAATTATCAAGGAAATGATAGTTGGAATTCAGATAGGCTCGATCGGATATTCCATCGTATTGGTGACTGGGCAACAACAAATCACGTCCACGCGATCGCTAATGAATTTGGGGTTTTACGTAATAATGCTCCACTTGCAGATCGCATCAATTGGTTTCATGATGTATCTACTTCCTTAGATCGGTATGGTATTGGTAAGACACTGTGGAGTTATGAAGATCCCTTCGGTTTGACTTATATTGAGGACAAGCGTAAAGTATTCGATCGAGATGTAGCCGCTACAATAGGACTAAAATTCGATCCTTTGAATATCCCTGCACCGCTATTTTCTCCCAATCCACCCTAATGCTTGTTAGGAAATATGACTTCCTCTCTACTGCCCAATTTGCAAAAATATATCCGCACTAGTAATGTGCCTAAAGGTTTGAGGCAAATGGTGCGATCGCCTCAGTATGACGAGCAAGCCGGTTTTGGGGAATCAGTTGCCCGCATGTCTAGGGCAAAGCTGCTGGAAACACCAATGCGAGTGATCGCAGTGGGCGAATGTGATGTGTCGGAGAATCAGTTTCGCTACTTTATTGATGGCATTCAACGCAGTTGGTTGCTGTATTACCAGGACTATGTCCCTGTTTATTATGGTTATGTAGCAGCAGTAGTGCGGCAACGGCCAGAGACTTTGATGTCAACATGGAGATCGTTAGTACGAGAAGACATCTATTTGCCTTATCAGTATTTCGATCCGGTGGAGCGATCTCAACTAGAAGCTAGCTTCTCAATCGTAGATACTGCACCTAGAGAAATGGATGGAACTATAGATGACACTAATGACACCAATAATGACGATAGCGAAAAGCAGCCAGTCGCTTTACGTGAAGCAGCTAGAAATCGGATTTCAGATAGTCGTGAAAAGCTAGAATCAGACTTAGCAGAATTATGGATCGAAGACGATCTGCCAGGATGGTTGGTGATGGACGGTTCCATCACTATATCTAAAGCTGCCGCCTCCCATAAACGCACAATTGGTTTGATTAAAAGCCATAATACCCAATATTTTACTTTCCCCGAGCAGGCAGTCGTACTTAACCTCAAGCAGGGCGATCGCAGTTCCACTTTTACCCCCCCTGGGCGTCATCCAGTTTGTAGTTGGTACCTGCGTCTCCGAGATAACAGTAATGAGGATGTGCATTTTGGCTTGGTGCGCGTGGAAGCCTCACTCAAATCCCAAAGCCAGGTTGATGAAATCAGTCGTTGGATCTTGACCGAACGCCGTCCTTTATCCCTACCCGACTCACGCTGGGACAAAATGATTTATCCGATCCGTGACTGCGAACAGTTTCTCCGAAGTCAAGAGCCATCTAAAGCAGCATTTGGCTGGTTAGGTTAGCTAATGCAGAAACTTACGCACCTGATACACGCGACTCTTTACAACAGGAATTGTTATGTCTTCCATCAGCTCCATCTGTCAATTTCTGGGTAATACTCCAGATCTGTGGACAAGACCTCTGCAAAGTAAGCATCACAATGCAAAAGAAGAGAAATGAGAAATGAGCGATTTCCCTAACTGCAAAGCATTTTGAGGCTCATATTTAGCGATGTCTACTTTGGAAGAGAAACTAGGTATTGTCAAAGTCCGCCCTGGCATAGTTTTTGCCACTCTCAAACTGCTGTCACATCGCATTGATGGCCGCAGTGATGGTCGTCCAAATATTATCCAAAACGTATATCATAGAATCATCTAAAACTTATCAATAATCTATCGCAATCACTATTTATTTATCGATAACTTTTTCAACTGGTTCTGCAAAGGGAACGATATAGTAAAACCTGCTATATTTTAGGATTTTAGCTATTCCGCAGGAAATTAATTGAGGGCGATCGGGTAAAATTCTTAGTAAGTTGGTTGTAATATCAATATTTTGTTAGACTCAACAAAATATTGCAACCGCATGCTAGGCATCAGATCCGTCAGCAAATCTAGAACGGAGGCAGATAATAAGTTGCAATCACCTCAACTCTCGAATCCCCGTTTCCTGCGCTTATTAGATCTAGCACTGGTGGCAACAGCTTTATTCATGGTTATTACCGATGAAATAGCATTGCTGTCCCACGTCATTTTTGTGCTGCTGTCTGTTGGAGCATTTTATTGGCCGTTCCGTAGTTTTATGCTGCGAGCCTTTTTCTGGGTCACAGTTGATTCTCTTTATGTCCTACATGCGGTCAGTGTTGGAAAAACCCATGCTGATGAACTGATTGAAATCCCCTTGATGCTAGTTATATTATCTACAGTTTTTTTGATCGCCCAGCAACGATCAAAGGCTGAACAGAAAGCTCGCAACTTGAACGCAGAACTCGAGCAACGCATACAGGAACTGAACATTGCTAATACAGAGCTATCTGAGTCCACAGAAAAATTGCAACAAACCCAATCCCAACTAATTCTTGAAGAAAAAATGTCTGCCCTAGGGCGCTTAGTGGCAGGAATTGCCCATGAAATCAATACCCCTTTGGGTGCGATCCAGGCCTCTGCTGGTAACATTACCAAAGCATTAGAAGAATCTCTTGAACACCTGCCGCAACTGTTGCAACGGCTTGGCACCGAGCAGCAAGCTGACTTTTTTAACCTGCTAAACGAGGCCATGCAGGCAAAAAACTTCATTACTTATAGCGAAAAACGTGCTTTTAAGAAAACACTGGTCTCCGAACTTGAAGAACAGGGAATTACGAATGGCCGGCACATTGCCGATCAGTTAATCGATATTGGGATCTACAAAAATATTCATGCTTTTCTGCCATTACTGAAGCATCCTCATATAGACTGGATTTTGCAGCTTGCATATAACCTGACTCGCCTGCAATCAAACAACCGCACTACTCTTACTGCTGTAGAACGAGCCGCTAAAGTGGTGTTTGCGCTTAAGAGCTATGCCCGTTATGATCGCAGTGGTGAGCGACAATTAATACAGGTTTCCGAAGGACTAGAAACAGTACTGGAACTGTATCGCAACCAGATCAAGCAAGGCATAGAGGTAGTGCGTAACTACCAGTCGATCCCCCCGATTTGGTGCTATCCCGATGAGCTGATTCAAGTGTGGACCAACCTAATTCATAATGCCATTCAAGCAATGAAACACCAGGGTACCCTGGCGATCGCCACTCTTCAGCAGGATAATTGCGTTGTAGTGCGGGTTCAAGATTCTGGGTGTGGAATTCTGCCAGAGATTCAGGGTAGAATTTTTGAGCCGTTTTTTACTACTAAGCCAATGGGTGAAGGTAGTGGTCTTGGTCTGGATATTTGTCGAAAAATTCTAGATAAGCACCAGGGACGCATTGAGGTCGCAAGTCATCCAGGGCAAACAACCTTTAGTGTATGGTTGCCAATTGACGATAGTCCTACTGAGTAATAAACAATGTAATCAACGATTTCCCGCTCAAACCATAAATCTATGTAGGAAAAAACAACAATGACCACTTCCGCCATCCTCTGTGTTGATGATGAGCCCCTAATTTTAGAGAGTCTTAAGGAGCAGCTCAAACGCCGCTTTCGCGATCGCTATGTTTACGAAGTAGCCGAAAGCGCAGATGAGGCTTGGGAAGTGATTCAGGATTTATATTCGGGGGATGTGAGTGTGATCCTGATAGTTTCTGATTGGTTAATGCCGGGAATTAAAGGGGATGAGTTCCTGACGCAGGTGCATCAACAATTCCCTCATGTGGTCACGATCATGCTGACCGGACAAGCTGATGAAGCAGCAGTAGAGCGCGCCAAAAACGAGGCAAATCTCTATGCTTGCATTGCTAAACCCTGGACAGAAGAAGAGTTAGGCAAAATTATTACCTCAGCGTTAGGATGATGTATGAGTAAGTTGACGATTATTTGTGTGGATGACGATGAATCTGTTCTCAATAGTCTGGGAGAGCAACTTGTCCGCAGCTTTGGACAAGATTATGCCATTGAAATGGCTTCTAGTGGCGAGGAAGCACTAGAGCTTCTTTTGGAGCTAGAGACAGATGGGGTTGAGATTCCCTTAATTATCTCTGACCAAATTATGCCGAGGATGAAAGGGGATCAATTACTGACTCAGATCCATGCCCTTTATCCTAAGCCTTTAAAGATTATGCTGACTGGACAAGTCGATACTGAGGCAATCATCAATACCGTAAATGCCGCAAAACTGTATCGATATATTACTAAGCCCTGGGACGAAACTGACCTGATTTTAACCGTTAAGGAAGCTCTGCGCCGTTATAACCAAGAGCAGCAGCTCGCCGAGCAAAATCAGGCCTTGCGGCAAATGAATGATGAATTGGAAAAGTCGCTAGCGTTACTCAAAGCCACATTTGAATCGACTGCGGATGGTATTCTTGTTATAGATAGTAATGGAAGGGTCGGGAATTTTAATCACAAGTTTGTGGAAATCTGGAATATTCCTGATTCTATTGTTGCTACGAAAAACAGCGATCGCGCCTTAGAATATGCGCTCGAGCAGTTAACGAACCCAGATAGCTTTCTCTCTAAGATTAGAGAAATGGATACCCAGTCAACTCCAGCCAGCTATGAACTATTAGAGTTGAAAAACAATAAAATCATTGAATGTTATTCTCAACCGCAGTGGTTTGAGGGGAAAAGCGTTGGCAAAGTCTGGAGCTTTAGAGATATCACAGAGCGCAAACAAGCTGAAGAATATGTCAGGCATCAAGCTCGACACGATTTCCTCACTGGCCTATCAAACCGCGTACAATTCAATGAGCGACTGTCAGAGGTCTTGGCTACTGCACAACAAACTGAAAATCTACTTGCGGTCTTATTTATCGACTTAGATCGTTTCAAGCTCGTTAATGATACTTTGGGACATGCCATAGGCGATCTGTTATTACAAGTAGTAGTTGAACGGCTGACTGGTTGTTTGCGATCCGGTGACCTGATTGCCCGCTGGGGTGGGGATGAGTTTACACTATTACTACCCAAAATTAGCTGTGCCGATGACGCCAGCATGATCGCCCAAAGAATCTTAAAATCTTTAAATCCTGGTTTCAATATTGAGGGACATCACATTCATATTACCGGTAGTATTGGGATAGCGGTCTATCCCCAAGATGGGCAAGATGCTGAAACCTTGATTAAAAATGCTGATGCTGCTTTATATCGAGCCAAAGAAGGAGGACGCAACGACTTTCAGCGCTATATGGTAAATATTAACTCTCAAGCTTGTGAATTACTAGCTCTAGAGAGTAGTTTGCATCGGGCTTTAGAACGGCAAGAATTAATTGTTTACTATCAACCCCAAGTCAATACCATCACCGGGGAAATTATGCAAATGGAAGCCCTGGTGCGCTGGCAGCACCCCGAGCTCGGGGTGCTTGCCCCTGGAGTATTTATTCCACTCGCTGAGGAAAATGGGCTAATTTTGAATATTGGAGAGTGGGTGCTAAAAACCGCCTGCGCCCAAAATAAGGCTTGGCAAGCAATGGGTCGATCGCACCTATGTGTGGGAGTTAATCTATCAGCACGACAACTCCAACAACCTACTTTACCGGAAAAAGTTGCCGATATTTTAGTGCAGACCGGACTGGAAGCTCGTTATTTGGAACTAGAAATCACAGAAACGGCTGCATTGCAAAATGTTGAATTGACCAAGGCAAGCCTGACTGAACTGCATCAGATGGGGGTTCAGATTGCTCTAGATGACTTTGGTACAGGTTATTCTTCTCTGAGCTATCTCAGGCAGTTTCCATTCAATACACTTAAAATTGACCAATCTTTTGTGAGAGATTTGCTCACAAACCCTAAGGATGCTGAGATTGTCACTGCTATTGTGGCTCTGGGGCAAGGGTTGAAGCTGAAAGTGTTTGCCGAAGGGGTAGAAACAGAGTCTCTCAAAGATCAACTCATGAGCATAGGATGTGAACTCATGCAGGGATATTTCTTTAGTCGACCACTACCGCCTCAGGATGCGACTCGACTCCTTATGCATCAGTCTTAGATAATTTCCACGAAAATGCACCGATAAGTTGCTCTGATTGCTTGAGGGCAGGCACGGAGGCACTGCCCCTACAATTAATTTACAAATTAAATTACTTGGCGGTGTGTGGCTGAATTACGCCATAACCTCCATGATTGCGTTCGTAGACAACATTGATTTCCCCAGTTTCAGCGTTGCGGAACACAAAAAAGTCGTGATCGACTAATTCGAGTTGCTCTACTGCATCGTCAATATTCATCAGGTTCATAGCAAAATACTTGTTGCGCACAACTTGAGTCGGAAGCTCAGGGGCGCGATTATCCTGAGGCAAAGTGATTGGAGCTTGCTCCGTAACAGCCAGAGCTGTTTTAATGGCAGACTTGCTATTCTTCCTCTCCTTGTACTTACGAAGTTTGCGGGCGATTTTATCGGCAACCAGATCTATACTGGCGTAGAGATTTTCACTCTTTTCTTCAGCACGAATTACAGTACCATTGGCGTAGATAGTTACTTCTGCGGCTTGTTTAGATGTAATGCGTGGATTACGGGCAACGGAAAGATGTACGTCGACTTCTGTAGTCAGTGATTTAAAATGACTGACTGCTTTGTCAATTTTTAGACTGACGTACTCACGAATAGCATCAGTGACTTCGATGTTCTTGCCTTGGATTACAAGTTTCATATATTGACCTCGCTTTGCAATACCAATCAGTGGGAAGATCTAAGACATAATTCTTAAGATTTTGAGACTTTAGTTGGCTCAAGTACTGATTGGTCTATAGGATCACGATATCACCATCAATAGGTAATGCTAGGAAATGCAAACTGTTCTTAACATCTGGTTAACATCTGGTAATAGGGCTTGTCTCAGGCTAATGTTTTTATAATTGTAAGGACTAAATACGAGATGAATTCAGCTACGGAGTTGTGGCAACGATATCAAGACTGGCTGTACTATCACGCTGAGTTGGGCTTTTATGTAGATATCAGCCGTATGCGGTTTACAGATGACTTCGTCGCTATGATGAAGCCTAAGTTTGAGCGCGCTTTTACCGATATGCAAGCCCTAGAAGCAGGGGCGATCGCCAATCCCGACGAGCAACGTATGGTGGGGCACTACTGGCTGCGTCGTCCAGAGCTGGCTCCTTCCGAAAAATTGCGCCATGACATTATTACGACCGTCGATCGCGTTGAGGCATTTGCTAAAAACGTACTGATGGGGGTAATTCACCCCCCCGATCGCGCAAAGTATACCGATGTACTTTCAATCGGCATTGGTGGCTCGGCTCTGGGGCCGCAGTTTGTTTCCCAAGCTCTGGCGGGAAGTCATCCCCCACTCAAAATCAGCTTTATTGATAATTCCGATCCTGATGGTATCGATCTGGTTTTAGGTCAATTAGGCGATCGCCTGGCGACAACACTGGTAATTACAATCTCTAAGTCAGGTGGCACCCCAGAAACGGCGATCGGCATGCAGGAGGTTCAGTACGCCTACAAGCAGGCTGGTTTAGATTTTGCCAGATATGCTGTCGCAATTACAGGCGAAGGCAGTGGGCTAGAGAAACTGGCGAAAGAACAGGGTTGGTTAGATGTTTTCCCCATGTATGACTGGATCGGGGGCCGCACCTCAGAGTTATCGGCGGTAGGACTTCTACCCGCTGCTTTAGAGGGCATAGATATTCGCTCTATGCTGTCTGGGGCAAAAATCATGGATGAAGCCACACGGGTAACCGATCTCAACCAAAATCCTGCGGCGTTGCTAGCCATGACCTGGTACTTCTCTGGCAATGGCAAGGGTGAAAAAGACATGGTTGTGCTGCCATACAAGGATCGACTGCTCCTGTTTAGCCGCTACTTGCAGCAGCTTGTGATGGAGTCGTTAGGCAAGGAGAAAGATCTCGATGGCAATATCGTGTATCAAGGAATTGCCGTGTATGGCAATAAAGGCTCCACAGATCAACATGCCTACGTGCAGCAGCTCCGCGAAGGAATACCCAATTTTTTCATGACATTCATTGAGGTGTTAAGCGATACTACGAATAGCAGTTCTCATCCTGAATTAGAACCAGGTGTTAGTTCTGGTGACTACCTGTCAGGGCTATTGCAAGGAACTCGCCAAGCTCTTTATGAAAATGGGCGGGATTCGATCACAGTTACGATTCCCATTGTTTCAGCACAGACAGTTGGGGCATTAATTGCCTTATACGAACGGGCAGTCAGCTTCTATGCTTCTTTGGTTAATGTGAATGCTTACCACCAACCTGGTGTAGAAGCTGGGAAGAAAGCTGGTGCCAAGGTACTGGCACTTCAGAAACAAGCCCTCCAGATCTTAGCAACGGAAGCTAATCCTTTATCGATCTACCAACTGGCTGCAAAAATCGATGCGATTAGTGAAACGGAAACGATTTATCGGATTTTGCGGCATTTGCATGCAAATGGCAAAGTTCGCTTGGAAGGGAATATTGGAAAGCCATCTAGTTTACTTGTTTCTCTGGCTAAAACTTAAACTACAGTGATTTTTACTAACGATTTTCACTGAATTACGGTATGGGGCAGAGACCGAAATCTGCCCTTACAATCAACCTAACAGACATATTTTTTGGGAACCTCCTGTTAAGAGCATGGAATTCATCTTTTAAATTATCGATATCCTTCATGGAGGTCGAAAATAATATGATATTAGATATCGGGTGTGGGGCGTGTGTATCGGTTGTTGCATATCGGTCATCGCGTATCGCGTATTGGGGGTTGGGTGTCGCGTATCGAAGGGGTTAAGCATTTACCAGACCATTCCCGCATCAAACGCAGACATTTCGCGCAAATGCTTAACCCCTACACCGTTTGCCATTATCCCGGCCGAAAGCATACCGAAGGTAATCGCCCAAACCGTTTGCCGTTATCCCATTTTCCATCCCGTTTTTTGTTACCTCCCTTGCATTCGTTCGATCACCATGTTTGGAGCCAAATAATGCGCTTAAGAAGGGAACTTCGTAAATAAGTTGGCAACGAGAGCTATGACGACAATTATTAAAGCAATCACCAGGAGCCAGTACTGTAATGTATAGAGCTTGCGAAGGGAACTCATCGCATCCATGAGGTTGCGAATGTCCTGCCCTCTACTATCAACGATTTGCTTAAATGATGTTCCGGCTTTCTTTGTCCACGAGCCGACTAGTAACAAGACTATTCCTTGACTGACACCTCCTATTCCTTGCATTGTCATACGAGAGTCTCCACCCTGAGATAGCTGAAATAGGTGAACAATACTTAGTGCAATATTTAGCGAACCAAAGAAAATACTAAAAAAGCCAACTGCCGACATTTTTGAAGCTACATCAGCAAAGATGCTATTTTCTGATTCGTTGAACTCGTAATTCTGTGGAAACATAGGATTTTTCAACTTTTTACTAACTCTATAATGTTACTTAGGCTACTTTAAGAGCCTATCCGAAAAGTCAGAGGGAGTCTGATTAATTCCTATGTTGATGTAAAAGTTGTGGGTTAGGAAGACGGTTATTTCTCCAGCAGATTACGGGAAACCTGTCTACCAAATTTGGCACCGGATGAACTAAATAGGAATAGTC
>CALRKB020000015.1:0-84392 GCA_943367755.1 Rhizobium sp. Q54 | reverse complement strand
GGAGACTATTCCTATTTAGTTCATCCGGTGCCAAATTTGGTAGACAGGTTTCCCGTAATCTGCTGGAGAAATAACCGTCTTCCTAACCCACAACTTTTACATCAACATAGGAATTAATCAGACTCCCTCTGACTTTTCGGATAGGCTCTTTGGCCCGTTCATGTTCTGGTAATGGCATCCGGATCTCTAAATCTCCATCAAAATAGGCAATACGGGTAGCCCTTTTTTCACCCAGCTCAACTAAAATTTGCTCGAATTCCCGCCAGTCAATATCGTGCAGGTAGATTCTCTGCCCAGCCGGAATTTCTATACGGTTCAGGGATATTGATGCAACCATCTTTTTAACCAAGCTTTAACAAGCTTTAACAAGCTTTAACAAGATTATATCTGCAACCCGCCAGGAAGCAATCATCCAGATTTTGTATGATTTGCCTATAATGCAGTCATTCAATATACGTGATCGGGGCACAAATGGGGAGAACATTTCTTCGCCTCATCAGCCTTATTTAGAGAAAAATTCGTCAACTATTTGATTCAATAAACTATGCGGATTCAAATTCATATTAGGGGCAGATTGCCTAATTTTATTAATATTGTTAGAAGATAAGCGAAGCGGAGCAAATTGTTCAGGAAAAGCCCAACTACACTTCTCACATTCTAGCTGACATCCACGACATGAAGTGCTTTTATAGTTATTGCACTCATCACAGAGAGGTTGCCAATTGGTTAAATCGTTACCTCCACCTCTGGTACGCGGAATCTTATGATCCTGCTGAAATCGAACTTCTGGTTCTGCTCGGCTACACACTGAACACCTACTCTGGTACTTTTCAAGAATTTTTCGCCAATCTGTATCAGACAGCTTAACTCGCGGAATTCTTTTTGCGCTTAGAGATAAGTTTACGAGTTGATACGTTTTACCTTCTCGCCCAATCCCAGTAACGCCTTCCTCTCCTTGCAGTTCTCGCAAACGTCTAAAGACATCTACATAAGGTTTGTAGGGTTCATTTCCTGAGTGCTTATTCCTTCTAAAAAGATCAATTGCTTCTCTCAGATCAGCCTCCGTCACACGAGGGCCAGGGATACCATGCCCTACAGGCCAAAGCCTTTCCAAAAGCACTCGATAGTATGATTTATTGGCTTCACTGGGAGATGCAAACCCCCGACAGACAGCCTCCAGCCAGTCCTCACGGCTGATACTCTCTGGAATCTCTTGCTCACTAACAGTAGTAAGAGAAAGGAACTTTTGTCTTCCCCGACTTTTTTGATTTTTAGCCATTAGCTATCCCCCCGAAGTAACCATATCGGGTCGATGTTCAGCACTCTTGAGATAGCATCAAGTTCGTAATCCTTTACAGCGCGTACTTGACGCTCAATCTCTGAAATATCGGATTGTTCAAGCTTGACACTGTAATCGACATTGAGAGCAGCAGCTAATTCAACCTGATCAAGACAATGCTGCAATCTGATTTGACGAATTCTTGCCCCACTAATATTCTGCTTTTCGTTCACTACAAACACCTTGAACGTCTAGCGGTTATATTAGTCAGAAGGAAAATAATGTGTAGACGAAAATCGTCTACACTAGCTTTTGACAAGCTAATCATTTACAATTAAGTTTCTCCAATTAGGCTCTATGCTTAACCGTAGATATGCGTGTTTCCTCTTTCTTTGCTGGCATCGGCGGCTTTGATCTCGGATTTGAAAGATCAGGAATGAACGTTGTATTTCAATGTGAAATAGATCCTTTTTGCCAACAAATACTTAAACGTCACTGGCCTCATATACCCTTGCATGGAGACATTACAACCCTCAACCCATCAACTATCCCTACCTCTGACCTATGGTGTGCAGGATGGCCATGCCAAGACCTCAGCACCGCCAACACAGATCGAAAAGGCCTTACGGGGAACCGAAGTGGTCTTTTCTTCACGTTTATGGACTTGGTTAGAGAAGTTTGCCCAACGTGGTTGGTCTTGGAAAATGTGCCTGGGGTACTCTCAGCAGAGCAAGGAACTGCTCTTGAGACAATTATCGACACGCTTGAAGAGAACGGGTATCTGGGGGGATGGGTATCGTGTAACGCTGTCCATACGGGCTTACCCCATAACCGAGACAGAGTATTCTTTATCGCAAGTTTTAGATCGGAATGTGCCTATCACTTCTTTGCTGACAGCAGCGAATTGTCTTGGGATACTTCGACGCGAGAATCGAGCAAATCGAAAGTTAGATCCAATATTCCTCAAAGCGATCTCCGAGACACTCCGCTTGTGGTACAACGTCGCGGAGGCTTTGGGTACACCAAGGCAAGAAGCATCTGCCCCACGCTACGTGCCCAAACTGGAGGACATCAAGGAGGCCATTCGGATCGACCAATACTGTGTGGCGAGAAACTTGACGTGGACAGAGTGGGAGAGGCTTATGGGGTTTCCTCCCGGATGGACGGTCGTAGAGGGAGACTCCTTGGTAATGCCGTCGTCCCTGCAATCAGCGAATGGATCGGAAAAAGAATCTTAGAAATTGATAGAGTACTAAAGTAAACTTCATCAGTGTCGGCGCGAAGCGATAGTATAGGTCAGCAGATTAAGTTATTAAGTACTTTGTAGACCTATGATTTCAGTTTCTGCCCAATTTGAGCAGTTACGTGCCAAGGGGCAGACAGCCCTGATCCCCTTCATAACTGCTGGCGATCCGGATCTGGAAACTACAGCCGAGGCATTGCGGCAACTCGATCGCCATGGTGCCGATCTAATTGAGTTGGGCATTCCCTATTCCGATCCATTGGCAGATGGCCCCGTGATCCAGGCGGCTGCGACGCGATCGCTTGCCAAAGGTACGACCTTGGATAAAGTTTTAGATCTAGTCAAAACTGTCAGCCCCGACCTGCGATCGCCAATCATCCTCTTTACCTACTACAACCCCATCCTGAATATGGGTGTGGAGAAATTTTTGCAACGTATCTACGACGCTGGTGCCAGGGGGCTAGTCGTACCCGATCTGCCATTGGAAGAATCCCAGGGTTTGCTAGAACCCGCCGCCAAAATTGGGATTGAAGTGATTTTACTGGTTGCACCCACCAGCCCCTTAGAAAGACTAGAGGCGATCGCGGCTAAGTCGCAGGGATTTGTTTATCTGGTCAGCACGACGGGTGTAACCGGGATGCGGTCTCAGGTTGGCAAGGGCGTGCAACAAATGCTAGAGTCTCTGCGCACGCTCACAGACAAACCAATTGGTGTGGGCTTTGGTATCTCCCAGCCCGAGCATGCTCGTCAGGTGGCTGAGTGGCATGCTGATGCTGTCATTGTTGGTAGTGCAATGGTAAAACGTCTGGCTGAACCAGGCGGGTTGCAGAGCATAGTCGAATTATGTAGTAGTCTAAAGCGAGCAATTTCCGCTGTATAGCACCAGTGTCGTAGCAATGTAATTGCATATGTAATTGCAGTCATGTATAAACCAATCAATTAAAGTTGTTAGCCTTGGACTCGATTTCTATGTCTTCCCATTTGCCCATTGCACTAGTTATGTCGATCGCCCCTCTGGGCTGGGTAGGATTGGCCTTACTAGCCATAACCCTTTTACTATTGCTGCTGTGGCTAATGTTTGAGTGGCAGTACCGAGGTCGAGCAGGTAACCGCTTAGAACTCAGTCAAGGCGATTGGCACCTGGCAATACGCGAGCCAGAACACTACCAACTCAACGGTGAATTTACTGCCCTCAACCAGACGAGAAAGTTAGACATTTTTCTCACCGAAGTCTCAGCCGAACTGACTTTATTGTCCAATGGCAGTCTGACGGATGTAACACACCAGATTGCGATCGCCTCGCAGCATCCAGACGCACCAGGTCGCCTTGACAATTACTGGGAAGCCTACATTGTCAAAGGCGGTCGCACAACTGCCCTAGAAGTTAAGATCGATATCAAAGGTCAGAATCTCGACGATCTGCGGGTGGCATGGGTAAAAGTCAGCTACGTTACCTATGGGCCAGGTGGCAGAGTCCCGAAGGTCAGGCATTGTGTGATCCCCTTGCAGTTTCCCGAAATCGACTCCGCTGAACGCTGGCGGCCCACCGCTAGTTCTGATGTTTTACCGATTCGCACTCACCTGCTATCAGTTTTAGATACCCCGGTAGAGGTAATGCGCCGCTACGTTACCCCTCACGCTCAGCCTGGCGATATTGTCACGATCGGTGAGTCGCCTCTAGCAATCATGCAGGGGCGTATGCGCCATCCAAGCGAGGTTAAACCTGGTTGGCTAGCAAAGCGCTTATGTTATTACTTTTTACCCACTTCCAGTCTGGCCACTGCCTGCGGTTTACAGGTATTGGTGGATGAAGCTGGAGCATGGCGGATTGCTTATGCATTTATCCTCGGCGCGATCGCCAAAGCCCTCTTCCATACCCCAGGCATGTTTTATGTCCTGGCGGGTGGACAAGCTCGCCTGATTGACGATGTGACGGGCACCCTACCACCCTACGACCAATTTATCGTGCTCGGCCCACTACAAGCACAGACTGTTGTGGATGAAATTTTAGCGGAGACAGGCTTAGAAGCTGCGATCGTCGACGTAAACGATCTGAAAGCGGTTAGTATATTAGCAGCAACTCCTGGGGTATCCAACGAGTTCCTTAACCAAGCCTTGCTGCATAACCCAGCCGGTAATGCTGCTGAACAAACCCCCATAGTCTTGATTAGACCCAACTAAAACTATGCAAGCTTTTTCGCCAGCAGGCAGTACAATTCGCCCAGTACAGCACCGCGATCTGGAAACCATCGAACAGTTGCAATTAGCGGGGAGTTTGAGTGCTGCGTCGTCAGAATCAACTCACTATACCCGTAAAGCCAGAAACTGGTTCCCCCTAGTCAAATTTGTCAGTTGGTTCCCCAATCCCTTAAGGCATTTGTTTCGTGCGTATGTAGCGGAAGCAAATGGGCAGATTCTGGGATTTATTCGTGTCTCCCCATCCAACAGCAGCCGCAGCACCTGGCAAATCGATGAAATCGAAGTCGATCCTGCCAGCTCTCGCTCCGCGATCGGTACGCAATTAATTCGCTATTGTTTGGAGTCTTGCTGGGAGGCACGCACCTGGCTGCTAGAAGTCGATGTCAACGCTAAAGATGCGATCGCCCTCTACCGCCAGAATGGGTTCCAGCCTCTAGCCCAACTCACTGATTGGGAGATTTCCGCCGACGCACTAACAGAGTTGGCGCAACATCAGCCTGACCTGCCCAATTTATTGCCCGTGAGCAATGCCGATGCCATTCTGCTCTATCAACTAGATACTGCCGCCATGCCGCCCCAGATTCGACAGATCTACGATATCAGCGTTAATGATTTTCGTCCCAGTCTTTTGGATCGCCTGGTCAATCATGCCCAGTATACGCTCAATGGCATGCAAGAGGTATCTGGCTATGTCTACGAACCTCAGCGCAAAGCCGCGATCGGCTACTTCTCAGTGCTGATCCACCGCCCGATCGCCCCAAAACAGACTACACAAGATATCCAACCAGCACATCGCTGTCAGCTCACTGTCCATCCGGCCTATACCTGGCTCTATCCCGAATTAATGTCCCAGGTAGCCAGGATTGTGCAGCAGCAGGTAGGTGATGAAAAATATCCCCTCTGGGTCTCATCCGCCGACTACCAGCCTGAGCGCGAGGCTTATTTCGAGCAAATTCAAGCTGCAAACAGAAGCCACGGATTGCTAATGGCTAGATCGGTATGGCACAAGATCCGCGAAGCCAGACCAGCCTTAGACGCATTACAGCTTTCTAAGATGCTTTCTGGATTTCAACCTGCTCGCAAACCTGTCCCCGGTAGAATCGATGTCATTCCTCCCACTCAGCCAGACGAGTTGTCTAGCTAGCTGGGATCGCACTAGGGGGATCGCTACCAAAACACTAGTCAGGTAAGATGACCTGAAACATCTTTTGCAAATCGAGATAACTACTCCAACGCTTGGTTCGCCAGGGGGATATGGCTCAATATTCGGTTAAGGAAAAACACTAAATTTGACCAACCAAAGAATGCGGCATACAGCCCGTTATCCAACGTTGCTGAGGGGTTATCCGAACAGTATTGGGATATGGCTAGCTAAATTTGGGCGCTATAATTAAGCAGTAATTGCCTACGACAAACCGCTTGCACTCAAACCTGATGAGCAAGTAGTCAGGGATGCTAGAAAAAAGCAGCAGAGCACCTCTAATATCAATGCACCGCTAAAATATTTTCGATCGCTTGTCCTCAATCTCCTCACCCTAACAGCCTTAACTTTTTGCTTTTTGTTTATTTATTACAAAATAAAATCGGCAGAGTAGCTAGAATCCTAGGCTGGAGAATAAACATCTGGGATATATCCAAAAGTACCTAAACTATGAAAATCCTTAAGATTCAGACTTTGCGCGGCCCAAATCAATGGCATATTCAGTGCCACCAGTTGGTCACAATCAGGTTAGATTTAGAGGATTTAGGCAGTTCCCCCCAGCATGTTGTTGCTTTTTTCCACAGTCTTAAGCCAGTTTTAGCGAATCTCGGCTTTGACAATATCGGCGATTTGGATGATGAGCCAAGTGTCCCCGACCTGGTACAGCAAATTGCGCTCGAACTGCAAAAATTGGTTGATATGCCCGTCAGCTTTGGTACTACCCGCCCCACCGCCACGCCAGGGATCTACCAAGTAGTGTTTGAATATCAGTCAGAGCAGGTAGGTAGATATGCCGCCCGCGCTGCTGTGCGTTTATGCCAAAGCGTTATTGATAGCGGTGACTACCCCAAGGCAGAACTGCACAAGGATCTACAGGATCTTTTAGAGCTAAAATTAGACTCTCAGCTTGGCCCCAGTACGGAGTCGATTGTGGCCGAGGCTAAAGCACGACGCATCCCCTGGTTAGAACTGGGCTGTCGTGCTATGACCCAGCTAGGTTATGGCGTCTATCAAAAACGCATTCAGGCAACTCTAAGTAACTTCAGCAGTATTCTAGGCGTAGAACTAGCCTGTGACAAAGAAGGAACCAAGCGTATTCTCAGAGATTCCGGCGTACCCGTACCTAAAGGGACAACGATTAGATCGCTAAAGCACATGGAAGATGCGATCGCTGAAGTGGGCGGGTTTCCCATTGTGGTGAAGCCACTGAGCGGCAATCACGGTCGCGGCATCAGTATCGACGTGCGAACCTCGATCGCTGCCGAAGATGCTTTCGAGCTAGCTAGAGAAGTTTCCGAAGAAGTGATCGTGGAAAGATTTCATCGGGGGAGCGATCACCGCGTTCTAGTCATTAACGGTCGTGTGGTCGCTGTGGCAGAGCGCGTCCCTGCCCATGTAGTTGGCGATGGAATATCAACGATCGCGCAGCTCATCGAGATTACCAACCAAGATTCCCGTCGTGGGGAGGGGCACGATAACGTCCTGACCAAAATCGATCTAGATCGCACCAGCTACGATCTATTAGATCGCCAAGGCTTTACCTTGGAAACAGTTCTAGAGCTAGAACAAATTTGCTACTTGCGTGCCACTGCTAACCTCAGTACGGGTGGTATTGCTGTCGATCGCACTGACGATATTCACCCTGAGAATGTATGGTTAGCTCAGCGGGTTGCCAAGATTATCGGCCTAGATATTGCTGGTATCGATGTCGTAACAACAGACATTTCTCAACCCCTCCATGCTACAGATGGCGTAATTGTTGAGGTGAATGCTGCACCAGGTTTCCGCATGCATACTGCTCCTAGTGTAGGCATCCCCCGCAACGTTGCGGAACCAGTAATTGAGATGTTATTCCCTCCTGGGGCACCTTCGCGCATTCCGATCATCGCCATTACCGGCACCAACGGCAAAACCACAACTACACGCCTGATTGCCCATATCTTTAAGCAAACCCAACGTGTGGTCGGTTACACTACCACCGACGGTATTTACGTCGGGGATTGGTTAGTAGAAAAAGGCGATACCACAGGCCCCTTCAGTGCTCAGGTAATTCTGCGCGATCCCACAGTTGAAGTCGCAGTCTTAGAAACAGCACGGGGCGGCATTTTACGCTCTGGTTTAGGATTTGATGGCTGCGATGTTGGCGTTGTGCTTAATGTCCAGGCCGATCATTTGGGCTTGGGTGACATCGACACAGTTGAAGAGTTGGCAAATCTCAAGAGCGTAGTCGTACAATCTGCTTTCCCGAGTGGCTATGCCGTACTGAATGCTGACGATCCCCTAGTGGCGGCAATGGCAAATAAAGTGCAGGCGCAGGTGGCCTACTTTAGTATGCATCCTGAGAGCCCCATAATTGCAGCACACACCCAGCAAGGTGGCTTAGCCGCAGTCTACGAAAATGGCTACCTATCAATTCTTAAGGGTGACTGGACGTTACGCATCGAGCAAGCCGTTAACGTACCGCTGACGTTGGGTGGTAAGACTCCTTTTATGATTCAGAATGCCCTCGCTGCTAGTCTAGCCGCCTTTGCCCAGGGTGTAAGAATTGAGGATATTCGTACAGCATTGAATAGCTTTGTGGCCTCAGCCCATCAAACCCCAGGCCGGATGAATCTATTCGACCTAGGCAGATTCCATGTCTTGCTCGACTATGCCCATAATCCCGCTGGCTACAGGGCGATCGCTGGCTTTATTAATACCTGGGATGGCGAACGCATCGGTGTAGTTGGGGCACCAGGCGATCGCCGCGATGCTGACATCGAAGAACTTGGCCAGATTTCCGCCGACATGTTCGATCGCATCATTATCAAAGAAGATGGCGATCGGCGCGGTCGCGCTCCCCATGAAGTTGCAACCCTGCTGCAAAAAGGGATCGCATCGATCAGCCCCAATTTACCCTACGAGATTATTCTCGATGAAATTGAAGCTCTCACCACCGCCCTAGACACTGCGCCAGATCATTCTCTAGTTGTGATCTTCCCGGAGAAGGTAGAGCGTTCGATCGAAATGATTGAAGCGAGACAACCACCAGTCTATAAAGACAACTTAAATAGCAATGGATCGGCAGTGGGTTCATTCCCCTCCAGTGCTGTCACCCTTTAACAGCGATCGCCATCCTTTTTTAAGTAATTTCCTGCAGTAGGGGGCAGGTTGATTTGAGGGCGGCTAGCAAATAATTGTTAAGAAGTGTTATGCAATAAAGATACTGTGCAACGCAATGTATAAGAATTAGATTGTTGGCGAAAGTTACTTTACTCAAAAGCGCTAACACTGTGATTTAATGCTTTTAATGCTTAAGATGACGTATGAACTAAATAGAGTAAGTACGGTTGTCTTAGGTCGCATACTTTTCTAAATTAAGAGAATTGCGGTTCCATTATTCATAGTGCGATCGCCCTTTTTGTAACTTAGTAACTTAGTGCAGCATAGCCACAAAAGCGCATACACAAAGTAGCTGCAAAGCTCCGGTGTGTAGTGAATGTGTGGCGAGGCGTAACGTTATGATTCTTTTTTTATTTACTTTTTTCTATTGGAGGAAATAGTTAGATGAGTGTAGTCACGAAGTCTATCGTGAATGCGGACGCTGAAGCCCGCTATTTGAGCCCCGGTGAATTGGATCGGATTAAGGGCTTTGTTAGCTCTGGTGCGCGTCGTGTGCGTATTGCTCAAACCTTGACCGAATCTCGCGAGCGCATCGTCAAGCAAGCTGGCGACGCAATGTTCCAGAAGCGTCCTGACCTTGTCTCTCCTGGTGGCAGTGCATACGGCGAAGAAATGACCGCTGCTTGCCTCAGAGACCTAGATTACTATCTGCGTTTAATCACTTATGGTGTTGTTGCGGGCGATGTCACTCCAATTGAAGAAATTGGTGTGGTCGGAGCTAAGGAAATGTACAAATCCTTAGATGTTCCACTTTCCGGTTTGGTCGAAGGCATACGCGCTGCTAAGAACGTTGCTTCTAGCCTGCTGTCTGGCGAAGACGCTGCCGAAGCTGGCTATTATTTTGACTATCTCGCCGGTGCTCTGCAGTAGTCAGAAATTAGCATCCAGGGATTGGTAAAAACTTCAATTCCTAGTTCTGAATTCTGTTTCAAACTATAACCATAATTGCAAACCAACTAGAAGATATATCAAAAATGCAAGACGCAATTACCTCCGTTATTAACTCCTCCGACGTTCAAGGCCGATATCTTGATAGTGCTGCCCTTGAAAAGCTAAAAGGCTACTTTGCTACTGGCGAGTTGCGCGTTCGTGCTTCTGCAACCATTAGCGCTAATTCTTCTGCCATCGTTAAAGAAGCTGTGGCTAAGTCCATGCTGTACACTGATACCACCCGTCCCGGCGGCAACATGTACACCACTCGTCGCTATGCTGCTTGCATCCGTGACTTGGACTACTACCTCCGCTATGCCACCTATGCCATGCTAGCTGGCGATGCTTCTATCCTCGATGAGCGCGTACTCAACGGCTTGAAGGAAACCTACAACTCTCTAGGCGTTCCCATCTCTACCACAGTACAAGCTATCCAAGCTATCAAAGAAGTTACCGCTTCTTTAGTTGGTGCTGATGCTGGCAAGGAAATGGGTGTCTATCTAGACTACATTTGCTCTGGCTTATAAGCCTTGTTCTTAATGGCGGTGGAACTAGATAGCCACAGTTAAAGCATTGCAGACTAAACAAATTGGTTTCAGTGTTTTGACTAGTGACAGTAGTTTCACCGCCTAATTTAAATTAGGCTTGTAACTATTTAGATACACTCTTTAATTATCAATAATTATCACTTTTCCAGGAGAATGCCTCGCTATGCGCATGTTTAAAGTCACAGCTTGTGTACCGAGCCAAACTCGTATTCGGACGCAGCGTGAGTTGCAAAATACCTTCTTTACTAAGTTAGTGCCATTCAGCAACTGGTTTGCTGAACAGCAGCGCATTATGAAAATGGGTGGCAAGATTGTCAAAGTTGAGCTTGCTACTGGTAAAGCCGGTGCGAATACTGGTTTGCTGTAGTTACTACATTTAACGTGAAACAACTTAAATGTAGTAGAACCCTACTCTGTTCTCCTAATCAGTCTGAAGCTTGGATTGATAGGCAAACGGGGTAGGGTTTGTCGTTGCTGAGTGAAAGTTGATGTAAGGCTATGTAGCTTTCGACATCTGATCTAAAATCCTTAGCACGATCTCAAACCCAGTGGCGGTCTGCCATGTAAAGATACCCACAAGTACAACGTTAATGGTGATGTGGGTAATGCGTGCCCATTCTTTACCCTGCTGCATTAATGGTGCTAGAGCAGCGGACACAGCGGCAAGACTAGCTAATCCCAATCCCGCAATTAGGTGAGGCCCGACAAATAACTTTTGGTTGTTGATAAAGGTTACGGTCATCCCCCCAACGCTACCTAAAACCATTAACACTAAAAATATCGAACCAACTTGAAAATGCCTGTTGCCATACCTGGCCTCCATCATGGCTTTTTTTTCGGCACCCGTGGCACTGCGCGATCGCCGCGACTGAATACCCAGATAGAATGCATAGATCGCTAACATAAGCGTGAGCGCCATCATTACAGGGTGAAAAAAGGTCACAAACGGCTTTAATGAATCTGGGATTTGGATATCCATAGGTTCTATACAACTAGTACTTCTTAATTCTTAATTAAGTTTAATACTAAGTAACAAACTTATATTTTGGGTTTGGTAATATCAATTTCCTCTGATTCGATTAATTCGACGCAGCGGGCTTCATCCTAGTGCAAAAACAACTTAAGCAGAACTGAGCCAACCACATTAATAATGCCACCGAAGCCATCTCCACCACTATCAGCAGGAGTTTGCAGCGCTTTAGTTAAATCCTTCGACACTTTAACGCCCTCTTCATTCTTTTGCTCCTGGAAAAATGTCTCTGCCAGTTGCGAGTCAGAAATTGCCCCTTGAAGATCGCCTAATTGCTTGCGAGAAATGGCACGCGCCATATAAGAGTAGGCAAATTTAGGATCGATAGTTAATGACTGATTGAACTGCTCAAGTGCACCTCGATGGTTGCCTCGACGCGCCTCTTCTACGCCCCAAGCATAAAAGTCCTCTGATTTAACTGCCGTAGTCGGAATATCTATAGCTCCACGCAGGTATGCATTTGTAAAGTCCGCATTCTCGAAATTGGCATTGGTCAAAATGGCTTTGCGCAGATCGGCACCGTTTAGAATTGCACCACTGAGATTAGCGCCGGTTAGGTCCGCGCCGTTGAGGTCAGCACCGCTGAGATCGGCTCCACTGAGATCGGCCCCCCTAAGGTCAGCACCCAGCAAAGAAACCCGAGACAAATTCACCTTATTTAGTTTGGCTCCACTGAGATTAGAACGGCTGAGATTGGCATCGCTAAGATCGGAACCAGCTAGATCTGCCCCCTTGAGGTTGGCAAAGACTAATCCTGAGCCTTTGAGGTCGCATTTTTGGCATTCACCTGACATGGCTCGGCTGAGATGCTGGATATTTTCGGCCTGTGCTGTACCAACAAGTGTTAAGGATGTTAGTAATGCGATCGCAGTGAGGGTTCTCAGTTTCATAGCCTTTGGTTAAAGATGCATTGATGGGTGTCAATGTAGCAGATTTATTGCAGAAAGCAATACTTTGCAACTTATACGGCCCATCAAGTGCGATCGCAATAAATCATCTCTACTAATTTCTCTTTCACATATTCCTTAATTAAGGGTTTCTGCTCGAAACCGGTTGCGGTCTTTTCAATCAGCGATCGCCGCCGCAATGAATCCACAATTGCTAGAAACTCCTGTAAGGATTTAGTGGGTAATGTATCGGATGAAAGATCTGATAGGGGTGGAATTTCCTGTACGACAATCAACCAATACATAAGACGCTGTTCTGCCACAGAAAGGCGCTCAAACATCCGATCCAATATCGTCCGAATATCTCCAAACAGCCATCGATTTTGGCCCAGTGTCATAATAAACTGAGAAATATTACCCGCAAAGAACTCCTGCACTGATGAAGCCAAAGTTTTCAGGATCAGCGGATTGCCTCCAAAGTGGGCAACTAATAATTCCCATTCTGCCTCCGAGCCTCGAAATTTCCCTTTTTCCTTAAAGATTTCTTTTGCCTCTTCCACGCCCAATCCTCTCAAATATAGAGATTTAACGCGGGAGCCTTCCAGCATAGCAATTTCCTTTAATTGTTCTCGACTGGTCAACATCAGACAACTCTGATGCTGATACTCACCGATCAGTTTTAACAATTCACCATAAGCTTCATAACCTTGGGAATAAATACCAGACAGTTTGCCGCTACACAAAATAGATTCGACGCCATCTAGCACGATCAGACAATGTTGGTTCTGGAGGCATTCAACCAAGAACGAAATCTTGCCTTCAAGGGTTTGAGGCAAGCTTGCTTTAGGTGAACGCGACAAAAAACATATTAAGTCTTGCAGTACCTCCTCTAAGGGCGGAGCATTACGCAGCGATCTGTAGATAATGCGCTCGAAATAGGATTGGATTTCCTCAGCTAGCGTTATGGCTAGAGCAGTCTTGCCCATGCCACCCATACCCAGAATCGATATTATTCGACAGCGATCCTCGACTATCCATTCTTCAAGGTTAACTAACTCATCAACGCGTCCATAAAATAACGAAACGTCTGGTGCTTCACCCCAATCTATCCAGTCACCCCCGTGAGGATGGTCGATGTTACTATAGTCTTCCTCTTCTAAAGGACTAGCGTCTCGATAACGCCTGAACACCGAACGTATATTTTTTTTAGTAACTCTCTCATTCAGAGCCTCTGAAAGCGACTGCCACAAAAAGGCTCCGCTCTCTTTGATGTAGTCGTAGTCATAACTTGTTGCATCAGCAATCTGACTGTATGTTTTTCCCTCCCATGACTCACGGAACACTAACTCATAAACCTGACCGAGCGGTTTACGCGGCAGTATGCTGTCTAGAATTATCAGAGCCTCATCGACTGTCATGTTTTATGAATTCTTTTGCTCTAGAAAGCTAGTATACAGCGATCCTTTTTAGGAGCTAAATGGGGTAACCCCTAGCTGGGAATACTGCCCCCAGATCGCCAATAGTTTGTGAATGCGATCACTTGGTGGTGGTGTACAGAGCAAAACCCTAGTTTTAAATTACCCACTTTCCCCCACTACAATCCCCACTTTTTCCCACTGCATTAGCTAGTAGCAAAGGCATAAGCTTAGATTGCTAGATTCCGATGGAGGCGTTGGGGAAATGTCAGCTTTCATTAATGTCATGGAAGAACTGGTTGTGAAAGTAGCACAGAAACAAGTGAGTTGTTTATGGGCTGATGAACAACGATGTGTCAAACTGAGGGAGGTCGTGGCTTTTGCACTGAACCGACTCCCCCCTTTATATGTCACCACACAGTATGGTTGGATTCTGCAACGTAACTACGCTCGCAGCGAACTCGGAGAAAAGATTTTTGACAATGTTTGTCGTGGCATCAAATCCGTGCAATTTGGCGACTCTCTGCACGATGACACGCCCTTACCAGAAGCCGAGATGAATAGTAAGGCTAGAGCTCTAGTTAAGTTAAGTAAAATCCTGGGGGAAGAATGCCTGTTGTGGCGAGATGTTCCTAATGCAGTTATGACTGCCCTTTATAAAAGGAAAGGGGATACATCAATGGAAGACACCGTCTTACAAGGCAATCAGAATCTTGTCTTAAGCCCGGTGCAGCGTCATACGATTGTGGACGTTAAATCCTACTTGCAGCGCTCCAAACGTCGCGATCTCCGATCTCAAGCTCGGAGATTGGATTGGCAGGATAGTACTCAATGTTCAGAGCACATGGCTATGGAGTATTACGAATTAGAGTCTTACACGCTAAAAGCCCAACTAGGTTATAGCAACGTTCTGGAAAATGTGGTTGTCTTGGTAGCTCGGCACTTAATGCGCAACATACCACCATCTGTCATTGACCAAATAGATATGGCAGAAATTGCTGCATATGCACTCAATCGCCTACCCCCCATGTATGCTACCAGCACTCGCGGTTACAAACTCCTCAAACGGCGGGCTCAATTCGAGCTGACCCAAGAAATTACGACTAAAGTACACGAAGCCATTCTCAAAGTGGGATTATCGCCTGCCCTTGCAAATTTACCGCTAAATCTCAATAAATTTGAAAAAGAGTATGAGATAGCTTTAAAAGAAATGCAGCAAATTTTAAAGCGATCGGATATTACGTGGCAAAACGTCGCTGAAATTGTAGAAGAGACATTAATTCCCAATCAGGGGGTAACGAATATGGCATTAGCTAGTTAGCGTCAATCTTGGTTCTAGACCAATTTGTGTTTAGCAACATGGTGGATATGGCGATCGCGAAGACTAACTCAAGTTTGGTTACAGTCAGTATCACTTTCACTACGCAGTTTTCCCAGCAAGGTAGATATAATTACGCAAACCTTTCTACCACCATTTCGAGTAGTTAAAGTAATTCTGCCCATCTCGCCTAGTCCATTTGGTTCTCCTTTAGCATTAAATTGCGCTCTGTAAACATCTGGCTCTGGGACAGCAGAAAGTTTGGTAAGTGTTGTTCGTGGTTGCGGCTCTGTATCATCGACAATTCTGACGTTGGCATCAAAGTTTTGCCAAGGTAGATTATCCCAATAGGCTGCGGTCATCCCTGAGGGGGGAGTTGGATGCACGACCCATTGTGCTGTATCAGGAGTGTTTCTAAAACTAACTTGCCACATGAGCTTATCTCGTTTGGCATTGCTCTGGGCAGAACGTATGGCTGTGTAGGCGCTACTGTGAGAAGCATTAAGCCTTTGACGGTTTGTAAATGCTAACCAACTTGGGGCAGCGATCGCACTCAAAATCCCCACGATCGCTATGACTACTAGCACTTCTATCAATGTATATCCGGGGGCTGAATAGCGGAAATGACGTTTAATTAACATGACGTTATCAGCTTTTCATGGTTAATCAAGTTACCGCCCTTGTTGTGGGATAGCACCTATTACTCAGACGATATGAATATATTAATTCACTTCGAGCATAACAAAGCCAAAGGATTCTAACTCTGTCAAGATTTGCGTAACTTCTGCGATCGCTTCTGCATGAGTAATTGGGTTGATTGGCAGGGAAGAAATTTCAGGAATAAAACAAATGGAAGCTCTCACAATTGAATTGACAGTTGGTTTGATTTTAATCCATTCTTTTATGAGGTCATCTAGGGTTTGGGGTGAATCCCACAATAATTTGAGACAAATAGTAGTCTTGACGGGATCTAAGTTGTCGGAGTTGATTTGATCGATTATTCTAAAGGGTTTTAAGTAAGTGCTCCCTAATTTAAGCCTGGACTTAAGTTCTTCTGTTTTGAGATTGGGATGTAAAAAAGCCTTGGCACTAAGCCAGGTTGCTCGATCCCAATCAGTAACAGGTTTGCGAGATTCACTTTCACCTTCGTGACTGCACCAAAAATCTAGTAGGCGGTTAAATGGATGTAATAACTCGTATAAGTGTAATCTGTCTTGATTAGAAGCACTTTTTAAGAAATTATCGAAATCTTTTGAAATATTAAGCTTATCTTTAAGTAAATTCGTAATATCCCATTCATGCTCGCTAACCATACTGATAAATTTTAGGCCAGCTTCGCTTAGCATGTGAAACAGATCAGGGATGGTATGGCCTTTATCACCATGCATAAAATAATTGACCATCATGAATTCATTTGTCTGAACGGAAGGAATCCATGTGCCAGCTTTGAGCATGACTGTATCGCGAAGATCCGACATAATGCTTCTGATGATGTCGCATTCTCTTCGGGCTGGATTTCCATCCATTAGACCTAAGAGTCGAGACATTTCTTGAGCGCGAAAAAAATCTATGCGTTGGTAAAAACTATGTAAGTTAGCCCTAATAATCCCCTCTGGGTGCAAGACAGCCTTCATCGCTTGCAGGCCTGCGACCGGATCTGGCAGTAGGTAAAGCATCTCATCGCAGTTAATATAGTCGAAACTAAGTCCTAGTTGTGGTATGTCTTCTAAAGCCATGACATGGAACTCTACCTCAGGAAAACCATGGTACTGTAGTCGCTGACGGGCAATACCTATAGATACTTCAGAGAGGTCGATGCCAACTACTGTTGCGCCGATATTTGCTGCTGCTAGTGCTAATGTTGTCTCACCACTGCCACAGCCAACATCTAAGATGCGCTTTCCTTCGCTGCTCGCGATTTTTTTACTCTTGGCGTAATTAGATGTAATTAGAGAACTAATGAATAGAAGATGTGTGGATTCAGTTATAGAATTCTCTATGGGAAGATTTGGGTAAGGGGTTCGATCGTATTGCTCGCGTACTTTGTCAACCCCTGATTCAGGCATATTTTTAACTTCTGTTGCTTCGCTATTTTAAACGGACTTACGCTACCGCTTGTGAGGAGGAACCACTTTTTAGGCATTGAGTGGGTATGTTTAGTCAAATTTAGCTACAGTCAGCGTCACTTTTACTATTCAGCGATCCTAGAAGAGTAGAAATTTCTACACAAACTTTTCTAGTGCCAGCATTTGCTGTAGTAGTTAAAATTATTTTTTTGCTTGGGGAAAGTAAATTTGGATTTGGTTCTCCTTTGGCATTAAATTGAGCCGTATAAATACTTGTCACTACAGTATCGGGAGGTAGTGTTGTTACAGGCGCGTTTGGAGCTTCTGAAATTCTGACGATAGGATCGAAGTCTTGCCAAGGTAGAGCATCAAATTCTGCTGCTGTCATCGTGCGAGTTTGGTGCACAACCCATTGTGCTCTATTAGAAGTAGTATTATTCCTGAAACTAACCTGCCATGTGCGCTTGTCACGTTTGGCATTACTTTGGGCTGAGCGTATAGCTGTGTAGGCGCTATTCTGCGAGGAGCCAAGCTTTTGGCGATTTACAAATGCTAGCCAGGATGGTGCGGCGATCGCCGCCAAAATGCCCGCAATTGCGATCGTTACTAATAGCTCAATTAAGGTATAACCAGCTAGTCTCTTACTCTTAGATTTAGCTGGACTGAGCGATGAAATTTTGACTAAAAACTTCCACAGAAACGAACCTTGCATACGATCTCCTGGTTGATAGATTAGTTTACATTGAGAACCCCGCGCCCGAATACTCGTACGTTCGCAGAAGGAAGAAAAGTTGTATTGACGGGATTAGCGGTTAACTGATCGGGAAGTTTGTATAGTCTGGCTAAAGCAGAACCTCGTAAATATATCCTGGCGGTAGTTTGACTAGAACTAACGCATACATAGAAACTACTCAATTTTTCAACGTCATTACCTGTTGTGACTGGAAATGTTGCTGGAATGCGCTGTGCCCCACCTGTACCCACACCTAAATCTGGGTTGGCGCATGATTGTGCTGTTGCAAGACTCCCGTTAGGATCAGCTGGGGCATTACCTGCTGTAATTGATACTGGAATGTTAGTGTTGCTGGAAGGATTACCATCGATGAATTCAACTAAAGTAGGAAAGGTCGAGGGTGCAGGGAAAGTAAACCCCGTTGGTTTTCTCCAAGCATTCATCCTGGTGGTGAGATTTCCTCCACCAGATAGGCTGAAAGGGTTGTATCCCTGGCTTGGCCAAACGTAATAACTAGTTGGATCGACTGTTGCAGTGACACCATCGCCTCCAGGCTTATTTCTTTGTTTTCCTGCACGACAGTTGGCTACAATAGGCTCGGCACAATTCGCGGGAGGGGATGTGGTATTACCATCATTACCTCCAGGAATTCCAGCTTTTAACTCCCATCGGTTAATTCGAGCAGGATTAGGAATGTTGCTATCCATTACCAGGTAATATGCCACTAAGGAATAGACATATTGGCTGCCCCCGTTGCAGGTGCTAATTGTATAAGGCAAGCATTCTACCGGGATGTCTGGAACACCATTAACATCTCTCACTTTATCTTTAGATTCATAAAAACTTCGTTTCCAAAAGACTAGAATTGGGGTACTCTTGGTATCGCTAGGCAACTGACCTCCAATAGCTGTTAAACCATCAGCATCGTAGATATAGACTGCTTCGCGTAAATCATTGACGATATAGTTTAAGGCTGATTGGATTTCATCTTGAGATGCGGCCTTTGCTTCTTCCCTTTTATTTGTTTCCAGTATCCCAGTCACAAAAGAAAGTAGGGTTGAGACGATGATTGTTGCTATCAACATGGCCACCAAAAGCTCTATGAGTGTGAAACCCATAAATCGTTTGTTTTTCCTTGGTTGCTTGCGGAAGAATCGTTGAAGAAGTTTGCTTTTCATACAACTTGGTGGGGTGCTTGATTGATAGGTTTGTCTACTCTCTAGGTGGAAGAAGAAATCTTTATTTAGGGCTAATGCATGATAGCGCTATAGGCGATCGGTAAAATCACTAAATCTGGTGGAACTAGAGACAATATCAGACTTGACTACAACTAGGGGATTTCTTCTCGATCCAAGCGTTCCTATGAAAACTAAGCCTGCTGGAGAAGTGCCTAGAGGGGCTGAATCGTTGAACGCATCAGCTCGATAAACCCGCACGGCCATCGTAAACCCCTGTCTTCTGGCATTAGATTCGTCATTAACACAGGGAGGAGTCGGACAGACAACAGCACTACGCATGGGCTGTATAAACAGATCCGTGGGGCCGTTAAAATTACCGTCGCCATCTGTATCAATCCTGATACCAGGATCGGTTGGTAGCGCCGTTGGTGCAGCAACTCCAAAATCCCCCAACAGAAAGTTAGCGGTTTTGTTCTGATCGGGAGCATAAATTGCCCCCGATCGCACTCCATCAATATACGTTCTGGCAGCTTGGGTTGCTAGATCTACCCGTCGAGCTTGGACGCGTGCAGCGGTGGTCAAAGCTAGCATCGGGGCAACTGATGCTAGCAGGATAGCCACAACCACGATCGCGATCAGAGACTCCAGCAAAGTAAATCCTGACTGGCCAGATTTCTGCGCAGAACCCTGGAGAAATAATATTCTCATCAGCCAGCCTGGATGGTTTCGGTAATTTAGTGCGGTCATAATAAGCTACTGAAATTATGGGTTAACTGTGTGTTAACAATGGTTTACCCAGTTCCATATCTATACCACATCTATTGGTAGGTAGGAACTGTACTGCAAGCGCCGGAGCCTTGTAAAGGTCTTTGTTTGGGATCGGTAATAGCGAAGTTAGTATAACTGCTTTCGGTGAGGGCCACTCCTTTTCTGGTGTTGTCAGTAATTGAAGCTATAGGTGGTTCTAAGGCACAGAGTAGATTTTGTACCCAAGTATCACTGCGATCGACTTCCCTAAAGAATTCATTGGGCGTAGACAGTGGAACAGAGAACAACTGCGCAAATCTGTCTGGTGACTGCGTTAACAGCCCGACATCATAACCCCAAGCCCGTTGTGGTGGAGCGTAATGTGGGATAGACTGTGTAGTCACAGATTGATAGTACCTTCTATAGGTGCTTAGGGGCGAGGTAACCCGCTGTGGATCGAGGTAGATAGTGCGAGCGTCACCACTAATATAGGTATCTGCCAAATCTCTGTAGGGGGCTGTACTGGAGAAGGGTGCAGTAGCAAAGATGCTTCTGGCATTCTGAATAAAGCCGCCAACGATTTCAGATATATTGCGGGTTGCAGCGGGGCCAACACTCGCCCAATTTTCTAGATAGCGAACGAAGTTGTGCAATCCACCGCCAGTATCACCAGTGGTTACCGAAGTGGGATAGTCTGCGGAAGTTGTGACGACAGTACTTACCGTAGATTCCGTGGCCACAGGACCTGGCAAGCGAGATGTAGAGTAGGTGACATAGGATCTAGAAGGTACATTTCCGGTAACGAAGTAAGCATTAACTGTTGTATCGGTCGCTGCTTCTGTCCACTTACCACCTGTACCGTTGATAAATCCTGTCGCGTCACCAGGAAGTGGCTGAGGTAGTCTTGTTGTACCAGTTGTGGTTTCAGGGGCATGAATTTGCAAGACAGGTACCACCACAGGCTCATCGGTTGTCGTTACAGCCGTAATTAAGGCATTTGCCATGGAGCCACCTGCCCAGTTAATACCAGCGCCAGCAGAACGGAACTTTGGAGGTGGTGAAGTAGCAGGTGCATCGGGCAGGGCTTCAAAGCCAAGGAAGCGAGCACCGCGAATGGCGACGCAGCGGTCAATGGCTCCGCCTGCGAGATCTGGTAAAGCAGGATTGACATCTGTAAAGGCAGTCCCTGGTGTCGTAGCAGAAGCTGCAACAGTTGCAGGCTGTTCGCAAGTATTATAGCTATCTCTAATTTCTAAGACGGTGGAGTTACCGCTAGTCCCCTTAGTTACGCCAGACATACTGGTAATGAAGTTACCGACAATCAGGCTATCTCTACGAATAGGAGGGATAGTAGGAGTAGGAGGAGTAGGAGGAGTATCATCAGTTGCCGATTGAATGGTTAGCTTTGCGCCAGGAGCAGTTGTATTAGGAGGAACAACCCAGAAGATATTGTTAGGGCTGACATTTTTGAGAATCACGCGCAACCCATCAAGAGTTGGATTGTTGCCCAGGCGGAAGACAAATATAGGATTACCTTCAGGAGTACCGCCTGCACCAGCGGTTAGTCGCAGAGTTGTGTTAGCGGGAATGCCAGCCGTAGCGTCAAAAACGTTGACGGCGCGATCAGCTGTGAGCGCGATTGTATTAGAAGGTATGGACATGGTTGGAGATACAGGTGCAGGTAAGGTACCTCTATTGAGATTAAGAGCAGCAAGTTTGGTGTAAACATCATTGACGATCGCCTGCGTGCCAGCGGGGCAATCAGTTCCATTCCTCATTAAACCAGCATCGATTTGGTAGCGTCTGGCAGTGCCATTGAAACCGCAGAACGCATAGTTAGAAGCTGATTCAAGATTGGCGTTAATTGGTAGATTGAGGTTGGTCACACCAGATTGGGCGGCTGTGCTGGTCGGACTTGCTGCATTGACATATCGACCGCAGTCAACGGCTGCGGGACTTGAGGCCGTTCCGCCATCAGCGGCATTGGTGCTGAGACAAAAGGTATTGGGCACTACCAGGCGATTGGGACTTAGCGGTGATGCGGAGGTTGTGCTTGTACCACCGAAACTGTAGTTACTGGCAATCCAAGGGATACTTCCGTTGTTATATCTGGTACTCCAAGATTGACCTATCGAGTCAGCATTAGCGTTGCTAGTCCTAAACCAGAGCGTGCCATTCTGTGCGCTGGGACCAGTGCTACTCATACCAGGTAGCATGGGCATGAAGCCTGCTGCTAATGTGTTATCGGATTTGGTCAAGGCGGCAGTACCCGTAGGCGGTGCGCCCCCACCCTCAAGTCCCACTGGAGGAAATGTTGTGCAAGTGGCTATTTCCGGCGGTGGACTAACCAAAGGGAGAGGGTTGTTTGTTCCCGTTCCCATGCCAGCATTGATTAGAGGTATACGTGGATTTGTTAAAACCGCAGGTGAATTGGGCAGACAGAACGGAGGGGCATCGTTAGTTTTATTGTCGCCTGCTTGTTGAGTAAACTGTGGGTATTGGGTAGTGGTCGCAGTGCTACTTGGAGCCTGGTTGGAGGGATAGGCGGCAGCAACGGGAGCAATCAAGTTATTGCTGATTGTGGGTAGCATAGCGGCCATAGGTGCGCGAGATGCAGGAACCGAGGCGATCGTTGGCGGTTGTAACATCCCCACGGGTTTGGGTGTGGGTGTGGGTTTGGGTGTGGGTGTGGGTGTGGGTGCAGGTGTAGGTGTAGCTGGTTTAGGTGTGGGTGTGGGTGCAGGTGTGGGTGTTATACAACCGTTGATATAAGCAGTTCGAGTCCGAGGTGTTGTGGTTGTGACTCCATCATCAGTATTTGCTGTGACTGGAGTGCCAAGAACCCATGGAGTTGGGGTTGGAGAGGTGAATGGGCAGATAGAAACATTATTCGTTGTATCACTAGTGGCACTAGGATTTGAAATCGTTTGCTGAATAAAACCGTTCCTAACATCGCGACCTGTTACAAAAACAGCGTTGGAACTGAGACTACTTAGACTAATTTGGAAGTTTTCTAGATTCAACTCATTGGCACTGTCGCGTACCACCAAGACAGTAACCTCAGCAAGGTTGCGGGCTGGTACCGTTGGGTCAAAGGTTATCCTCTTAACAGGAGTAAAGGTGCCTGCCGTAGGGGTAAAGGTTGTGTTATCAGGCTTAGTAGCTGTGGCTAAGGTATCACTAGTACTAGTTACACCCCGCAGGAAGACCGTTGAGAGATAGTCAACTCCATTGGGATTAGTAGTTAGAACCGTACCACCAGCATTCTCAGAAGGTTGACTGTTAGCTGCAACATTGCAGGGAGCCGTACCAGATACTGTCTTTAAAGTTGGAGGACAGAAAGTTGTTGGGAATGCAGTAGTATCACTCCAGGTGCCTAGTACAGCAGGTGCAGCAGTTCCTGGTGCAGTAGCAATATCAACAGTGACAGGGCCAGTAGCAAGGCTGAGGTTGTTGACTGTGACTCTAAAGTTAAATGTCCTGTAAATTGATGTGTCTGTTGTTGAATTGTCGGCTGCAGTCGTAACATTAATTCCTGCACCAGAGAAGACAGGTTTTGGTAAAGGACCAAGCAACTCACTAGGCTGATTGCGCACTCTGCCTTCAAGTGCAGTGCGATCGCCGGTATTCGTACCGGCCTGATTAATTTCGACCGTTGGTTTCGCGACGGCTACATTGGGCGGACAACCAACATCACCATAGGTTTGCAGCCTGGTACTGGCAAATGGCCTACTACTGTCGGCTGTAATGCCACCCATCACTTGGGGATAGGTAAAGCCATTTTTGTCTTTGCCATTGGTGACACCGATAGGCATCGGCCAGATGGCTATGTCATCCTGGGCGGGAGAAGCCTGAAAAACGTCTGAAGAATCCTGCGAATAGGTTCCAGTAGTAGCCGCGCAGTTTCTAACCATGACTAGCGATTCATTGCCATCACCATAGATGTCGTCATAGCGCAAGAAGGAGAACCGACGGGCATAGCGGCGGTTAGCGGGGTCAATGTAACGCGGAGTACCTGGGGTGTCGATGCCTGGCGTTGTAGGAGTGCCAGAGGCATTATTAGCATTGTTGTAGGATGTAGTACCAGCCTCGGATTTTACCCAATCTGAAGGTTGACAGGCAAAGAGTGGTAGCTTTTTGCACATCTCCATACCGTACTCAGGGAAAGACAAACGCCTTTGCACTGGCGTGACACCGTTGGCAAGGTAGGTATTGCGATTGGTTTCAGGATAAGTACCACCAGCTCCCAACCAGTTGGCGCTGGTGACATAGTTGTTGTTGTAGAAGCCATTGTTTTTGCGCGCCAGACTATAGGTGCTCAACTTGGCAGGATTGGTAGAGGTATCGATGCCCGTGATGGCATTATTCCTTAGATCGAAATCACCCAGATTGCGGAAGCCATCAACAGAGGCACCTGAAACGATTGTCGAGGCATCAGAGAGAATGGTCGCAGATCGCCACTCATCACCTGTACTGCAATTAGATGACGACTGGGGACGGCAAGCAAAGTTTCTATTGAGGCCGCGATCGGCAGCAGCGGTATTACGAGTGTAGAAGTTAGCCCAATCCGCAGCTAGAGTATTGTTGAATTCCTCTTGTGTATGTAAATTGAAATTGCCCTTTATATATACGGGCAGATTTGTCGCGAGAACTAACCCTTTTTCACCAGCAGTTGCACTGGTGTAGTTTGGCTGAGTTGTACCTGTGCCACGCCATAGTCTTTGCCCATTCATCAAGCGAATCGCATTAGGTCGGCGGGTAGGATCGAGCCTGAAGTCGGTGGGACTGAGCAATTCCCTTTGATCGAGGGTAGTTGAGGTATCGCTGAGATCTCTGAGTGCATCATCGCGACTAGCATAAACAAGACCGCTGTAAGGGAGCAGATACTCTGTGGCAACTCCTGTGGCTGTATCGTTAACAGAACCTTGGACGGTTGCGCCTCTAAGCAAGTTCATATCCAGGTCGGTGGCGCGAATTTCCAGTGGCTGACGCTGTTCGATTTCCAGGTCGTAGTTGATGTCGTTGACTAGGGCTGTTTCGCTTCTCGTTATCGATTTTGCTTCTCTAGCATCCAGGAATGATGCTTCTTTAATGGCACCATGCGGCACATTGACCCCACTGATTGGCGTGGTTGTGGGAGTAGGAGGTGAAGAAGAGAGAATTTGCAGGGCGCAAAGTGCTGAATGAATTGCCGATTGATCGGCGAGAGATAAATTTACGCTATTAGCTAAGTTGGTAAGCGCAGTTCGCAGAGGCGCATTAACAAATCTTCCATTCGGAAATACCAGATTGGCTTGGTAAAAGAGCTGGTCTTTTACAGTCCAAGTGCCAGAGGCAGGCTCAGTGCCAATGAAGGCAGCATTGCTGGGATTTAGTTTGTCAGCGTCACCAGACCCAACTCCCAGCGTTGAAATGAGTGGAGGGGGGGGATAGACAACACCATTGTTGGATTTTCCACCAACGGCATTATTAAAAGGTAATGCGTTGAAGTTTTTGGCAGTAGCTGAGTTAGTCGGATCGTAGTAGCTACTTACACAGGCGATCGGAGTTTGATAGACAGTTGGAGACTGGGGATCGTAGGTGCTGGTCTTGTAGTGATACAGCGCCGTAGCTCTCATGCGCAAGTCACCCTTGCTATATCTAGGGGTATTGGGATCTAGCGTAGGGGTAGCTGGTGGGAATGTTGTTGTTGTATCTGCCGCTGTAGGTGCAGTTGTACCATCGGGTAGTAATGCACCTGGAGACATGGGCATTAGGTCGGACCAAACTACGGGGAATACCGATTCAGTAACACCGCCGGTTGCACTTGTTCTGGCATTTTCCATTACATCAATAACGGAGTTCGTGGTATCAGTAAGCCGAGGAGGTGCGGGGAGGAAGGAGTTCTTACGCTCATAGATGCCAGCGCCAGTGATGACGCGCAGACCGCCTGTGGTTGGGAAGAGAGTTCTAGAAGAGTTACTTGCGGCGCCACTGTCAGCGCTAGGATCGTCAGCGGCATCTCTTTCCCAAGAGCCACTACGACCAACATCACCAAGGTCGACTAGGGTACTGATTTGAGTTGTGCGATAACGCGCCTTGTCGGCGGCGGAGGCACCCGAAGCAAAGTCATCCCAGAGGACATCGCCATCAGTGTTGGCTACATAATTGGGTTCATCAGGACCACCAACAAATGCACCATTCTTTAACCAGAGGGCAGGTAAGTTATTTCCAACTTGAACGCGATCGCCGACCAGGTTCTCTTTACCGTCAGATTTTTGCTTTGCGGGCTGAGTGGCTGGCAATGACATCGCCGTTCCGCTATACCGAACCTTGAGACCAGGAGTAACGCTAATATTAGGAAGTTTTCTGCCAGCGGTGGCGTTGTAAGGAGTATATGGAGCAGCATTGTCATCGGATGGCATTCTCCAGATCTCTGGAGGTTCTAAATTCTTATCCACCAGACCGCTGGGCAATGTGATATTCGTTACAGTAAATGGAGCGCTAGTTGCATAGGTTCCCAGAGCATCGCCACCGTAATTTATCTCTTTAAATGGAATTTTGCGGAGACGTTTTTTAAAGTAAGTGGTATAGGCTTTAGTGTATGCAGTTTGAGTCTGTGCATTACTGGCTGTAGCTAGTCCACCTGATGGAGCAGTACTAAGAGTAAGACCCTGGCTATTGAGATAAGCTTCTGCTGCCAGCACAGCTTCTTGAGGATCGTTGAGCGTACCAGTGGCAGGTATGGGGAAGCTTTGAGGAGGAGTAATACTGGGAGCAGTCCCCCCCCATCTTGTAAAGGCATGGTTGACTAAGCGATTAATCCGAATATTGTAAGCACTATCGTTAAAGGCGACATCTTTCCCTACGTTGTTTGCAGTACTGTTGGAACTATCAATAGTGATAACTGCACTAGGAGTAACAGTTAGAGGATTATTCGCTGCTCCGGCACCTTTGAACAGATGAAATCTTGCACCTTCTAAGCTAGTGTCTTGAGACAGAGCATCCCCTTCAACCACGTTGCCACCAACAACGATCTTGGAGTTCTCTTGTTTGTAGTAACAAGATTCTGGATCGCTAACCTGATAGAAATCAATGGGAAACCCACTATAAGAACCAACCATCAGGTTGCTGTTGGTAAAAACTCTACCATTTAGCTTGAAAGGAGGAGTGCGAGCCAGCTCGATATCGCCCTCAAACCAAACCGCATTGTTGTTGAGTGGTGTACGCGATCTATCTTGTTGTAGTTCGATCGCATTAAAAGACTGATTTCCCGTGTAAAACTCAAAATTGCTAGGGTTATATACCGTACCAGCGATTGTTGGCACAATGCTGGCAAGGGTTGTAGATGGAGTGGCCTGAGTAATGGGAACTGTGGCAGCATAGACAAAAAAGCTTTTTTTCAGCAGGTTGCCAGATGGTATCCAGCCTCCACCGGAGACGTTAGCTCCAGCGGAAACTGCAGCGGTACAAATAGAAGTGAGCGCACTTTCATCCATCGGGCGCGTGCGGGCTTCTAATTTGCTAACAGTTCTGGTCGGGGATGATTGTGTAACGTTTACAGGTGTGCGGAAAAGTATACTGTAAAGTGAGAAACTATCGAACTTACCATTGCCATCCGTATCAATTGGGAACTTCCAAACCGTGCTTGCTGTTTCTCTATTGTTCTCAACACTCAGCCCAGTGTTAATTTTAATTCCAGTAGGATCGCTTACTGTTACTAGATCTGTCTGATATAGCTGTAGTCTGATTTCATCAGCAAAGGTATACTTACCGCTGTCTGAGTTGATATCAATAACATTATTAAAGTTGCTATCTGTAGGAGTGGCACCAGGCAATCTGGGATCGTTAATCAGTTCGCTAATCTTTGCCCTGGCTCTTTCTAAGGCTGGGGTAGAAGCACTTCTAAAAGCTTCTTCAACTCTTGTATTGGCAGCAGTTTTTGCCCGTTCGGACGATCTAGCCACCATCACGATCACCAGCAAGGTGACAACGGTCGTCACCATTACGACAGTAGGTAAAACAAAACCCTGCTGACCCGATCTTTTCTTACTACTCTGGTTTAATAAACTACGAACAAAGCGACGACTAATGCGGAAAGGGCTGCCTATCTTAATCAGCCATTTCCTCAGCTTGGCTATGAAGCTAGCAAAAAACTGGTTGAGTTTTCTTTGATTTTGCTCTGACATAGGTGTTTCCCGTGTTTATCTGATGCGATCGCCCGAAAGAAGTGGCTAGACTTTACCATCAAAGATACTACCCATGACAAGTAAAAAAATTACACATACAAAACTCATGAGCTATATAAATTAGCCAAGAATTCAACTTTGTGGCTCAAAGCTCAAGTTAGCTGAAGCAGACTGTTAAGAGGCGATGTATTGATGCAGCTTGGGTGTAGAGAATAGACTTATAGGTAAAGGCTGCATAGGCAAAGCCTGCGACAAATCCAGTTAGAGCTATGCAAGCAGAGAGGGTTAAAGCTTGTTTGGCAGCCAGCTCAGCAGACTTTATTTGTGCCCCGACAACCACAATCATGCCTGCCAAACTGCCTAGAGCTAAGCCTGCAAAGTTACCAGCACTAGAAATCTTTTGGAGGAAAGCTAGTGTCATAGCTACAGATAGACTAACATTAATAAGTACTGCTAGCCATTCCCACCACCTTATTTTGGGGTAATTTGCAAAACTGTAGTCAGCATCTTGTAAGCCCAGCCAAAATATAACTGCACATACAACAGTGGCAATTAGTCCCGGTATCCAACCTAAATTTATAAATGCAATTATTAACGTGGCGATCGCTGCTAAGAGCCCACCCAGGTTTTGAGGCAACGCCCATATACTTGCTAGAGCTATACCTAATAATAATGAGAACAAACTAAAGTCGTTTCTACGGTAAACAGTATAAGCAAAATCACCTAGGAAGCCATATCCTGCGATCAGAATTATGGCTCCAATCAAGAGGGAAGCACTGAGAATAATCCCTTTGACTCTGATATACATAGGAGAAAGTCCTTAAACAACTAATATGGATCGCCATTTACCTGAGATTAATTTAATTCATTTTCGCGATCGCTCAGTTAAGGAATTGACCCATGACTCAAGTTCAAAATTTACCACCCATTGGTCAGGGATCGTTGTAACTTCGATCTGGGTGGCTTTGGTATTTGCCATTTACTATTTTTCACATCGAGTTCATCCAGATTGGTATAAGCATTTTGTCTATCAGGCACGGGGTTTTCTCGCAGGAAGGTTAGATCTTTGGGGCCTACCAGAATATTACGTTGACTTTATTAATTGGCAGGGTAAGGTCTATCTACCCAATCCACCTTTGCCATCAATTCTTTTGATGCCGTTTGTCGCAATCTGGGGAGTTGCCACCGAGCAAATTCGGGTTTGCATGTTAGTCAGCGCGATCGATGTTGCCCTAGTTTGGGTTCTGCTAGGCAGAATGCAAGTAAAAGGTGCGATTAAAGTTGGGTTAACTTTGCTCTATGGCTTTGGCACAGTTCACTACAGTGCCGCGATCCTGGGCACAATTTGGTTTTACGCTCATGTCGTGGCAGAGCTAGGCTTACTTTTAGCCCTGGTGGAATTTTTTGGCAAAAAACGCTTTTGGCTGATTGGCTTTTGTATGGGACTGGCTTTCTTGTCCCGCCAAGCAACGGTTCTAGGCTCTATCTTCTTTGTGGGCTGGCTAGTTTGGCATCGCCCAGAACGATGGTTCAGATCGTTTGTGAACTATTGTTTAGGATTTACTCCCCTATTCATGTTCCAATCCTGGTTTAACTGGGCAAGGTTTGGCAAACCGCTGGAATCCGGCTACCTTTTGCAAAACTGGTACTCTTCTGTACAGTCGCCGGAGATAGAAAAATATGGTTTCTTTAATTCGGCTTATATTCCCAAACATATCAAGCTAATCTTTACCGAGATGCCTGAGTTTTTACCCAATTTCCCATTCTTGAGACCTAAACCTGAAGGCATGAATATTTGGTTAACCACGCCCACACTATTTGGGTTGTTAGTAACTAAGTGGATGGAACCCCTCCAGATTTTGGCGGGATTAGCGGCATTTGTGGTTTCGCTACCAGCCTATATTTACACGGCGACGGGATGGGTACAGTTTGGCTATCGTTATATGTTGGACTACTTACCTTTTCTTTTTATTCCTATGGTTAGCGGCTTGCTGAGAATGCCAAGAGTTATAGCTTGGGTGCTTATTGCTTTGAGCATAATTGTGAATGCCTGGGGAGTTTACTGGGCAGTAAAACTGGGATGGTAAAGCCGTGATGATATGCCCTTTGTGCGGACATAATGAACTTCGCAAATATGGAAAAAGCCGACGCTATGTCTGCACAGCTTGCCATGAGACTTTTGTAAATGAATCAAGTGAGTATTATTGTCCCCCTGAAATTAATTTTCTAAATTCTTGTCGCGATCGCGTCATTAAGCCTAGAATTTTTCATTTGTCAGGGCTTAAATTATCTCTGTCTAATTTTCACTTCAAGCAGAGACTAGCTAGCTCTATATCTTCATTCCGAAAATTACTGAATCGAACCTTTGCTGCTCAAGTAAAAGAGAAAATAAAAACCTCAAACAGGCAACTACAGATTCAAGACATTTTCATCATTTCAGCAGTTATCGCAGTTGCTTTGCTGATTTATCAAGGTGTGTCTTGGGGGCAAAATACTATATATAACGGGCACGTCCACTTAGCTAATGCTTGGCTACAAGGGTTGATTACCCCTCGCGAACTACCGGGGCATATGGAATACGTCAAAATCCCGAAAGGGGTAGCAATGGGTTATGGACCTGCACCTGCCATAGTGCTTTTACCCTGGGTCGCTATTTGGGGGTTGAGTACAAATCAAACAATTATCTGTGCTGCAATTGGCTCGCTAAACGTAGGGCTAATGTGGCTAATGTGCTTTTTTACAGGGCTAGGTCGAGGTTGGTGCATCTTTTTCTCAGCTTTATTTGCGATTGGAACTCCTCACTTCTTCTACAGCGCTAACGATGGCAGTACCTGGGGGCTCATGCATATCCTCACAAATACAGGAATATTGATTGCACTGATTGATATTTTGACTGCCAAGAGAGGATGGTTAACCGGATTGGGACTGGGGCTTGCAATTATGACGCGCCAGACAACAATCCTAGCACTGCCGTTTATAGCTCTAATGTTATACAAGGGGCAGCTACCTTGGAGAAGGATTATAAATTTCGCAATATGCTTAGTATTATGCTGCTTAATGATTGCGCTTTACAACACTCTCCGATTTGACGATCCTTTAGAGTCAGGCTACGTACCATTTATTCTAGAAGGAATACCTCCAGAAGCTTTATCCTCGTTTCAAATAGTAAGTCCCAAATATTTTTGGACAAATTTAAATATCTATTTTCTGAGACCCCCAGAACAAATACCATCGTTCCCTTGGTGGAGACCTAGTGTTTATGGACTAAGTATGTGGATAGCCACCCCTGCGCTGTTACTACTACCTTGGTCACGATTTCGCAACATCAACGTTCTAGCCTCATTTGGAGCCATCCTTGCCATGATGGGTTTCTATCTCTGTTATTTTTGGGATGGAACCTCTCAATTTGGAATGCGGTATACCTTAGATTGGTTACCCTTTGCCTTCATTATGCTGATATCAAATCACAAACAAATACTTCAGAGAGTTTGGGTATTTTTCTTGATTTTAGGTACTCTAGTGCAAATATGGGGACTTGTGATGTGGAGAGCTAGTGCTGGATAAGCCGAGCCTATTTTTTAGATAGTTTGAAGTGGTAAAGATACCAACTAATCTAACAGTTTTCGCAATTCCTCGCTCCTACATATAACAACCTCTCGATCGGATAATTTTTGTCCCAGGACTTCCCACTGACTTTGACAGAAAGCGTTAACTCTTGATTTCGCAGGCGATTCGAGTGGTGAATCTGCATAAGCTAAAAACACTAGGGTCATACTTTTTAAAATCTCTGGATCTACTTTTGTTTTTAGCTCTTTTAATTGGTTGATCGCGTAAATAAACCTGTTTGTATACCAGACTGGTTGAGGTGGGATTGAACCAACCCATAAATCCTCTGAAACTGGCAAATCTTTTTCAGCTACATGCTTTTGGACTAATACTCCCAGTTCCTGATTATAGTTACTGCCTTGCCATGCAAATCCTATCAACCTATCTCCACTGCTAAGAATAATCGCTAGTCCAAGTGATGCAACAAATGCTGAGAACGTAGTAACTGACTGACGATAGCCTGAGCCAAGAGTGTCTGAGGGAATAGATAAGATGTGACTCAAAGTAATTATTGGCAAAACTATAAAGCTAAACGCAATAGGCAACCCCATCTTAAAAGCTGAGAAATCATGAACGTATGAATGCTGTCGGAGCAAATATATTTGCAATAAAGGCACAAGGAAAATCAAGACATATGTATAGATGACAATTGGTTTATCGTGATTTTGTTTGTACAAATAGTACAGAGCGAATATTAGTAAGATTGCCGCGATCGCAACCAAAAAGACATCCATTACATTGAGACTTTTTGATTTGTCAATGAGGTCGGCAAAAATTGGTTCTATTCTCTGTGGCAAATAACTTGTCCAATGCGCCAGTATACCGCGCACCATATCCTCAGCATTTAGCTGCTTTCCTCCATCATCGACTGTGCCGACTCTGCGCAAAAATATACTAGCAATTTGAGTGAATCCATCTTTATAGTAAATAAGTTGGGCTAGAAAGATAAATGAAGTTGCGAGCGTGCCAAATAGTAAATACTTAATGGAGTTGAAATAATTGACTATAAACAAGCTAGCAGAGATCTTGCTAATATGTCTTTGAGTTAAAGAAAATAGGTTTCTGGCTAAACAAATTACCGCTAAAATTGCAACACTAACCCAGCCATACCAATCACAACTTGTAGCATATAGAGATAGACCCAAGAGAGAAAATTTACCAAGTCTAGATAAGCGATCGAAGTCAAATTTACATTTGAGCGCAACTAAAAACAAAGCATAGACAGGTAGTAAAACAGCTTGATCTGTAAGGTAAACATTTTGCGTCCAGTATAAAACTGGGGGGGCAAACATCCAGCCAACTAGCCCAATCAAAGCAATCAATCTCTTGATGTATGGAGCGATCGTGGGCTTAGCCAGAATATTAATTATTTCCTGGTAAAGATAATAAATTACAATGCCACAAATTAATCGATTAACAACTAAGTGATAGGTTTGCAAACTGCTGATACTAATATCTATCCCTAGGTGAAGAGACTCCAGAAGCTTGATCGCGAGATAGGGTAAAACCAGCCAAAAGCTGGGATAACTTAGATAAACACCATCGTTCCTATTGAAAGCAGTTATATCTGAGTTGATATATTCATAACTCTTTGGTGTTAGCACCGAAGCTCCCAGCAATTTCCAAAATCCCCACTGGTCAAAAGCTCTCATGCTAACAAGAGAGTGGGCAGTGAGCCATTCGTGATGCACTTCTAAAGGGCGATTGAATATCGGTCTAGAAATTACCACACTGGCAAGCCACAGTAGAAAAATAATAATGATTTCAACAACTACTGGCTTTTCAGTTGAGAACTTAAAAGGAGTAATAAATTGGCGTAAAAGTTGTGAGCGATTTAGCTCTGGAGCATTTGCAGATATCGCTTTATTTCTGTTTTTTGGGCGATCGCCGCGATCGCGATAATGCAGAAAATTAACCTGTAATGGATAGCGATCTACTGCTGAGCGATCGGTAAAAACTGCATGGCAGGCAAGGCATTTGTAACGCAGGTTGCCTTTAAAGGTTTTGCCAAGTTTATGAATGCGATCGCGATCGCACATGGGACATTTCATTTATTCTCTGCCTTTGTCCAATCTTCTATTCGCAATTCTATAATTTGTCCTCCATAGCATTCATCAGCTTGGAGCTACATTTTGCCACAACTCCACAGCGATAAATCTCGACAGATGCCCCACATTCGTTGTTGCAATAACAACTTCTGGAACTCCAAGAGTCATGGCTTGAGCTACCAAAATCATATCACCATCAATTGTTTTGTCACCTGCTGTCGGTCGTCCTTGCTGGCGAGCTTGTGCCCAAAGTTGTGCAGCTTGACGCATCGCAACCGTTCTAATCGGCAAATACTCAACCAACTTGGCTAAAGCATCTAGACGAGCACTACCTTTTGTCTTATTTGCTCGCAATAACTCACGGCGAACCTCATAGTCAGCAATCTCTGGAATGATAGTACGACTCCCTGATATGATGTGAGTTTGGAGCCACTGGGCACAAGTCATACTTTCAGGAGACAGCTTTGGATTTGTGATTAGACCTAGTGGTCCTGCATCCAAAGAAACCTTCTAAGCATTATCTATTTGATTCCCCATATGCTTGGCAAAAGAATATAATTTGTGCCCAGCAAAACTGAGAATCGCCACGCAAGCAGCGCTGACCAGACGTGCCACTGGAGCATGCCAGCCTAAAATATTGATAAAAAATTGTAACAAGCTTAAGTTCGCAACTAAGCCAATCGAGGCAACCACAGCAAAAATTATGTATTGCAATAACCTATTCTGCCAATAAACCCTAAACACCAGGCGGCTTGTCAACCAAAAATTTGTAGTCAATCCCAGCAAGTAGCTGATGTACAAGGCAGTAACGTACCACACGCCAAACTTAGTCAGGGTTGTGAATACAAAAAAATCAACAACAGTGGCAAAGCCTCCCGTCAATAAGTAGCCAACGAATTGCTGCACGAGCAAACCAATTTCCCGCCGTCGCGATCGCCTGGATAATTTCGCAGAAGTTGTCTCTGAGTTTACGTCTGCCTCCTCAACATATTCACCATCAGAGTTGATTGCCCAAAGGTCATACTTACAAGGTGTTACAACATTCTCAGCCGCCAGAATTCCCATCAACAAACTGTGATCTTGATTGTTGTATTTGAAAGAACCGTAGCGACCAACCAGTTGCAGATTTTGAAATTGCTGGAGATATGACCGAATATCAGCTAATGCTTCGACATAGTTGCCAGCGTAGACAGGGTAAGTGCGCGACAGCTTGACCACAAATCCTCCCGTAACTTTCTCACCATGTAATAATTCGATCTTTTTTAGTTCCTGCTCAGCTTGTCTCAGCAGTTCTTCTTCCGATCTCGTCCATGTCGAATCATCGAAATTGCACCAATATTCACAGCAAAGTGGAGTTTGATTTGGGTTGGCTAGCATACTCGGCGACCAGTTCGCGAAATTAGTCACCCGCCCCATCTGCACGGTGGGTTCATTAATATAAAGCCAGTTATCAGGGAAAAGCCGTGTGGCCTCAACGATCAGATAAACAAGAACCGTATTGCGAAATTTCAGGCTCTCTGCCGCTGCGATCGCTTTGGGAGGGGCAGACGGACTCATTTGTTTGACCAGATGAGTTATGGGAATTGAGGAAATCACGCCACCACAATCAACGATTGTTTCTTCCCCTGTCTGGCGATTTCTTAAAGTAACTTGGGTAATCTTTGCGGCACTACTATGTAGCTTAATTACCTCAGTATTCAGAAGTACTGGATAGTTGTGCTGCTGTAGATAGGCGTTGATTTTTTCATATAGCTGACCCGAACCCAACCGAGGAAACTGAAATTGCTCAATCAGAGATTTGACTTTGCCATTATTACCAAAGACAGCTTGCCGAATCGCCTTAGCCAGAGATAAACCTTTAATGCGTTGGGCTGCCCAGTCTGCACTAATCTCTGAACAGGGAGCGCCCCAAAGTTTTTCGGTATAAGCTTCAAAAAAAATGGCAAATAAGCGTTTGCCAAATTTAGCAGTTACCCATTCTGCAAAGTTTTTGGGGTTGTGAATTGGGAATAATTGACTGCGAATATACGAGGTAATAATATGCAGGCTTTCAAATAAGCCCAGGGTTTTTAATATTTCCTTTGCACGCAGTGGATAGCCAAAGTACTTACGGCCATAGTAAATACGAGTCAGCCGATTCACCGTTACTTGTTCTTCACCTAGTACTTCATTCCATAAGTCGAGAACTGGTGCCAGCTTTGTGTAAAACCGATGAGGCCCGTAATCAAGAATAAACCCCTGGTAATTAATACTTTTGGCCAGTCCACCAACTTGACTATCGCGATCGACAACAACGACGGGGTAATTCAGTTTAGCAAGCGTGTATGCTGTAGCAAGACCCGCTGGGCCAGCACCCAGGATATAAATGGGTTTAGATTTGTGGATCTGCACTTTTTTCCTCGGTAGTCACAAGGCTCTGGGAGATTGTACCCAAATATGCAACTTTAATTTAAGCCAAGGTAGTAAATCCTAGTGAATATAGGAACAACAGGCAAGAAGCACTACTTTTTTTATGGGGGATTGGCGATCGCCCTGCTCATCCGTCTTGCATTTCTCCTATTCCCCTATGCCTTCTGGATCGACATGAATTCCTTTAGGGGATGGACAACTGGACTAGTACAGTACGGGATCGGCAATTTCTACAGTTCGATGTGGAGTGACTATCCACCAGGATACATGTACGTACTTTGGCTAACTGGCAAGGTTTACCAGCTATTCGACCCAGGTTTGCAGCATACTGATGGGACTCTTTTAATTGCCTCGATTAAACTAGTGCCAATTCTGGCAGACATGGGTGGAGCCATCTTGATTTGGCAGATTCTTAAACCTCGGATTCCGTTAACTTCTGCATATGCAGCCAGTTTGTCCTATGCCTTCAATCCCTTAATCATCTTTGTCTCTGCGGTTTGGGGACAGGTTGACAGCATGTTGATCTTCATGATGTTACTTGTAGCGTTTCTGTTACAGCAAGAGCGTTTTATTGCAGCGGGGCTAATTGGTGCCATAAGTTTAATCGTTAAGCCCCAAGGTTTGTTCCTCGCTCCTTTGTTTTTCTTCTCACAGTGGTTTAAACAGGCTTGGTGGAAGTGGGTTGTCTCTGTTACCGCTAGCTTAGGGATGATTTGGAGCATGGTTTTACCCTTCTACTGGCAGCAACGAGATTTTGCTACGATTTGGACTGCTTTAATTAGTCCATTCCAATTTTTGTACCAGCGCATGATGGCAACTGCTGCCACCTATCCCTATGCTTCAGTGAATGCTTTTAATATCTGGGGGGTAGTAAATTGGCAGCCAGATGACTCAGAAATATTTGGTTTAAGCTACAGGTTAATTGGTTTGTGCTTGTTGGGTACACTCTTAGCGTGGATAGGAGTTTTTCTGTACAAAAATCGTCAAAGCTCGGCTTTCTTCTTAGCTGGAGCGATTATTTTGCTAGGTATGTTTATGCTACCCACCCGAATGCACGAGCGTTATATCTTACCTGCGATCGCATTTCTGGCAATTGCAGCAGCATTTATACCGAGCATCCGATCTATTTACTGGGGTTTCACAATCACAAGCAGCCTAAATGTTGGCTATGCTTTCGTTACATACAATCACGAGGAGTTAATGAATGCCATTCCTAATGAATGGAAACAAGCCTTAATCGCGATCATTGCCATATCTAATTTGGCGATGTTTCTGGCACTAATCGGTTACACTTTGCGATCAGATATGCGATCGCCGGCTCAGTTGCAGGAGGTATAAAATTCTAGATCTGTCGCTTCTCTAACTCTTAATCCAGTTAAGGCTGTTTAAAATCCATGCAGAAAAATCTCTCCATATCAGTTGTTTTACCCGCCTACAACGAGGTAGAGAATATCGAGCGCACGATTAGCTCCTCTGCACTTTATTTGGCAGAACACGGCATAGATTATGAAATCATCATTGTGAACGATGGGTCTACCGACGGCACGGATCGACTTGTTGAAGAACTGGCAAGCCAAAACTCCAGGATTCGCTTGATTAACCATCCTCAAAATCTCGGCTACGGTTCCGCACTGCGGAGTGGATTTGAACGAGCATCCCTGGACTATATTTTTTTAATGGATAGCGATGGACAGTTTGATATATCTGACTTAGATCGCTTTTTACCGCATATAAAAGAATTTAACGCCATTATTGGTTATCGAGAAAAACGAGCCGACCCCATAGTGCGATCGCTCAATGCCTGGATGTATCACATCTTCATTCAGCAGATATTTGACTTGAAAGCCAAAGATATGGACTGTGCCTTCAAACTCTTCCCCAGGGATATCTATAGAGCAATCAGACCAATCGAGTCTAATGGTGCTCTCTTTAGTGCAGAGTTTTTACTTAAATTTCACATGCGTGGGTTTAGCATCTTGGAAATTCCGGTTAGACATTTCCCTCGTCAGTTTGGTACGCAGACTGGCGCGAGCCTCAGAGTAATCTTCAAAATGTTTAGAGAATGCTGGAGCTTAAAACGAGAACTGGATCGTACTCGCATTGATGCTCAGATCCAGTTAAATCCAGGCACTTTGTTAGGCATAAACCACATGCGTTGATAAAACTCTTGAGAAGTGATGGGAAGTCCTATCCAGATCGGCATGAAGAAAATCTGGCAAATAACAACAGATACTATAACTGCGATTCCCAGGTATCGCCATTTTGGTTGTTGTAAAAGCAGATAGGTAAGGAATGCCAAACCGATAAAACTGAATAAGGCAGCACTCATATAGTGATAAATAAACAAGCAGCGCTTTGTAATTAGCCAGGGTAGATAGTTGGCGGCATAACCCAACAACATGTAGGCCGTTATTACCTGAAATCGCCAGAGTCCCCATACAGATAAACCGATAATCGATGCCGTAGAGAACCACCACAAGATGGGATTTCCCAGAGCATGAATATCTATCCATTTATCCCCATTGGTATTAAAGAAATAGTCTATTGGCCGAGCCATAACAGCCCATGATGCCCAACTAGAACAGTAAGGATGTACAGGAGTGAGTGCGTCGCCTTGTACCACTTCAGCAGAGTTGTGCCACCAAATAATGTGCTTATGTACTGCTACAAATGATTGCCCAAAGGAAGCGATCGCTCCCCATCCTTCCTGGTGTGGAATGCCGCCGGAGTTCATCATTAGGAGGGGTATCCATTGCACTACATACATAGTGATCGGCATGAATACAAAGCAAAGCAGATAATGCCACCATCGTAGTTTGGTAATTTCTGCCAGAACGCCCAAATCTTTAAGCTTTTGCGGAAATAAAAGCGCGATCGCCCACACCATAATTCCCAACAGAAAAAACATGAGTGTGAATCCCAAGCCATTCCATTTTACCGATGCACTTGCACCTAACATTATTCCTGCTAGACTTAGCATCACTGTTCTACCAATCCCTTGCCGTTCTAGTCCTGAAAGTAGGAATATCTGTGCGGCAAATCCAAATGCGACTAAAAATACGTTAATTAGACCGAAGCGAGACTCAACTAAGAATAGGCCGTCGGCTAATACAAAAAAACCTGATAGTAAGGCCAATCCCCACTGTTGAGTGATGCGATAAACGACCCCGATCGCAAGCACTGGAATTAAAGACCCAAATATAGCGCTAGCAATGCGATAGCCAATCTCATTATGGCCAAATGCTAGAATACCCAGCATAAGTATGTACTTACTCAGGGGTGGATGCCCTTCCCATTCAGGGTTGCCATTGAGAAAACCCTCAGCATATTTAGGAAAATAAACTTCATCGAATACTGGGAAAGGAATACTGTCTAAATGCCACAATCTAAAAGCGAGGGCGATCGCAAAAATCCCTAGGCTACCCCCAATCAGTTTCCAGTTTCTCGATCCTATTGGCATGGACATAGAGGATGAAAGAGGCTCAGAATTGTCTGTGATAGGGGTCTGCATAAAATCACTTTTCTTCATTCAGTGGTTATAAATTGAGATCGCTCACATCGCTTGCATTACTAGCATCAGTTTGGTGCTGTTGATACCAAGTAGCGATCGCAATCAGAATAGCTATAATTGTGCTAGATATGATTAATGGGAGAAGATCGTGGCTCGATAATGCCCGCACGCCCGAACTTCCTAGCCATACAAATGGAGCCAAGCCTAGAGGCGTACCTAGCAATGTGCCCAGTATATAGTCTTGATAGCGAATCTGACTCAAGCCAGCAGCAAAACTAACCACACCATAGGGAATTAAAGGTAATAGCCTTGAGGCAAAAGTATAGGACAGCCCACCTAACCTTAACTGTTGATTCAGCTTATCTAAATCTTTGGGAATAAACCGCTCAACATAGTCTTTCCCTAGCCATCTTGCCAATCCAAAAGCGGCGATCGCTGAAATTAGCGCTGCTGTAGAGGTTAAAAATAAGCCTACTGCCCCCCCAAAAATAGCACCTCCTAGAAGATTAAATGCCGTAGAAGGTAGTACTAAAAGCGTAGCGATCGCATAGGCAATGATAAAAATAAGATATCCTATATAACCCGAGTTCTGGATTAGATCGCTAACCTGTTGCAATTGCCCAAATTGTTTGAAAGCAATTCCTCCCACCAATATGCTCAGCAGTGTAGCGAATAGAATAAGTTTGAGCAGTATCGCTCTGAAGTTCATCAGGCGTAATCCAAGAGCTAGGTTAGTACGCTATATGATACCCAAACTTTGCAGTTGTACTTGCCATCGCGGCAATCGTGATCGGTCAAAAACTGCTAATAATTAAATTCCATCACTACTGAGGTCTGTACCCTTTGCTCACCACCAATCACTGGCGTAGGAGGAGCCGCATCGACTTTAAAGGAAGCTTGATTGGTGAAGACAGGTTGAATGGCTGAAGTATTATTCACCTGGATCGTGCGGACAGACTGAACCTTGAGGTTTAACACGCTTAGTACTGCATCGGCTTGGGTTTGCGCATCTTTGACGGCATCTTGCAGTGAGGCATTACGCGCAGAGCGCAACGCTTCTTCGGGCGCAATAAAGCTAATTTGATCGACGCGATTTGCCCCAGATGCTACGGCAGCATCAAGGGTGGTGCCCGCCTTATCTAAGGAAGTGACAAAGCTAACGCTGGATTGACCTGTAAAACCAACCTGGCGAGGCGGGCGATTATTTTCGTAAACGTACTTGGGATTGAGCGTGATATTAGTAGTTTGTAATTTTTCCACATTTAGCTCCTGAAGTTTGCTCACTAAAGCATTAGTCTTACTAGCAATTTCCACCTGCACTTCTTGAGCGGTTTTGGCTTCCACTTCAATACCAAGCTGTATTCTTGCCTTAGTCGTTTGCACGGTGCGATCGCCCTGTCCAGTTACCACCAGGGTTCTAGCCGGACGAGCCTCTTGGGCTAGTGCTATGGATGGACTGACGCTACCCAGGCAAAGTAATAAAGGCAAAATTGCAATCTTTGCGGCTCTGGAAATATTTTGTGTAGCAGGCTTAATGATTCCGTTCATGATTATCCCCACCAAAATGTCTTGATTAGCATATCGCAGTTTCCCTATCAGCGCAGACACACAGGTCTGCCCATAAGGCTAAAAGCATTTCATATACAAGTAGCCATTAAAAAGGCAGGGTTGATTACCTGCCCACTGTGATTGCTAGGTTCACAGAGAAAAACTACATGTGCTGGTAATTAAGTCGCAGTTCCGCAAACATTTGTTCCCATGCACTCAATCAAACAATTTACACCGCTACTGCTGCCGATTCCACACTACCTAACGACTCCAAAACCATATCTGCCAGGTCATCAATAAATGTGGGATGTACGTTCAGTGCTGGTACGCGTTCAAAGTGATGAATACCCGCCGCTTCGGCTACTTCGCGATACTCCATATCAATTTCTTGCAGAGTTTCAATATGCTCAGAGATAAAGCTAATGGGAATGACAAGTAAGTCATTGACCCCGCGTTTTGCCAACTGGCCGATCGCTTCTTCGGTGTATGGTTGCAACCACTCCACGGGGCCAACTCGGCTTTGGTATGCCAGTGTATGGGCGTTAAATCGGCTGTAATGTTGACGCAGCGATCGCATGATCAAGTCGACACAATTTTCAATTTCGATTTGATAGGGGTCGCCATATTCCGTCACGTACTTTTTTGGTACGCCATGGGCGCTGAAAAATATATGTACCTTATCCGGCTCCGCAAAGGCGTGCATTTTCGCTTCAATCACCTCACTCATAGCTTTGATATAGCCGGGACGGTCATACCAGGAGTTAATCGTGAACCGCTCAATTTGCTGGAGTTGTGGGTCATTTTGCCAGAGGGCATCAATCAGCTTGAAACTGGAGCCGCTGGTACTGATCGAAAATTGGGGATAGAGTGGCAAAACTATGAGCTTAGTAATATTATCTTGCTTAATTTGGGCTAAAGCTTCCTCTGTGTAGGGATTCCAGTAGCGCATACCCACATAGACTTTAGCGGGTTGGCCGCGATGCTGCAGCGCCAGGGCGATCGCATCTGCCTGTGCCTCTGTAATCTCGCGTAGGGGCGATTTGCCACCAATGAGAGCATAGTTCTGTTGGGATATGGGAGCGCGTGTGGCGGCAATCAGTGTAGCGATCGGTTTTTGCAGAAATTTTAGAGGGAGGCGAATTAAATCTGGATCGGAAAACAGATTGTAGAGAAACATGTAAACGTCCTCTAGCTTATCTGGCCCTCCTAAATTTAATAGCAAAACACCAACACGGCTATTCATGTAGCAGTTCCCAAACTTTAGATATTATTAATAAATGATAGCTTAATACTTATTAATAATTATTACCATAGGTGATTTGTCATCATTTTCAGACTTAAGTATTACGGAGTATTACGGCTTATGTGACGTAGAGGCTGAAAAGACGTAAATACGCCAAAGATCCTAAGCATCTTAGCTTGAGGACTGCCTAAAACCCTTGATATACGAGGATAATTTTTACGTCACCTAATGCGTGTATTACCAAGCATTATTAATAAATGGTATTGAGCAAAGCAGTGATTTCCTGCCCTCGAAATGGGTAGCAATCTAAAGCGAGACAAAAAGGGTTCTGCTCCACAAGGATAATAAAAGCACAAGAATTTTATCTTGAGTTGTAGCTTAAAGTAATAGAAATCTGCTATGATGTTAAAAGTCAATAATTTAGGGCGCTTAGCTCAGTTGGTAGAGCGTCTCGTTTACACCGAGAATGTCGGGGGTTCGAGTCCCTCAGCGCCCATCGGTTGGGGAACCGTTATCTGGTAAGGCTTTTGGGAGTTCCAAAGAACTCTTGAAGGTCATTTTTGCTGTCAATAAGCCAACAAAAATAGGCTGTTAAGGGTTGTTTGGGTGAGCAAATTGGTATCAAATTGGTATCGCCCAAAAATGAAAATCAGTATAGAAAATTTTCGAGGAAAACTTAGAATTCGTTTCACCTACCAAGGCGATCGCGGTACTGGTTCCGTTGGATAGGTAAGGCTGAATGCTTTGCCCGATATGGATTAGAAGACATAACGAATTGAGAATAGTTCCATCCATGACAACCCGACTTCCAAAATCCCGAGTTTCACTGCCGGTATAACTTTGGTTGTGAAATGAACTCGGACAAAGTTGTGAACTAACCATTTTGAAGTCCAGGGTTGGCAGACTATTGACTCTAATATAGCAATATCAAGACTTTATGCCTCCTCACTCAGCGGAACCAGTGCCGACTTGTAGCCTCTTCCAATAGCACTGAATAGACTGGTAACAAACCATGAATAAGCCCCAAAAGCCAAAAAGTAAGCGGAGCAACCGCAACTCGATCTAAGTAGAGTCAATCGTATGACAAAATCACTGCTCGACACTAACATTCTGCCGTCCAGGATTAAACATCCAGCACGTAAGCGCGATCGCCAGAGCATCACTAGCATCATCTGGTTTTATGGGAGATGTTAAATCGAGTTCGCGCATCACGGCGGTATGGACATCAGACTTATCGGCATTGCCATAACCTGTAAGCGATTGTTTAATTTGCGGCGGTGAAAATTCTTCTGGCAAAATTTGATGTTGAGAAAGAGTTAGCAGAATCACGCCGCGAGCCTGTGCCACGCTAATCAAGTTACCCATGCGGTAAAAGAAGAGCTTCTCCATCCCTACCACCTGCGGCTGCCATTGCTCCAATACCGTATGCATATCCTCATAGATAATTTTGAGGCGATCGCCCATGGGAGTTTTTGGTGGTGTTTTGATTACTCCCACATCCACCAGTTTGGGCACTTTTCCCTGACTGGCATCAATTACCCCATAACCTAAAGTCGCGATACCAGGATCTATGCCCAAAATTCGCATGCTTATTCTACAGGCTTCAGTCTGGTCACAGTGAGCGTAAACTTACCGCCACTACTACCACCAAATGACTGGACGCGAATCGTGTAAGGACCTGGTTTCTTGATGCGATAGAACAGAAGTGAATTTGTTCCTTCGGATTCACCATCATCATTCTCTGCAACTACATCACCATCTTTTCCCAACAGACTAACTATCGTATCAAATGATTCTGAGGAGGCAAAAATCTCTAAACGCTCCCCCGCTTGTACCTCTATAGAATAATCCTTAGCAAAACCTTTTTGCCCCGTCGGGATATCTCGATCTGAAAGCGTATCCGTAACTTTGCCCTTCGAGAAGGGAGTCGGCGTATAAACACCTGGCTTAGGTTGAGCAAAGGCTGGTGCATTTAGCGACAGGCTGAGAGCCATTCCCGTGACGGCTGATAAAGCGTATATCCAATTTTTCATAGTTTGTTATTGAGCCAAAACTCAGGAAGCCTCTTGTATAGGGACACCAATTGTATCCCTGCTAAAATGTGGTTCTCGATCTTGTTTGATCGGTACTACCTGAATCTTGCCATAAAATTCTTCTTGAAATAGTTCCACCTTAGATTGAGATGATAGGAATAGTAAGCCCCAAAACACCCCCACCCGATCGTCGAATACACTTGCTAGATCGGAAATTTCAATGTCTAGATCGGGATTCTCCATAAAATAACGATCTAGTTCCATAATAATTTCAGACAGATTTTCCTTGTGCGCTAGCTTAGCGATCGCCCGCATGGCAGCTTGGCGTGCCATCTTCGGTTGACGAGGTCGTAGTCTTCTTTCAGATTTTTGGTCTACCAAGATGGCGATCGCCTCTAACTGCGCGATCAATTCTTGTAAAGTAATCCGCCTTTGCTGCGGTGGCAGAGCTACCGGACGCCTTTGTAGCCTTCCTTCAAAGTTATGGGGTAGCTCGAGTGGTAGTTCTGACTGCAAAAATTCCACATCTTCACTTTCCAGTTCCTCCCCTTCAGCAAAGGCCATCTGGGATTGTGTCAGGCTATTAGCTTTGAGCAAAATTAGCATAGATGCATACAGCAAAGCATGACCAGACTCGTACAGATCGCGGCGATCGTCATTGAATAACTTGGCCAAAAAGCGATCTACAACATCAATTACTTGGACATCCCAGGGATCGATCTCGCCCTGCTCTGCCAGGTCAATCAACATGGCAATAGCTTCTTTAGTAACCGACTCTGCGATCGAAAGCGTCCTCATTTGTTTTTACCAAAGCTAGTAGTTGATAGCTGGAATGGTGGTTTTGGTTGTCCCTCTCCCTCAAAACTGGGGAGAGGGCTGTAATACAAGTTAATTAGAAGACTTAAATCCTTCTATTACTTTAGTTTTATCTTCTACCTCGACGTCAATTGCCGATGCAGCCATTAAACGCTTGCGATCTTCAATTTCCACCGATAGTTCGGATACTTGCTCCTGCAAATTCTGGATTTGGCTATTTTTCTGGTGAAATTCCACCATATTTTGCATGCCTGCCCAGGCACTAAAAATCCAGGCCAAGACCGCGCCAATTCCCATGGCGACAATTAGTTCTACGGCGATCGGGATCTCTATCTTTGAACCCTGATACAGGTTGATCGTAGCAGGGGTAGTGTTTTCTAATGTAAATAGGGCTAGAGCCAGGATGATGATGAATATTACGAAAAAGTTAATTTGCTTCACGAGTAAACCCTCCTTAACTGATTTTTAGTATTGAATTTTGTTTTTACAGCAGTTTATCTGAGAACTATTATCTGAGAACTAGTAACCAATAACTAAAAACCTTGAATGTGACACAATTAAAGCGGAAGTATAGCAAGTTTTTAGGATAAAAATGCTCAAAGCTGGGATTGTCGGCCTACCAAATGTGGGTAAGTCTACTCTGTTTAATGCCCTTGTTGCCAATGCTAAAGCTGAGGCTGCCAACTTTCCCTTTTGTACGATTGAGCCTAACGTCGGTACGGTTACGGTTCCCGATGAGCGCTTGGACGTATTAGCGCGGGTTGGGGGTTCGGCACAGATCGTACCTACCCGTGTCGAGTTTGTCGATATTGCCGGTTTGGTGAAAGGGGCAAGCAAGGGAGAAGGTTTAGGTAACCAGTTTTTGGCAAATATTCGTACCTGTGATGCAATCGTGCAGGTAGTGCGCTGTTTTGACGATCCCGATATTCACCATGTCGAAGCAACCATCGATCCGCTACGGGATATAGAAATTATTAGTCTAGAATTGGCACTATCCGATCTAGCCCAAGTCGATCGCCGCCTGGATCGCAGCCGTAAGGGAGCACGCGGTGGTGATGCTGAGGCCAAACTGGAGCTGGCTGCCCTTGAGAAGGTACGTGAAACCCTCGATCTTGGTAAGCCCGCCCGTCTGGTTGCACTTAGTGATGAGGAAAAAGAGGCGATCGCATTTTTACAGTTGCTGACGCTTAAGCCGACGATTTATGCCGCTAATGTTTCCGAGGACGATCTTGCAACAGGTAATGCTTGGGTAGAGCAAGTCAGGGCGCTGGCTCAGACAGAAAATGCTGAAGTAGTCGTGGTTTCGGCACAGGTGGAATCAGAGCTAGTTGAGTTGCCGGAGTCAGAGCGCAAGGATTTCTTGGAGTCTTTAGGTGTAAGTGAAGGCGGTTTAAAAACTTTGATCCGTGCCACCTATCATCTGCTGGGTCTGCGCACATATTTCACGGTTGGGCCAAAGGAAGCTCGTGCCTGGACAATTAACGCGGGTTTCAGCGCACCGCAAGCCGCAGGCGTAATTCACTCAGACTTCGAACGAGCCTTTATTCGCGCTAAAACGGTAGCCTTTGACGATCTGGTGACTGCTGGTTCTATGAATGCGGCTAGAGAGAAGGGGTTACTGCGCAGCGAAGGTAAGGAATATATTGTCCAAGAGGGTGACGTGATGGAATTCCTTACTAGCGCCTAGGGTAATTGTTCAATGGAGTTTAAGTCACAGCAGGTCCGATCGCCATGAGAACTTGTCCGGCTGTGACGGTCTGTCCCTGTGTGCAAAACACCTCAACAATCGTGCCTGCTTCATCGGCTAACACGGCTATTTCCATCTTCATGGCTTCTAGAACGATCAGGCGATCGCCATCCGCCACCACATCGCCTGGTTGCACGAGAATCTGCCAGATATTCGCGGAAGCGTGAGCTATGACAGCCTCTGTGTCAGGCGGAAGGGTAATTTCCTCAGCACGTTCGGTCGATAGGGGATCGATCGCTTCCGTAGGGCGATCGAATTCTCCCGCCGCCGCCCAGCGATCTCGCTCGGCGGTAAAGGCGGCTTGCTGTTTGGTTTTGAAAGCCGTAATCTCGTCAGCATGCGATCGCAGGAAATCGTTATACTGCTTGAGACTAAAGGTTTCTGGGCGAATATCCAGTTGGACTTTGCCTTCAATAAAGGCTTCCCGCAAGCGCAGTAATTCCTGTCCAGATACCGGATAGAACTTAATCTGGTCGAAGAATCGCAGCAGCCAGGGCTTACCAGCCTGGAATTCCGTTGTTTGTTTATATCGATTCCACATTTGCACCGTGCGACCCACAAACTGATAGCCGCCCGGCCCTTCCATGCCGTAGACGCACAGGTAAGCACCACCGATCCCCACAGCATTTTCGGGAGTCCAGGTACGAGCGGGATTGTATTTGGTCGTAACTAAACGATGGCGCGGATCGAGGGGCGTGGCGACGGGTGCCCCCAGATACACGTCGCCCAAACCCAGCACCAGGTAGCTGGCATTAAAAACAATCTCTTTGACCTGTTCGATGCTATCCAGGCCGTTGATGCGGCGAATAAACTCAATATTGCTGGGGCACCAAGGCGCATCGGGTCGAACGGACTGCATGTATTTCTGAATTGCCAGTTGGGTGGCTTCGTCGTCCCATGATAGGGGTAGGTGGACGATGCGTGTGGGTACTACGATGTCTTCGACATCAGGCAGTTCGCTTTCTGCCGCCACCAGCGTATCGAGGAGGGTGGACAGTGGTAAAACACGACTGTCGTAGTGAACTTGTAGCGATCGGATGCCTGGTGTCAGATCCCAAATACCGGGTAGATGATTACTTCTCAACCATTCCATCAGCGCATGTACCCGGAAGCGCAGATTGAGATCCAATACTAAGGGGCCGTACTCTACAAGCAGGTATTTATCACCTGCGGGGCGGTAGGTGACGGCAATCTGTGTGGCAGACTGGGGGATTTGATGGAGGATGGGAGAGTGGGGAGGTGGGGAGGTGGGGATAAGAGGAGAGAGGGAGAGTTGTAGGGTTTCAATTTGTCGATCCTGTTCTAGCTCGCGCTGCAGTGCTAACTCTGCACTCAGACGATAGAAGTGAACTGTGTCGCCTGGTTTGAGCTGGCCAATTTTCCAGAGTTCCGATTGCACAATCGCGGCGGGACAGACAAAACCACCGAGACTGGGGCCGTCGGGGCCGAGGATAATCGGCATGTCGCCTGTGAAGTCGATCGCCCCGATCGCATAGGCATTATCGTGAATATTTGATGGATGCAATCCCGCTTCGCCACCATCGGAACGTGCCCATGTGGGCTTGGGGCCAATCAATCGCACACCGGTGCGGGCGGAGTTGTGATGGATCGTCCAGTGGGTAGAGAAGAATATCTCAATGTCAGCGTCGGTGAAGAAATCTGGTGCCCCATGCGGACCGTAAAGTACACCGATTTCCCAAGCGTTGGTGTATTGGGGGATGAGATTGGGGTGTAGGGTTTTAGGTGTAGGGTTTTGGGTATCCGAGTTCTGATTTAGTCGTAATACATCGCCTGTGCGTAGTGTGCGTCCAGCGTGTCCGCCAAACTTGCCTAAGGTAAATGTGGCTTTGCTTCCCAGATAACTTGGCACATCAAACCCGTGCCTGACAGCTAGATAAGTACGGTAACCGCATCCCTGGATGGTTTTGAGCTTGAGTGTGCTGCCAGCGCTGACGCTCACGGCAGTCCAAAAGGGAATGGGCTGACCATCGAGGGTGGCTTTCATCTCCGCGCCAGTCAGGCAAATCATCGTGTCGGTATTGAAGCGCAGGGTTGGCCCCATCACCGTACATTCCAAACCAGATGCGGAGGCTGGATTACCGAGGATGCGGTTGGCAAGGCGGAATGATAGGCAATCCATTGGGCCTGATGGCGGCACGCCAATATCCCAGTAGCCAACCCGCCCCGGATCGTCTTGAATCGTAGTAAAAGTACCGCCTTCCAAAACATCAATTGTCTGCGGCTGATACTGGAATGTGTTTAAGAACTGCGTACTTAGATTTGCTTGCGGGAAGTTGGGAGCATCGAGAACCTGGCGCAGGTAGTCCAGGTTGGTTTCAATCCCAGCAATTTCCGTCGCGTGCAGTGCGGCCTTGAGCTGCGCGATCGCGATTTCACGGGTTTCCCCATGCACAATTACCTTTGCTAGCAACGGATCGTAAAATGGGGTGACTTCAGTGCCGGTTTCGATCCAGCGATCGCAGCGAATTGTATTGGGAAATTCGACTAAACTTAGGACGCCTGAACTTGGCTGGAAATTCTTGTTGGCATCCTCGGCATAAATCCGCACTTGAATCGCATGTCCTTGCGGCTGATGCTGGTAGTCACTCAGATCGAATAAATCTCCAGATCCTAGCTTCACCATCCACTCAACCAGATCGATGCCATTCACTGCTTCCGTGACACCGTGTTCCACCTGTAAGCGAGTATTAACTTCGAGAAAGTAGAAAGTTTGCGCTTCGACATCGAAAATAAATTCGACGGTTCCGGCGGAGCGATAATTGACTGCCCGAGCTAGACGCACAGCGGCATCGTATAGAGTCTGCTTACTGGCATCACTAATTCCGGGTGCAGGTGTTTCTTCAATCACTTTTTGATTGCGGCGCTGCGTCGAACAGTCACGCTCGCCGAGGGCGATCGCATGACCGTTGCCATCACCAAAGATTTGCACTTCGATATGGCGGGCAGTTTGAATGTATTTCTCTAGGAAAATACCACTCTGTTTGAAGTTGTTTTGACTCAGATGCTGAACTTTGGCAAATCCCGCCGCTAATTCGGCAGGGCTAAAACAAACCTGCATGCCAATACCACCACCGCCTGCCGTGCTTTTCAGCATCACCGGATAACCGATCGCTTCGGCTTCTGTTTGCGCATCTTCCCATCTATCTAATAGCCCCGTTCCAGGTACGAACGCGATCTGATGCTGCTCTGCTAAGGCACGGGCAGTATGCTTTAAGCCAAATTGCCGCATCTGCTCTGGTGTTGGCCCAATAAAGACGATGCCGTCTCGCTCGCAGGTTTCCGCGAACTCTGCATTCTCGCTCAGAAAACCATAGCCGGGATGAATTGCCTGAGCGCCTGTAGCCCTTGCCACCTCCAGGATGCGATCAGATCTCAGATAGCTTTCTGCGACGGCTGCGGGGCCGATACAAACCGATTCAGTGGCGATCGCCACATGTTTGGCATGGGCATCAGCTTCAGAATAGACTGCAACGGAGGCAATTCCCATGCGATCGAGCGTGCGAATTATGCGACAGGCAATTTCACCTCGATTAGCAATCAGGATCTTATCAAACATAGTGATTTCGAGATTTACATCGCAGTTTATATCGCATCCCAAATCATCAACCGAATCGGTGTGGGATTGTAGGCATTACATGGATTATTGACCTGCGGACAGTTAGAGATTACCACCAGTGCATTCATTTCTGCACGCAAATCGACAATACTACCAGGTGCAGAGATGCCATCAACGATTTCCAACGTACCATCTTCTGATACTGGCACATTCATAAAGAAATTGATATTGCTGACCATATCGCGCTTACCCATACCGTAGGGAGCTAAAGCAACCAGGAAATTTTCCACACAGGCATGCAGGTACTTCTTCTCCAGTCCAAATCGCACCGAGTTGCTTTCACAACTACAGGCACCACCAGACGTATCATGACGCCCACAGGTGTCTTTAATAATTGTCATGATCGCTCGTCCATCATTTGTGAGTAACTTGCTGCCCACAGTTAGATAAATGTTGCCTTGGGCGATCGTTGTATCCGTTGCGCTATAGCGCTCAGAAGGATCGTCTGCGTTGTACACGAGGAAATCGACAGCTTGATTGCCACCTAAGTCCTCAATGCGCAGGATTTGTCCCTTCTTAATCACATGAGACCAGGGATGTCTGGCGGGTACAACCTGATCGTAGATTGCCTCTTTAGGATCGAGGACACGCTCTACGGTTATATTCATAATTTAATTCTCCTTAAGAAAGCTTAGATTTAGCTACTGGGCGAACAAAGCATCGGTATTGATAAAGCCCCGCACTGCCTCAGGATTGGCAGTTCGACATAGATCGTCATCGCTAGGTGTGGGAGAATCCCATACCGTCACTTGAATTGGCTTTGGTTCGAATACATTACTAGGATGGAGAACGTGCGGACAATTTGAGAGAATCACTATTACGTTCATTTCCGCACGCAGGTCAATAAAGCTGCCAGGCTTTTCGCACCCCTCGACAAAGGTCATTCTGCCGTCTGGATCTACGGCAATACGAGTGAACAAATTCAAATTCGGCATGATATCTTTTTTGCCTAATCCCCAGCGTGTCAGCGCTTTGAGGAATGCATCGCGGGAGTTTTTCCAAAATTCACCCTCGCCATACTTTGCAGCATTGCTAGCCGCATTACTGCATCCACCTAAAAGGTCGTGATATCCAGATGTATCTTCGGCGATCGAAAATAGCACGCGTCCCATATCCGAATAGATCACCATGCCTTTTTTGAGAAAAGCATTGAACTGAATCTTTGCCGTGTCAGCCACGTTGAGTCGTTCGACTGGATTATCTGCGTTGTAACAAAGCAGGGCAACTCCATGCGACCCCTCCAAATCCTTGACCCGCAGGGTATTTCCGCGTTTGATGACTCCCTGCCAATAAGCCCCACCGGGAACTACATCCTCTAAAAGGATTGAGCTAGGATCGATTGTAGAATTCGAGCTGGTAGATGCTGCTTGCACCATAAAGCCTCCAGTGATAGTAGATTTCCGCTCCCAATAACTGCTTAGAAATTCCGATGTCGTTTCTGAAGATTCAGAATCTAAAGATCAGAATTCGGCATCGAAATAGCAAAGCCCAGGAGTTAACCAACAGCATCAAGTGACGTGTGGCTCTCCCGGGCTTTTTTCCCGCCGTGTACCGAGTCTGGATCTCTAAAGCTTGGTATTGTTAGCATTAGGATTGTAGAATCGGCTGCTTCTCTCGGACCAGGCGACTGGCAAACCACCAGACCGGAACCCTAGAAGCTCATTCCTGTTTAATTTTTCTGCCCTTAGTGTAGCAGATGGGATTTAAGTTTTCATGCTAACCCTATAATTTTGTTCTCGACTTTAGCGATTAAAACTTTGGAAAAACTTCCCCTGACTCAGTTTCCACTCTCTGGCAATCCCGATCGCACCGATCTTCCTGACTGGTTGCACTGGATAGAAACCTGTGCAAGTACTAATACCTGGGCGATCGCCAGCGCCGCCGCCTTGACTCATGGGGATGTCGTGTTTACGACCAACCAAACTGCAGGCCGAGGACAAAATGGGCGTAGTTGGTATGCCCCACCTGGAGTTTTGACAGCTAGCGTCGTATTAGATGGCTTGCCTGCATCTCAGTTACCCGGACTCAGTCTGGCAGTCGGTCTAGCCGTAATCTATGCGGTTGAGGATTTGCTGCCCAACTTACGGGACGAATTGCGCTTGAAATGGCCAAATGATGTGTGGCTGCATGAGCATAAACTAGCAGGTATTCTCTGTGAGGCAGTCTCAGGCTCTAAAGGCTATACTCGCGTTGTTGTAGGGATTGGCTTAAATCGCTGTGCTGACTTTACCTATACCAATCTGGGAACTGCGATCGCAAATGCCATCAGTCTCCACCAGGTTTCTACAGTCGTCCCGGATGAACTGTCATTGCTGGAGCGATCGCGCCACTATCTGCTCCAAGCCAGTAGTATCCTCTCCCGTGAAGATCTTAGGGCGGATCGTGAGTCAGAATTTTCTGGTTTAGCAGCTCTGCTGCCCGAATTACGCCGCCGCGATGCATTGTTAGGTCGCCAAATTACAATGGAATTGCCTGAAGGACAATTTACTGGTCACGCGGCTGGTCTGGATGCCTCCGGTCGTTTGCTGCTGAGGTTGCCGAACGATCGCCTGCAAGCTTTTAGCTCAGGACGCGTTGTGTGGCGATCTGAAAATACGCAATACTATTAGTAGTTCTGTCAGTTATTGGTTTTGAGTTGTTGAAACCAATTAGTTAAATCACTGACATCAGAGAAATCGAGCAAAGCTTCTCCTAGTTCTTCTAGGTCAGAGATCTCCAACTTTTGCACAGCAGCCTGAAGTTCAATGCTCAGGTTGCCTAACCTGTGGGTCAAAAGGCGCAAAACTAAAGTTGCCTCTCGTTGTAGACCTTGTTGTAAACCTTGTTGTAGACCTTGTTGCAGACCTCTCTCAACAATTTCTTGATAGGTAACAGACTCTCGCATAACTTCTTCCCTGAATAGAGAACTGATTAAGCTTTTATCAAACTTTAACCCAGCCAACACGTAACTACAAGCGTACAAACTTTGCCTATTTTTCTCTAACTCAATTTTATCTATTTCCGCGCCTACTTGTCTGAGTAATTCCTCTGGATTATTTGTTTTCGCCAGTACTGCTAATGGTAGCAACCCTGGGTTATGCATCAGAAACGATGGCTCTTGTTCCCAGAGACGGATAACACGGTAATTGTGAAGCGTGTTTTCTGCTTTGAATTGCGTAACGTGAGTGGCACTGGAATTAGTAGGTTTGAGGAAGATAACTACTTGCTCAACTCTACAGCTATATTGCCCATGCAACCTTACCCAATAGTTCAGCATTCTGAACGGTAGTTCTGCCTCTGGTTGAGTTTGAAATTCGATGTGCAAGATGCTTTGTTCTGTTTGCAAGAGTGTGATGGAGTCAGCTCGGACTGGTTCCACATTCAATTCAGTTTTGAGCACCTGCACTGCATTAGTTTCTTGACCGAGAAGCCAATGCACAAATTGCTGAGGATAGGTTTCCGCTAGATATTTGCAAAGGTTGTCGTATGCCACTAACTACCGTGCCTTTGCTGATGCCAACGCCAAGCATGGGTCAGAATTTTCTCCAGATCGGCATACTGCGGTTGCCAACTCAGGATATTCATTGCCTTGGTACTACTGCCAACGAGTACGGGGGGATCGCCTGGACGGCGATCGCTTTCCACTACAACAATCTCTCTACCAGTTACCTGTCTGGCTGTATCGATTACCTGTTTAACAGAGAAACCATTACCATTGCCTAAATTAAACACATCGCTATCGCCACCTTGCAATAAATAATTGAGACCGAGAACGTGTGCTGTGGCTAGATCGGTAACGTGGATATAATCGCGAATACATGTGCCATCAGGTGTAGGGTAATCTAGCCCAAAAATTGACACTGACTGCCTCTTGCCCAAAGCCGCCATCAATACTAACGGAATCAAATGTGTTTCAGGGTTATGATCTTCGCCCAGCCTAGCTTTAGGATCGGCACCGGCAGCATTAAAGTAGCGGAAGCAAACTGATTTCAGCCCATAGGCAACATCAAAATCCTGTAATATCCGCTCCACCATCAACTTGGTGGCACCATAGGGATTGATTGGATTCTGGGGATGATCTTCCGTGATGGGAATTTGCTGCGGATTGCCATAGGTGGCACAGGTAGAGGAAAACACAAACTGCTTAATTCCCGCAGCCTGCATCGCTTCTAGTAGTGTTAACGTACCAACAACGTTATTGCGGTAGTACTTGTCCGGTGTCTGCACTGACTCTCCCACATAGGCATAGGCAGCAAAGTGCATCACCGCTGCAAAACGATGCTTGCGAAATAAATCGTCGAGGAGGGCGCGATCGCTCGTATCACCGATCGCTAACTCAGCATGCAGCACACGATCAACAAAATCTTGATGCCCGTAGACCAGGTTATCGAGAATTACGACCTCATAGTCTGATTGTTGTAATGCCAACACCGCATGGGAGCCAATATAACCCGCTCCTCCCGTTACCAGAATCTTTGTCTTTGCCATTTGTTTGCGCTATTCAACTAAATGAGGTTATTGCCCACCGCTATCCTTAGTCAAAATAGCAAAAAAGCCCACGATCGCGGGCTAAAACAGGATGAATTTTCTAGACTTGCAGATGGAGCGAATCCGAAGCTTCACTTAGAACAAGCCAATTTGAGAAAGAATGCCATGACCAGTAAGCAGTTCGGTGGCAAGGCCGATCACAAAGCCTAGCATTGCTAGACGACCGTTCCAGGTTTCCGAGAAGGTGTTAAAGCCGAATTTGGGTTCTGTGTTTTCCATGACCGATTATCCTTAATATGTGAGGTTGAGTTAAGAATTGTGTAGCTGATGTCTTAACAATAATTTAGAATCCCAGTCTTGACATACCGCCAAAGATAGATAATTAAAAATAGCAAATTGTTCATTAGCAACTATTTATGGCAATGACCAGTAGCATGGAAGATCGTAGAGGCAGGCTAGACATACTCACCAGTTGGGTTACCCACTTCTCAGTGCAATCTTTATCGAGCGAGCAGCAGGCATATTTAGCATCACAACTGTTGCAAGACAATTTCAAAGCATTAGCGTTTGGGATTACTCGCCAAAATATTGCTGAATATGTAGACAAGCATTTAAAACTAATGCCTGAGGCTTACGCTAAGTGTCTAGAAAAGCTACCAGGTCTTGGTCAAAATCGCGGCGGTACGCATCCCCATGGGAATCGCGCCCTCGATACCATGTGGAATTTGTGGCTGCCTTTAGCAACGCGTCTGGCTGCACAGCAACAGGAACTCAAGCGTCCTCTAGTACAGGGAATTTTAGGCGGTCAAGGTACGGGCAAAACTACCCTCGCTGCCGCTCTCACACAGATCTTGTCTTGCATGGGACTTCGCTGTATTGGTATCTCCATAGACGATCTCTACAAAACCTATGCAGAACGTCGGGAATTGAGAGAACGAGATCCACGCCTAGATCGACGGGGGCCACCGGGTACCCATGATGTAAATCTCGGCATTCAGGTGCTGGACCAATTGCGCCAAACTGCTCAAATAAATTCTCAAACAACTATAGAGATCCCACGCTTTGATAAATCGGCGTATGGTGGGGCGGGAGATCGCACTACACCAGAAACCACAACAGGAGCAGACATCATTCTATTTGAAGGTTGGTTTGTGGGGGCACAACCAGTAGATCCTGCTGTATTTGAGAGCGCTCCCGATCCAATTCGCACTGAGGCCGATCGCCGATTTGCCGTTGATATGAATGCCAATCTGCAAAATTATCTGCCCCTCTGGCAACGCCTTGATAGTTTGATCGTGCTCTATCCCGCTGATTATCGCTTCAGCAAACAATGGCGGCAACAGGCAGAACAAGAGGCGATCGCCGCAGGTGCTACGGGTATGAGCGATGAGGAAGTGAGTGAATTTGTCGATTACTTCTGGCGGGCATTGCACCCAGAACTATTCATTACACCACTGATGCGAAATGCGGAGCTAGTAGATCTTGTGGTAGAAATTAATAGCGAACACCAACTCGATCGAATTTACAGCCCCAAGGATATGCAAATTTAGCCCTTTTGGGCAAAACTACATCCGCTAAACCAAAGGATATCGCGGTTTCTATGTCAGTACGGACAGGGCTGACACACATACGTCTGCCCTTACAGATAGAGGATGTCCATGTAAATATGAAAACTGCGATATGTATTCAGAGAAAAATAATTGGTTTAAAACCGCGCTCAGCTATCGCGGATCGGTAATTCCCGAAATTCTCCCTAGAGCCGCATTTTGTGGTGCAGTTGGTGTAGGAGTCCATTTACTCTATACCAATGGCATCCCGGTATCTATGCCTGCTCTCGACAGTCTGATTCCCAATATTGTGATGGGTTTACTGTTGGTATTTCGTACTAATACTGCCTACGATCGCTTTTGGGAAGGGCGTAAAGCCTGGGGCAGTGTCGTCAACGCTGTGCGCAATCTATCGCGACTGATCCTGGTAGCGATCGCAGAACCAAAACCAGAGGATTTTGCCAGGAAAGCGGCTACTTTGCGTTTGTTAGTGGCATTTGCGATCGCCATGAAGCTGCATCTACGACAGGAACCAATCAAGGGGGACATCGAGGCACTGCTATCGCGATCGCAGTATTCCAAGCTAAAGGACATGAATCACCCACCACTAGAAATTGCTTTTTGGATTGGTGATTACCTCCAGAACCAAAGGAAGCAAGGCAATTTGGACATGTACCAACTAACAGCCATGCACAGGTTACTCGGCGATATGGTGGATGCACTGGGGGTCTGCGAGCGCATTCAAAAAACACCCATGCCCCTAGCCTATTCCATTCATCTCAAGCAACTACTACTAATCTATTGCTTATCCCTACCATTCCAGATGGTCAGCGAGTTAGGTTGGCTAACTGGCCCGACTGTAGCCCTGATCAGCTTTACTGTATTTGGGATAGAAGAAATTGGCATTCAAATTGAGGATCCATTTGGACATGACGCAAACGATCTACCCCTAGATAATATTTGTCAAAACATGCGTCGGAACATAGATGACCTAATTGCGTTAGATCCCAGCCGCAGAGATTATCCTCAAAATGCCTTAGGAACTTACCAACCCTGATGTCAAACTCTACACGTAGCTTCTACTATTCGGTAGAATTAGTGGAATAGTATCATCTGCAGGCGCTTTTGGGCAGGTTATTAGCTTTGCTATAGGTGGAGCAATTTATGCAGCAGTGACAGGGATATGCATAATTTGGTTGGAGCATCGAACTATTGCAAAGAATCGTAACTAGATCGTATCCATTTGCAAAAGTCTGCGATCATCAATCATTGATAGAATAGTTAGGTGGTGGGGTAGCAGATTTTATTCACAGCACTTACGCAAAAGCCTTGCAATAAATTGCAGGCTAAAAGCCTAAACCTTCTTCAAAAGGTTATTCTGGGGCATTCTTTAGTCATTTTTAGATGGCTTTAGCTTTGAGCCAAGAACTTGAGTTTTTAGACGGTAATGTGTGAGTCCTGATTCATTAAACCTCTTTGGAGATACATATATGCTTGAGAGTCAGATAGAGAGTCAAAGAAGTTATAAACGGTCGAGCTTGCTATTCTACTTGCAGGTTGTGATCAGGAGTACGGGTCAACCTGTGGGACGGTTGGTAGACATTACGCCGGAAGGAATCAGACTCGTAAGTGAAGAGGGGATTCCTACTGATACTACCTTTGAATTTCGCGTCATCTTACCAGAAGGATTTAGTGGTGGGGAATATTTGGATGTTGATGCTAAAAGTGTATGGAGTAAACGCACTCCTAACCCCAAACTCTTCGAATCAGGTTTCATGCTAATTAATGGAACTGATGAACAAGTTGAAATGATTGAAAATTTAATCGCTGAGAGTGGGTTCTCTGAATATTAAAGGAATTAATCCAGGGAAATAGGCATTGCCAGAACTACCGTTGACCGATCAGGGTTTGCACCGCTGATGCAATATCATCCTGCTTCACAAGTGACTCACCTACCAACACCGCGCCAACACCGCAAGTCGCCAAAAATTCTAAATCGACATCAGTAAAGATGCCAGATTCACCAACCCAGAGTATATTTTGACGGATATCGCTTTCCAATCTAGACATTAGTACTTTAGTTGTATTCAAGTCAACTTTAAAGGTTTCTAGATCGCGATTGTTGATGCCAATTATCTGAACGCCTTCCAAACTCAAGACACGCTCTAGCTCTGAAGCTGTGTGCACCTCCACCAAAGCTGTCATATTCATGGCATGGATACACTCCAGTAAGTGTGCCAGGTCGTAGTCCGATAGAATTGCCGCAATTAGCAGGACGGCATCAGCACCATGAATTCTGGCGATCGCCACCTGTAAAGGATCGATAATAAATTCCTTACACAGCAAAGGTAGATTTACCGCCTGTCGGATAAGACTCAGGTTTTCAAATCCGCCTTGAAAAAATTCGGCATCAGTGAGAACAGAGAGACAGCTAGCCCCACCCTGTTCGTATGCCTGGGCGATCGCTACAGGATCGAAATCCTGTTTAATAATTCCCTTACTAGGCGAAGCCTTCTTCACTTCCGCAATCAAAGCAGGCTTCGTCGGGCTTTGCCATAATGCGGTGCGAAAATCGCGTGTGGGTGGGGCATTGTTAATTTCATCCTCAATCTTGTCCAACAGTCCAGGAAACAATTCCCCTGCTTCGATCTGGGCGATCTCCAGTTCTTTATACCAGACTATTTTCTCCAGGATATTTTGGGGCTGAGCATCAGGTTCAGCGATCTCATAACCATTTTCCTGGCTAGAAGCTAGGCGGCGACGAATCTGCATAATTAAAAAATTCCAGTAAAAACTCTGCTAGATCGGGACTAGATTGCGTTTCTCTCTCTAGTTGAGGGATTGCATCATTGTCAAAATGCCTTGCTGCCCCAAAAGCATTTCGCGGATCAAACTAAAAATACCGACTCCAATCACGGGCGTAATATCAACACCACCCAGGGTTGGTATCAGCCGCCTCAATAAAAAAAGTAATGGTTCTGTGGGGATGGCAATGAGTTTAAAAGGAAACTTATCGAGCGATATTTGCGGATACCAGGTCAGAATAATCCGAAAAACATTGAGCAGGATTAATAACCCCAGAAGTAAATTTAAACCTAAGAGGCCAAATTCAGTAGTATCCACAGCAGTTCAAGCACAGAAAACAACAACCTATATCTTAACTATTTTTGGGATCTTGTAGGGGCAGGTTTAGCCTAAATTCAATGGTTCTAACCGTAGATTGGTTACAAAACCTGCCCCTACCACAACGGTATCTTTGCTCGCGGAAATCGCCTTAGGATTCGGAATTTTGGAACATGCTTAGTACAGGTAGACAAGCGCCAATACACGAGGCGATCGCTGCCACGCCGCCAAAGATGTGGGGAATTTCAAAGTAGGCGATCGCTTCGTCAGCCACAAATGGCAAGGTAACTAACAGGAAGCAGGAAACGCCGAGACGAGGTAAAAATTTCTTAAACATAGTCTTCACACCTTAAACTCGGCAAAATCAAAATTTCGCATAGTTAAGCATTCCCGCAAGTGTGGGTAAAGTTTATCTACCGCCAGACATATTTATGTTATTTATCCCTGTTAATAAATGCGATCGCACTTGGCATTACCCTGAAACTACGCAGCCAAACTCTCTACACTTAAAGGCACCCATCCCCCTTTAGCGGTCAGTCCTAATAGCATGGACTCGTGCGGTTGAATTGATTTACCTGTTAAAACGCATTTTTCTTCCTGCTGAGCAACAGCCGGAACGCTAGCCCTAATTTCATTGCGTGCCAGTCTTGGCTGCAGGTCAGCGTTGCTTTGAGACTCAATATAGTGCCATAAAACATCGCGAATTAAAGCCTGATACCCCTGATTCCCCGCCAGTTCTTTCAGCCTTTCTTTCAGCTCCCGTTCCAGACGAATGCTGGTAACTTCCATCTCGGTGGTTGAGGTCTGGTGTAGTGTCTGCACGATTTTTACTCCTTTGGCAACGAATACGACTAACATTTTTAGCAGTTTTTGATCGAGTCCACAACGGACAATGGGTCGCAGGGGCGCAGCCCCCGCATTGGTTTTGACATTTTCATCCGAGGTGCTTTCGATCTCAATTTGCTGCATGTCTAAATTAAGTCTAAAAATATAGTAGACAAATTTATACTACAAGTGTAGTATTTTGTTTGGAGATTTCAAGAGCTTTTTATGTATTACTCAACAGCCACACAAAAAATAGGCACGCCAACCCAACTCGATCAGCATGTGGGCATGCAATCTGGCGCATCTCTATTTGCTGGCTATGGAGTCGAGAGCCATAGAGAGCGAGTTATTGATAAACCCATCGCCAGTCAAGGGTGCAGTAATGTCGGGTCAAGCGATCGCCGACTTCCAGAATTTACAAGCGCAAATAACGCGAATATTTCGATTAATTGGGCTTTAGGAGAGCGATTCCAGCCCAAGCAGCAAAGTAGGGGATACGGTCGATCAACTGTATTCAGGTAAAAATAGACAAATTCAGTCTTTTACCCCCTGCTTTAGCGCAAAGCAGGGGGTTATTTTATGCCTCTATACCTCTTGCTCCTCATCTCTACATCTCAATTTTTGAATTTTGATCGACGGAGTAAATCAGTGAAACATGCAAAGCAATTTGGACCAGAGGTGCTACGACAGTCAGTAGTAGTATTTTCCCAAAATTATCTACCTATCTGTCGCATCAATATCAAGAGGGCGATCGCCCTTCTAATTACAGGTCGTGCCGAACCACTAAGTTTGATGGGTGAAACGGGGTGGCAAGTAATTGCACCGCGCCAAATTCTATTCGTACCTGAGCATATTCGGCTCACGATTGGTAAAACTGAGCGGTTTTGGCGAGTGCCGCCCGTGAACCGTAGAGAGGTTCTGCGGCGTGACAACCATACCTGTCAGTACTGCGGTAGTACTAAGCACCTGACGCTAGATCACGTTATACCGCGTTCTAAGGGCGGGCCACATACTTGGGAAAACGTTATCACTGCCTGCGAGCGTTGCAATCAGTCCAAGGGCGATCGCACACCTCAACAGGTTGGTATGACTTTACGAACGAAGCCGAAGGCTCCAGTTCATCCCACCGTTGCATTCGCCGAACAATTCTGGCGCGAACAAAAAGAAATAACTGGTTAGCGCTCGAGAGCTTGTAGGGTGGGCAATTCCCACCCTACTCCCAACAACTCCAAACTAAATAAAAAGCAGCGAAAAAGAGAGTTATGTTAAAACTCACCTACATCGAATCTGGTTTACATATGGAGCAGTTTGTTAGCTCCGTGGAAGCATTTGTTTCCAATCGAGTTATTTTGGCAATGAGAAGTGCTAGCACAATTCACATTGAACCTGGCTGTGCTTCGTTTCTATTGCCAATAAACACACCCGATCTATCGTTATTAAAAGATGCGATTAGAAAAGATTGTCGTAAAACCATCTCTTTAGGTGTCGTTGAAGCTGATTATGTGGAAGTTAGCTTTAAGGGTGTGTGGATAGCTGCAACTCCCAATGCGGAAGAAGGAATCTTCGTCTCTGCTTTTAGCGATCGCGTTGAGTTCTATCTGCATAGAGTATGGCAACTTACCCAAGAACAGGTTTCCTACTCGCTCTAATTGTGGGCAACTAAACTAGAATCTCAGGTTTGCAGTATTTGCCGTGCGGGCACCTTGCCCGCTTAAATCTCATGTCTATAAGATTTAGATGTCACAAGTGCAATTCCCAAGAGATTATGTTCTCCTCTCTTAGAGACAGATAAGCTATAGGTGATAACTCCAGAAGCTCTTGTCAAACATACTGTTCAGCAATGCTTCCTAACTTTCGGAGAAAATATTTCCCAAAACCTATTGACAAACCTGTAGTATTCGTATTACAACATATTACATGGATGACGAAAGGATTCCAACCGAACCAAGAAAATTAAATAGTTTGCCATCAAGTTGAGAAAGAGAAATTTAACTTCTTGCAGGGAATAACTTTGATTAAGTCAAAAATATTTATCTAAATCAAACACCTGTGCGATCGCAAGAATTGGTAGTCGAAAAGAAGTGAGGATTTGGCGTGCGTAGCACGCCAAATCCTCACCCAAAAAACATTACCTCTTTAGCGCTACGCAAGAAGTTAACTGATGGGGGTATAGCTTAGCGGTTTAAAGCAGTGGCCTGTCGAGCCAAAGATCGGGAGTTCAAATCTCCTTACCCTCGCTTTGCAGCCTTGTGGATGAGTAGAGAAGTCGTTCTGATTCTCAGTCAGAGAGGATCGGGTGCAACTCCCGTCAAGGCTCCCAAATGGCTGAGTACCCAAGTGGTTTAAGGGAGATGCCTGCAAAGCTTCTATGCGTGAGTTCAAATCTCACCTCAGCCTTTGGTGATGCGATCGCGTTTCACCAAGTTGTATGACGCAGTGTAACTTAACGGTAAAGTCCCAAGCTCATAACTTGGTCTATGCGGGTTCAAGTCCCGCCACTGCTACCAAAAACATGTGGGGATGGTGTAATTGGCAACACCTCGGTCTCCAAAACCGATGTTCTAGGTTCAAGTCCTAGTTCCCGCGCCTTTCTCTTTCTCACGTTTTATATAGTGCTGTACGCTAATGGTTGAGGCGGATACTCTTTCAAAGTATTGATTGCGGGTTCAAATCCCGTCAGCACTATAGCTATCCTATTTGGTTTGTGAAACAAATCCCAAAAAATCACGAACGATCTAGGACTGCTAGATCGGTTTGGGTTGGCTCTCATTGGCGCGAGTAATGGTCTGTAAAACCGGAGCGTTAGCACTGTAGGTTCAATTCCTACCCAACCCTCTGAACCAAAATCTGGAGAGGTGGCTGAGTGGGTTAAAGCACCTTCCTGCTAAGAAGGAACGGATTAACAACCGTCGAGGGTTCAAATCCCTCTCTCTCCGTACCATTTTGCTATTTGGTTCCTAAGCATAGTCTTGAACGTAGCAGATGCAAAATGGACTAAAGTCGTATCCCCTGGTAGCTCAGTTGGTAGTAGCGCCTGTTTGAAGAACAGGAGGTCGTCAGTTCGATGCTGACCTGGGGGGCTTATTGCCTTGTAGCTCAATGGCAGAGCGATCGCCTGTTAAGCGATAAGGTGTAGGTTCAAGTCCTACCGAGGCAGTTGGTGCCGAGTGGACGAATGGCAAGTCGCTTCGCTCTGAACGAAGAGGTTGCAGGTTCAATCCCTGCCTCGGCATTTAATCGGAAGTACGCTAACAGGTAAAGCGATTCCTTGCAGGATGCGTACTGCCGCGCTTTGAACGCGATGTTTGGAGGTTCAATTCCTTCCTTCCGAGTTTGCTCCTGTAGCCCAACGGCAGAGGCGACCGTCTTAGACACGGTAGGATATTGGTTCAAATCCAATCAGGAGTATTATCCGGGTGTGGCGCAGCTTGGGAGCGCGGCTGCTTTGGGAGCAGAAGGTCGTGGGTTCAAATCCTACCGCTCGGATTATAAAATATTGGGTCATTGGCAGAGCGGATTTATGCATTCGCCTTTTAAGCGAGACTAGACTGGTTCAATTCCAGTATGACCCTTTGCAGGGATGGAGCAATGGTGGCTCGTGACGCTCATAACGTCAACATCAGCAAGTTCGAATCTTGCCCCCTGCCACCAAATTGGCTGGTGTAGCTCAACTGGAAGAGCATCTGTCTTGTAAACAGAGGATTACGGGTTCAACTCCTGTCATCAGCTTTGATGAAAATCAAACAATGCGAGTGTGATGTAACGGCAGCATGTGACGCTTCCAACGTCTTCGTACTGGTTCAAATCCTGTCATTCGCTTTGCGGGTGTGATGTAGCGGCTAGCATCAGAGTGCGCCAAACTCTGTGCGTGGGTTCGAGTCCCTCCACTCGCTTTCCACATTTAGTGGAAAGCAACAAACATATTCCTGTAGCTCAATGGGAGAGCGCTTGCCCTACAAGCAATGGGTTGCGGGTACTGCTTCGCAGAAGCAAGCTACAACTCCTGCCAGGACTATCGATGCGCAAGACGTATCACCAAATTTACTACATTAATTCCAAGGAGAAACAAATGCTACGTATATCGCTCTTACAGCTATCCTGCCATCTTCTGAAATTCCAATCCCTTATGACTAAACAATTAAGACTATGAGCGAACACAGACTAAATGAAATCGCGATCGAGCGACCCCGCAGCGGCATGAGACTGAGTTCCACCAGCCTTAAGGGTAACAAGAAATTGCTCTATAAGCTTACCAAAGAAGCCAGTGATGATGGACTATTCCAGCCTTACTTGATTAAGGTAAGGAATCGTTCAAAGTATCTTTCCGATCATCTTGCGCCTTTACGCCGACTGCTCCACTCAAAAGTAGGACAGCCTTGGGATAGGGTCTATCAAGAAATCCGCCAGCGACTCGATGCAAGTACAATGCTTGGACAACATGTGATCGATCATCTTTGGGACTATGTTGAGAGGCACGTCGAAATCGTCGATGGTATTCCCTATCGTAAAACCTGTAGGGGCTACCGAAGTTGTCAACTTACTAAGTGGTGGGATCGAAGCCAATTTTATATTCATCCCGATACCGGCATTCTCTGTTTGGCAGTGCGATCGCCAAAAACAAAAAAAACAGATCCAAACTTCGCAGAGTGAGAATATCGCGAGAATTGGCGATCGCTACTACCGCAAGTTGGACGGTATATGGTATTGTATTACATTTCAAGAACTGCCTTCTTTAGAGAAGGTTAGAGATGTCATTTTTAAAGAGTTTGTTTCACCGCAAGTTGCTGCTCAGGCTTATGGTAGGGCAGTTTACGCTGCTAGTAAGCGCCAGTGCAATAAGAAAGAAATCAAAATAATTCTGGCAAAAGTTGGTGGGGATGTAGCTCAACGGATAGAGCATCACTCTTCTAAAGTGATCCGTGCAGGTTCAAATCCTGCCATCCTCGTTATGGGTCTGTAGCTTAATTGGGAAAGCGTCTACCTTGCAAGTAGAAAGATGTCGGTTCAACTCCGACCAGAATCCACTGATGGTGTCTGAAATCGAAGCGGTCGAGATACTAGCCTGTGAAGCTAGCCATTAGCGGGTTCGAGTCCCGTCAGATACCCTTTGGGGATATAGCTCAATTGGCAGAGCACTCGCCTCTTAAGCGATTGGTTGTGGGTTCAAGTCCCACTATCCCCTTGTGTCTGCTTACGAAGTTGTGCGAAGCACTAGCCAAAGCGGTCGCGGCGCTGGTTTGTGAATCCAGTATTAGCCAGTTCAAATCTGGTCAGACACCCCAAATGGAGAGTACCGCTGAATGGCCGGCAACTGGTCTTGAAAACCAGGGTAGGGCAAAACTCTAGGGGTTCGATTCCTCTACTCTCCTTTCCCACCAGAGGCGGAAATAGCGACGCACACAGCCGATAACTGTGTTGTTAGGAGGGGCAGTACCTCCCTGGTGGATTTATCCCTCTGCTAGTGGAGCTAGCACTGACACTACGTTCGCGAAGCGTCTCCGTCAGGAGATTTGTTGGATGCGGTGGTTCAATTCCATCCAGAGGGACTTATCCATAATTTATTACGCTCGTGCTCTTTTCCACCATGCGCCCAAGGATAAATTCATCCATTTAAAAATGTAATATAGCAATGTAATTGTGACAAAGAAAATAAACATTGCGAACCAAAAATTGCTTTTCATAAAACTGTCGACGACTGTATTTACTAGTCGATCTGGCTTGGTGATCACATACCAACTATTCAGGCGATCGAATCTACCAAGATAGACTCCATATGCACATAGCAAATTCATTCCTAACTCAATTCCAACTAATCTTGCAAAGTTATCTTTAATTCGTAGATAATTCACTAATCTAAGTATCGATAAAACGTGGCACTGAAAACCTGCAAGGATAAAAATGACATATTGAGGGATAATCACAAAAATGATGCCATTTGCCGATATTTCTGGATTACGGACATCACTGACAAAATGAATGATGTCCGTAATTACATAAGCTGCATTTGGTAGAAACAAGGTAAATATAATTAACCCTAGCCACCAAAGAATATTACGGGTTGCCCGACGGCTGAATAAGGGGATACTGAGAGCAAATGGAATAAATGCTAAAAATAGATTCCATGCCATGAATCCAGTAAGGTTATCCCAGAAAAAGTTGAATGCTGTTAACATTTGGGTATTTAAATATGCCAGATCTCGTAAATCTATATGATAGTCAACCAATGCTAGCAAATTGGTTAATTGCGATTGGGTTTAATACTGTACTAGTTGCGATCGCTCTTGCTCTGCCCCGAAAAGCACTGACTACCGCAGGTATCCTGCACGCATGGTTTTTAGGTGTTGTACTGTGGGGCTGTTTGGGATGGCAGGGCTATGTCATTATGTTTTGCTACCTGATTGTCGGCTCTGGCATTACCTACATTGGCAAAGAAACCAAAGAATTAAAAGGCATTGCCGAAAAACGTGATGGTGCGCGAGGCCCCGAGAACCTGTGGGGTTCAGCTTTAACAGGTACGATTTGCGCCTTAGGTTATGCACTCATGCCCCATCCCCTGTGGCTGATCGGATATACCGCCAGCATTAGTACCAAGCTTTCTGATACTACTGCTAGTGAAATCGGCAAAGCCTACGGTAAAAGTACTTATTTAATTACTACGCTCAAGCCAGTACCAGCAGGCACAGAAGGCGCAATCAGTCTGGAAGGCACTGCCTCAGGCATTATTGGCTCGCTGCTGATTGCAGTGGTTAGTTGGTCAGTCGGCATCCTCACCAATCCTTTGGCAATTGCTTGGTGTGCGATCGCCGCTTTTGTGGCAACTAACCTGGAGAGCCTGATTGGTGCTACTCTACAAACCAAATGGAATTGGCTCACCAATGAAGTAGTCAATGGTATTAATACCGCGATTGGTGCCACAGTCGCAGTTCTGCTAGCAATCGTTTGGCTATAAAGAGAACAAAGTAATGAAGATTGAACTATACCTGAATAACGGTACGGGCAGGTTTAGCTGCTATATCTGGCTAATAACACAAGCATTCGTACAAAACCTGCACCTTCAGAAATTGATACTGATTTAAGATGACTGCTCAGATTACTCTATTTCTATGCTTGGCCTTCATTGCTGGTACTTTTGCTAGCATCTTTCCAGATTGGACTGGCAGTGCAATTGTATTTGGCGTAGGCATAGTTTTAGGATTGTTTGTACCTGCGATATGGCGTCGTCAAAGCCCTAAGCGGTGGGTATGGTTTCTGGCTGCCTTAGTTGCGGCTCTGGCCTGTAGCTATACCCAATTTCGCACTCCCCAACCGCAAGCGAATGACATCTCCAAGTTTGCGCCTGCGTCTGAGGTTGTAGTCAAAGGAACGGTAAAGGAATCCCCCAGTACTACCCGCAGTGGGCGAGCTAAGTTTATTCTCTCGACAGAAGAGATCCAGCTAGGATCGCAAAAATCTGAACTTAAACCAGAACTTAAAGCAGTGTCCGGAGATGTTTACACTACAACATCGTTAACTCAAGCCACAGGATTAGTGCCTGGTCAGGTAGTTAAAGTCTCAGGCAGGCTATATCTGCCCGCTAGCCCAAATCACAACCTGGAATTTGACTTTAAAAAATATCTGGCGCGATCGGGGGTTTTTGCGGGCTTGAGTGCACGCAATCTGGAGTTGCAAGGGGACGCACCGGCGTGGGGTGGTTGGTCGATCCGCAATCGTATGGTACGCGCTCACGTAGCAGGAGCAGGAGTACCGGAGGGCGTACTGCTTAGTTCGCTAGTTTTGGGTAATCGTGCTGTAGATTTGCCCAACGATCTCAAAGATACTTTCATTGATATTGGACTGGCAGCAGCTTTAGCTGCATCTGGATTCCAAGTGTCTTTAATCTTAGGTGCCGTTTTATTCCTAAGTCGAAAAAACTCGCCACTCCAGCAATTTGGGCTTGGTACGCTTTGTCTATTGGGGTATCTCTGCCTTACAGGGGTTACACCCTCGGTATTGAGAGCCGTAGTGATGGGATTTGGCGGTCTGATTGCGATTGTTGCGCAACGCCAACAGCGACCATTAGGTAGCTTAGCGCTAGCTGCAACCATCCTATTGATCGTGCAACCCATGTGGATTTGGGATCTGGGCTTTCAGTTTAGCTTTTTGGCAACCTTGGGTCTAGTGACAACAGTTGAGCCGATCGCTAAGCGGCTAGAGTGGTTACCACCCCTATTCGCTACTACAATAGCCGTTTTGCTGGCTGCCTATATTTGGACTTTGCCACTACAGCTTTATACATTTGGTCGCATCAGTGCCTACAGCATTCCCGCCAATATTCTCACCATCCCACTTGTTGCCCTTACCACACTCGGTGGCATGCTCAGCGGTATATTAGGTGCGATTTTTGAGCCTCTGCCCATCGGTAGTATGGCAAGCTGGTTGATGTTTGCCCCACTCCATTTCACGATCGCGATCGCGCAATGGATACATAGCTTGCCAGGAGCAGTGACGAATGCGGGCGCAATTCATCTATGGCAAATGCTGGTTGCCTATGCCCTAATCGTACTGATCTGGTTGCATCCCATGATTAGAAAAGTTTGGCTCCCAACGATCGCTTTGGTAGGAGCTATTATTTTTATTCCCATTGCCGTGGAGCGCAGCAACTTATTTCAAGTCACCCTGCTCGCAACTGGGCAATCCCCAGTCATGATGGTGCAAAATCAGGGTAAAACCCTATTAATCAATAGTGGTGATAAGCAAGCTGCCACATTTGCTTTACTACCGTTATTTCAGAAGTTTGGCATCAACCAACTTGACCTGGCGATCGCCACCGATCCACAATCCGAAGTGAGTGAAGGGTGGGGAACCATCTTAGCCAGTTCGATTGGCGTACAGCAATTTCGAGATGCTGGTACAGGTGTTGCCTCCAAGGATTATACGAAGATGACGCAACTGCTATCTGCTAAAGGCATTAACACAAGCGCGCTAGATCTTAATACCCCCATCGAATTTGGCGATCGGGTGCAATTGCAGCTACTGCATCAATCACCAGGCATTTTACGCATTCAGACAGATAAAACTACATGGCTGCTCCTGGCCGATGCCGATTCTAAAGTACAGCGAGCTATGCTAGAGAAAGCATCCCTCTCCCCCAATCTCAAAGCTGATATTCTGTGGTGGAATGGAGGTGAAGTATTACCAGAACTCTTAGAAGCCGTAAAACCAACCACAGCGATCGCCTCTACTTTGAGTTTGACGGATACTAATGTTGATGCCTTCAGTAAAGCCAATATTCGCCTCTACTGGACGGGTAGAGATGGTGCGATCGTATGGACAGTAGCAAACGATATTCAACCATCCAAAGACAAAGACGACAGCAAAGCATTTATGTAAATTGAAAGTGAGTTCGTTTAATATTCTCAAATTATCCATCTGCATATATCTGCAATCTAAAAGCGTATAGAACTCATTTGGCACCTTTAGTGCTTTTCTTAAGATACCAAATGAGTTCTATAGGAAGTGATCGCCTCCGTAGATCTACCCAATCGACTCAACACCCGACCGCGATTGTTCCAGGCAGGAGCAAAGTTAGGATCGATTTTTACGGCTTTTTCTAACGAACTGAGGTCACCATCAAGACGTTTTGTGGGATTTGCACAAAAGCTCAACTGTTCCAAGGAGCTGGCGAATTTGGATTAATTGCGATCGCTTGATCAAAAGAGGCGATCGCTTAATTAGTGTTTTTGGGAATAATCATAAACGTAACTCAAAAAGCTGTGATCGAGATCGCACCAGCTAGCGATCTCGATCGCAGCTTGGCAGATTTGTTTGCGATAGATTTAGTTCAGAAGAAAGAGGAAAAGGAGGAATTTGAAATGAGTATTTACAAGATCGCTAGTTTTATTTGCAAACTTTATGGTGTTTCCCTTATTACCTTACTAGCAACCAGTGCTTTGACTGCTCACTAATGAGCGATTAGCGAGTCGCTATGCCTAACGGACGCTGCACATTTTACTAAGACAGTATTTATTTAACTATGGACATCTACAAAAGCTTCCTATTTACAATTGAATATTGCCTGGTATCTACAGCGGTACTTCTCATTTTTAGTACGGTAGTTACATTTTGATTTTTACAGCGATCTCCTGACGTGGTTTCATGACTGTAAAAGATTTCTGGTTGGTAAAACTTAAACTATATCGATCTAGAGGCTAAAATTATCTATAGCTGGTAGATCATTTGATCGCTGTTTAGATCGAACGAGCATTATTTTAAAGCCAAAGATCCTGCATAAGTAGCGCGATCGCGGTGCAATTCTGCGGTAACTTGAGATCCGTGCATTTACGTTTTGACAAAATTTTTTGACGCGATCGTTATGAAAACAGCATGGGTATTTCCAGGACAAGGCTCTCAGGCAGTCGGCATGGGTATGGACTTGCTAGAAGTAGGACAAGATAAGTTCGCCGTAGCAGACAAAATTTTAGGATGGTCGATCGCTGATAAGTGTCAGGGCGATATTGCCGAACTATCTCAGACAGAGTACACACAACCTTGCCTCTATGTAACATCAGCGATTCTGGCAGATGTGCTCAAAGCTAAAGGTCGTACACCTGACGTAGTTACAGGGCATAGCTTGGGTGAATATACCGCCCTTTATTGTGCTGGCGTGTTTGACTTTGCCACAGGTCTAGAGCTAGTAAGAGAGCGATCTCGCTTGATGTCAGCAGTCAGTGGTGGAGCCATGACCGCCTTAATTGGTTTCGATCGCGCCCAACTAGAAACCGCGATCACCGATACACCTGATGTCGTGCTAGCTAATGACAATAGCGATGGGCAGGCAGTAATTTCTGGCACTGCTGAGGCTGTGCAAAGTGTTCGCGAGAAAATTAAAGTTAAAAAGGTGATTCCTATTGCCGTGAGCGGGGCATTTCACTCACCCATGATGGCAGAGGCTGCGGCTCAATTTGCCGATGTTCTAGCAAAAGTAGAATTTCAAGACGCACAGGTACCTGTAATATCTAACGTTGACCCCACTGATGCCACAACTTCAGCGCAAATCCTGCGCGATCGCCTCAGCGTACAAATGACCTCCCCAGTGCGTTGGCGCGAAATTTGTCTATACCTAGCAGCATCTGGGTATGAAAGCGCGATCGAGGTTGGTGCAGGCAAAGTACTCACAGGTTTGCTTAAGCGCACTGCCCCCAACATCCAACTTGTAAATATCAGCAATCTAGACCAGGTTAACGAATTTTCTAGCAAATAAATGCTAAGAGCTTAAAACTCGACATGCTTGAGATCTGGTCGCAGATTCTTAGCCCCATTCAAATAAACATGCTGAATTGCTTCCTGCTCTAACGTAGTATTTATATGCAGTAGTACCCGAATGCAGCGCTGTAGACCATTCTTAACATACATTTGCTGCACATCTAGTAAAGGCACATATTCCCAATTAGGGCGCGATCGCGCCACCTTGGCAGGAAAAATCACATCTAGATCGGGCGTAACTGAGAAAGTCGCGCTCACAATATCTTTCGGATCGATTTTATTGTAAGCCTCGATCGCTACCATTAATTCCAGTACCGCCGCCTCGATCGCGGCAACTGAATTTTCTGCCACTGTTGTTGCACCACGAACGCCACGAACTCGCCATCCCACGCTAATACACCATTGACTCAGGTTAACCAAACTGAAACGATCATAATATTAGTTCAGTCGTTAAGATCGTTCCTCAGTAAAAGCACCTATTAGCTTCAATTAAGGAATGCTTCACAATCGGCTTTTATGGTCGGTTTGTAGTAAGTTTGAATGAGCGCATAATATTAATCCTTTTTGCACCTAGAAGATCTCAATTGACGATTTATGACTATAAGTACTGTAAAGCCCTCTCTACCCCAAGTCCCAACTGACGCCAAAACACAGGTTAGTCAGTTTATGCAGCAACTCCAAAACAACATTTGTGCTGGACTGGAAGAACTCGACGGTAAAGGCACATTTCGTCAAGATGAGTGGGAGCGCCCCGAGGGTGGTGGCGGGCGATCGCGCGTGATGTCAGAAGGCAATATCTTTGAAAAAGGTGGGGTTAACTTCTCCGAGGTGTTTGGCTCACACCTGCCGCCCAGCATCTTAAAGCAGCGCCCTGATGCCGCAGGTCATACCTTCTATGCCACGGGTACATCAATGGTACTGCATCCCCGTAATCCTTATGTGCCAACTGTTCACCTCAATTACCGCTATTTTGAAGCAGGCCCCGTTTGGTGGTTTGGTGGCGGCTTAGATTTAACCCCTTATTATGGTTTCGCGGAAGATGCGCATCATCTCCACTCGACGCTGAAAGCCGCCTGCGATCGCCACAATCCCGATTACTATCGTGTGTTTAAACTGTGGTGTGATGAATATTTTTATCTGAACCATCGTCAAGAGACACGTGGTGTGGGGGGGATTTTCTTTGATTATCAAGATGGTATGGGTAAGCTGTACAAAGGTGACAAGCAACAAGCGGCTCTAGAACTGAGCGATCGAATTGGGGAAGTACCAGAGCGCTCCTGGCAGGATTTATTCAGTTTCGTACAGGATTGTGGTGAGGCCTTTTTACCAGCCTATGCGCCGATTGCTAAAAAGCGTCAAGATACCCCTTGGGGAGAACGCGAACGGGATTTCCAACTATATCGACGCGGTCGTTACGTGGAGTTTAATCTGGTTTACGATCGAGGCACGATTTTTGGACTGCAAACAAACGGTCGCACCGAATCAATACTGATGTCCTTGCCGCCACTTGTGCGTTGGGAATATGACTATCATCCCCAACCAAATACACCAGAAGCCGAACTTTACGATCTATTCCTTAAACCTCAAGATTGGGCGAACTGGTCAGCATAGCTAACAGAACTAGGGCGGACATCCAAGCAGGGCTAATAAAGAATCTGGCTGAGCATTATGTTTTTTGATCTGCCCAACCAGCGACACCTTGCCGCGATCGCCAATTATCCACTGCTGTGCTTCTGCAATTTCTGCCACATCCTCGATCTGGCTGCTCGCCACCTTTGTCCGATCTACGCTTGATATTTTGGATACTTCGGGGGATGTTTCTCCCAAGTCTTCCAAAGCGCTATTTGGCGATAGGACATTACCAGGCGATGGTGGTAAGCCACCCCTACCCGTAATAATAAACTCGTTGCCTCTGCGATCGGCTAGACAGCGCTGGGCGATTAACTTACTTACGTCAACCGGATCGAGAGAGAGCGTCACGAGTCCCTTACTAGCGTCTATGTCAGGTGTTTTGATTTCTACAACACCGCTGAACAGTGGACCCAGTTCTGAACTGGCAGTGATGACACTGTCTGATGTGTTGAAATAGCCTTGCGGTGCATTCACAATTACTCTACCGCCAAAAGCCTGCTGAGCGTTAGCAGTGATATCACCATTTTGCAATGCAGCTAGGGTGGCGGCATTAATAAAAACATTACCGCCAGTCGCTGTGCCAAAGGCATTTGCCGTAATATCGCTGTTGCGCAGTAATTGGAGAGAATCCCTCGCCTGAAGATTGATATTGCCGCGATCGCCTGCTCTAGTTTCCGCTCTCAGCGTCCCCTGATTATCCAAACGAACTAAGTTAGCCTGAATATTTAAGTTGCCTGCCGCGCCAGTACCAACAGCACTCACCCTGATTTCTGCCCCATCGCGGACAGTTAAGATTGGTGTTTCTATGCTCACATCCCCCGCCTGCCCCGTGGCAGCAGTGGTAACCCCCTCCAGTCCCGATGCCGTTCTGATCGCACTGGCAAATTTGCCGTCAAAGGTTCGACCTGCTAACTCCACTGAATCTGTTGCTTTCACGATGACAGTGCCTGCTTTGCCGGAGCCGAGAGTGCTGGCTTGAGCTTCCGCACCATCAAGAATATTTAAACGCCCAGTATTGATGATTAGATTGCCACCATTTCCTGTAGAAGCGATATCAGCAGAAGCCTTCAGTCCCCCAGAAATAGTTGTATTTTTACCTCCATCTCTGTAACTACCAATTAGTTCGATCGCATTAGCATTGACAGTTAAATCTCCTGCTCTACCTGAGCTAAATGTTGTGACTTGCGCGATCGCGCCATCAAGAATCGATAGATGCTGGGCTTCGATCTCAAGATTGCCACTATCTCCAGTAGATTCAGACGACGCAAATAAACCGCTAGCGATCGTGTTATTGGCATTGGTACCAACTAACTGGATTTCATCAGCCTTAACTGTTAGATTTCCTGCCTTGCCGCTACCGAAGGTATTTGTCGTAATCTGTGCGCCATCTCGTACGCTTAGTTTTCCTGTGTTCAGTCTGATATCTCCGCCATTGCCGCTTATGTCAGTATTAACGACAGCAGCTATGCGACTAGATTCACCATTAACACCTGTAGATTCTCCAACTACATCTATAGATTCACTTGTAGTTAGCTGGATAGTGCCGCCAGATGAAGAGCCTAAAGTATTGGCGTCAATAGCTGAACCTTCGGTCACTAGAAGGCGACGACCTTTCACCTGTATATTTCCACCACCAATACCACTAGCATCAACAAAAGCGGCTTGGGATAGCTTAATGTCCTGAAAATTCCTAATATTTTGATATCCCAATAGCCAGCCTTGCTCGATTGGTGTCAGGCTAACTAGAGACAAAGGCGCAACGCTACCCAATTCTATCCGTCCCCTTTCGGCGGTGAGAAAGCCTCCCGTAATTTCCAGATCGCCACCCACCAATGCTAATGTCTTGCCTGACGGAACCTGTAGTCCAACGGAACTTGCCTGCGAACGATTTACTATACTGGCAGCATTACTGCCAAACTGCAAGCCTGTTGGTACGCTAATCGCGAGTAAAGGTGGTGCTTGAGGATCGATCGCGCTAAATTCCACGCCACCGTTAAATTTAATGCTGCTGGCCGTACTGGCGACAAAAGAACCACCCACATCCAGTTTGGCATTGGGGCCAAAGAGAATGCCATTGGGATTGAGCAGAAAGAGATTAGCATTTCCTAAAACACCCAATACCCCTTCAATATTTGAAGTGTTACCGCCTGTGACGCGACTGAAGATATTTGTGATGCCACTGGGATTAGCGAAATAAATACCCTGACTAGAATTGATATTGAATTGTTGGAAGCTATGGAAGAGATTGGAGCCGCGAACTGCACCCCCATCGATGCGATCTATGGATCTGCCATTGCGAATCTCAGCATTGGGTGTAATTACAGAGTTGCGATCGCCTAGCGTGCGATCGGGAATAACTTGAGCATAGGCAATAGCGCAAAAAGAGCAGCAAATTGCACTATTAACTAATATATACAATCCTGATTTACTGTATTGATTACCCATTGCAAAATGTCCTCCAAGTTAAGGTTGATTTGAGGTTGGTATTATATTCCTCACTTTTTCTCACAATTTCTCACTTACCTGATATGTCCATGGGTGTTAGGTTTGAGGCATAACTTCTCAAGGGATGCCGTCTGGCCGTAAAGTTGTATGGAATTCTTCGATCTTACCCCCAATGACGATAATGTCACATTATCTATAGGCTTTGTCTTGCCATCACAAAGTAATCCCTATTCCCCAGGCAATTCAGTTCGTGCTTTAGCCGGGAATGATACGGTCAATGGCTCTGAAGCGAATGACGATGTTAATGGCAATACTGGTGACGATCGCATTGATGGGCTGGGCGGCGACGATACGATTCTTGGTGGTCAAGGTAATGATGTTGTACAGGGCAGTGGTGGCAACGACGAAGTTAATGGCAACATTGGCAATGATACTGTAGGTGGTGGCGATGGTGATGACACCGTGCGTGGCGGTCAGGGAGATGATGCTCTAACTGGTGCCGATGGAGCCGATACCCTCTACGGCGATTTTGGTGCTGATGTGCTTACGGGGGGCTTTGGTGCTGATGTGTTTATCTTGCAAACCAATAAAGGCACGGATACGATTACAGACTTTAGCCCGAACGAAGATACATTTGGCATCGTTAGGGGCGAAGTTGATGTCAATAATCTCAATGTTGTTGCCAGTGGCAACGATACGCTGATTACAGATAAACTCTCAGGGCAAACTATTGCCTTAGTGCAAGGTGTTGATAGTCAAACTATTGCCAGCGAACTGGGGGTCGGAATTACCAGCAATTTGCCTCGCAGGTTAAAAATAATCGCTCAGTCGAGCAATGTTGCTGGTGGCAATAATCCTACTCTCTTGCCTGTAAATCCTTGGGAACGTCTGGGCGGCGGGACAGGCCCTGGCTGGTCTGCTCAGGGCTCGTTGGACATTTCTAATGAGAGTATAGTATTTAGCTCATATAAGCCTTCATTGATTGCTCTGCCTGAGGATATAACACTGACAATCGACCCATCTGCTCCGGGATTTGGTAATGTTGGTTTTGCTAAAGCTAATTATGGCTACCTACTTCCTAATTTCTCCGATCTGGTGTCGAATATTGCGATCCCACTAGTGCAAAGCAATAATATAGTTTCTACAACAATCACCTTTTCAGATAACTCAAATGTACTAAGAGGATTGCCACTATTGAATTAAATTCATGCAGGGAGAGGTTGCATTTGCAGCAGAACTAGACTCATGTAAAAGTTGGTTGGGTGAGGTATAGGAGCGATCGCGGTTAGAATTAAAATTAAGATATGCTGAACTAAGATAGGTAATGACATAACTAAGGTGGCTAGATGTCATAGTTCTGGGTATTACATTTCCCTAGGGTAAAAAACAGGGACTTTTTACTTAATATGCTCGTCTCTACAAATAACAACCCTAAATAAACAAATATTAAGCAAGAGCTAGTAAGGTTATGGCATTTTTTGATTTAACTGCTAACGATGATAACGTCACGCTATCATCAGGTTTGCCCTCGCCATCTGGAGGTGCTCCCTATACTCCGGGTGATTCCGTACGTGCTTTTGAAGGCAACGATATCGTCAATGGTTCTGAGGCAAATGACGATGCCAATGGCAATGTCGGGAATGATACCCTCTCCGGTGCAGGTGGTGATGATAACCTGCGCGGCGGTCAAGGTAATGATGTCGTACAGGGTAATGATGGTAATGATACGGTAAATGGCAATATTGGCAACGATACCGTGAATGGCGACGGTGGTAATGATGTTGTGCGCGGCGGTCAAAATGATGATGTTCTCACTGGTGGTGATGGAGATGACACCCTTTTCGGAGATATTGGGGTTGATGTCCTGACTGGTGGTTCTGGTGCAGATACATTCGTCTTGCAAACCAATAAAGGTACAGATACCATTACTGACTTTAGATCCGATGATTCGTTTGGAATTGTCGCTGGGGAAGTAGATCCAACCAATCTAAATATTATTGCCAGTGGGAATGATACCTTGATCCTTGATAAGATCTCTGGGCAGACAATTGCTATTGTTCAAGGCGTAGATGTCAATACTGTTGCAAGTCAACTATCGGGAAGTAGTGCGACTCGCAGACTGAAAGTGGTTGCCCAATCTGGCTCCGCTGCCGGATTCAATGCTCCCTCTCTTACCCCTGTCAAAGCATGGACTAATGTTCAAACGCCAGGCAGCGGCTGGTCGGCTGATGGATTGATTACGACTAGTGATGAAAGTCTAATTTTTTCATATCAACCTGATGGCAGTGGTCTTGAGAAAATTGCTTTAAATATCGATCCTAAAGATTCAGGTGGATTGAGATTTGCGGCATCAAGCTATGGGTATTCGCTGCAAAATACATCTTTTATCCCCACTGTTGTAGTTCCGTTAGTTACAACCGGAAACTTATTTTCTGCAAATATCATCTTTGCCGATATCAACAATGCTTCTGAGCTACAAGGTACTCTCAGGATAGCCTAACTCAGATCTTGCACCATTCTCGATAAGCGTATTGAGGAAGGGGCTTGAGAATAATTTCAAAGATATTGTGATTGGTCTGTTCATCAATCGATTTGAATTTAAGTGTGCTGTCTAATATGATTTCCACAGATCTAGAACACTACCCAGGAAACCGCGATCTCTAATTCACTAGCCAAAAGAAATTATCAAATAACTATCTTGAAATTTTGCCCCTGTAGCTTGTTTACCAGCTAATTGCGGTGGCAGGAAAATATTGCGCCGCTGATCGCCTGCTTCGATTGTTACTTCTGGCCCTGACTGGATCAGTTTGACCTGGCGTTTGTCAAATGTGGGTAAATATAGTTTGACTTGTCGAGTCCCGACATCGATCGCCATTGGTGTTGGAGCCAGGTTCGCTGCCATCGGGATCGTTAGTTCGGTGAGGTTTTCCGCGATCGCCTCCACCGGTAAGGGTGCAAACTCATCTGCCCCTACATGGCCTCGGGTAAACACACCACCAACGGTTAAACCTACCTGCTGAGCGCTACCCCACATGTACTTGGCGGTGCTGATGGCGATCGCGTCAGATGTAGTGACCAGATAAGCCGCGACGCGATCGGGATTACTCACAGCTTGCTGTCCCCTCGATAGCACATCGGTCATCTGGCCTGCTTGCTGCGTAATATCATCGGTTGCTGAAACCTGGAGCACGCTCCGCAGAATTGGCTCGACAAAGGGATTTAATGCCTGCCCCAGCGCTGAGCCAGTCAGTACCTGACGAAAGCGCCGCAAATACCATCCCAAAATCTCGGGCATACCTAACATGCGTAGGGTAATCAGGTCGCCAATGCCATCGTAAATCATGACGTCGTAATTGCCGTCTTTATCGCGCTCGCGCAAAAAACTCAACCCCAGTGCCGAATCCATGCCAGGTAAAATGCCTAGTTCCTGCCCGTAAACTTCTTTAAAAAACGGCGTGCGCAGAAACTGGCTCTCCAGGTTTTTCATCCTATCCCAGTAGCGCTCTAGCAATGTAGTTGACTCTAGATGCACCGCGCTAAACCCAGCAGTCACCACTTTAGGATCGCAATCTAGCTCTATGCCTAACATTTGGCTCAGACTAGGCCCCGCCTGCTGACCGACTAGTAATACCTGCTTACCCTGACGGGCAAACGCTCTCGCCGCCGCGATCGCCACCGTAGTTTTGCCTACTCCACCTTTGCCCAGAAATGTCAAGATTAGGCTCATAGGTTAATCATGCCTTACCCTTTAGTTCTTATCCTTTATACTTCATTCTTCCCTCTTCACTCTTTGCTTCAGATTTGGGCTGGGAGAAAAGTATGGCACCACTACTGAAGGAATTTGGAGTGATTCGCGGGTATGTGGATGTGTAACCTGCCGCTTGCGCCGATGACGTACACCAAATTTGCCAAAATCACTAAGCATCACTGACTGATGTTCGCTCAAAGCGTTCGTGATAGTGGAAATAACCGCCTCTAAACTAGCGGCAGCCATACGATGGCTGAGACCGTCTACCTCAGCCATCATGCCGCGAATAATATCTTGGCGATTGAGATCGGCCATTAGGCAACTTCTTCTAGCTCGTCCTGGAAGAACCAGGTGGCGACATTATCGCTGAATGTAACGACATAGCCCATTTTGCCGCCATCGACAATTTTAGGTTCTTTAATCGTTCCGACTTCGCCTACTTTAAGTGCAAATTCTGGCGCGACTTTATCTTGAATGGTACGAACGCGAACTCTTTGACCGACTTTCATATCTAATGTTCTAGTGTGAATTGATGTACTCTCTGAATCTTTACAAAGTTTACATTATCATTGCTACAGGTTAGCGATCGCTTCTTAGCCCGCTACAAGATACCTGCAGCTTCACAATTTAGATTTCAGCGCGATCATAAAAAATATGCCAGTAACCGTTGCCCACCTCAAAGCATGGAAACAGCAAGGAAGAGCGATCGCAGCGCTCACGGCTGCGGACTATGCGATCGCCAAAATTCTTGATGCGGTGGGGGTAGATATCATTTTGGTGGGCGACTCTTTGGCAATGGTTGCACTTGGCTACAAAAATACGTTGCCTGTGACCCTGGATGACATGATCCACCATGCCAAAGCGGTAGAGCGTGGGGTTAGCAATGCCTTAATGGTTGTAGATCTACCATTTCTGAGCTACCAGTGCAGTACGGAGCAAGCACTATACTCGGCGGGGCGGGTACTCAAAGAAACCAATGCCCAAGGTGTCAAGATGGAGGGCGGCTACCCAGATATCGTTAATGTGATCGCCAAAGTCGTGCAAGCTGGGATTCCGGTGATGGGGCATGTGGGGCTAACACCGCAGTCGGTGCATCAACTGGGCTACCGTCCCCAGGGGAAAGATACCGCCACGGCAGACAAGATTTTCGAGCAAGCAAAAGCTTTAGAAGATGTGGGAGTTTTCGCGATCGTGCTGGAGAATATGCCTGCTGAATTGGGGCAACGGATTACGGAGACACTAAGCATACCAACAATTGGTATTGGGGCAGGCGATCGCTGTGATGGGCAAGTATTAGTTACCCACGATTTGCTAGGACTATCGGATTGGCAACCACCCTTTGCGCGCAAGTACGTGGATTTGCGATCGGCGATTACCAAAGCCGTAGAGCATTATTGTGCCGATGTGCGCGATCGGACATTCCCACCAGCAGCGTCAAAATGATCCCACAGGAATATTTTAAATGGGAAGCTCAGCAAGAGCTGCGCCACGAGTATTTCGATGGAGAAGTCTTTGCGAGCGGTGAATATCTACTCGATATGGAGATCGTTCGAACTCTTGCACGAATGTTGCCTTGTTTAAATTAGTAACAAAATACACATGTTGCGATCGCCACGCTTGTATAAGCTGTAAACAAAAGTAAGATCGATCCCCACCATGCTTAGTCGCGTTGCTGATTCTATTTACTGGCTAAATCGCTATATCGAGCGAGCAGAGAACGTTGCTCGATTTATCGATGTTAACCTCAAACTGATTATGGAAATGCCCATTGGTATGGCGCAACAGTGGGAACCTTTAATTACAACTACAGGCGATCTGGCTATATTTCAAGAAAGGTATGGTCAGGCCACAGCCGAAAATGTCATTCACTTTCTCAGCTTCGATCCTAATTATCCTAACTCTATTCTTTCCTGTCTGCGGTCGGCTCGCGAAAATGCTCGCTCAGTGCGAGAAATTATCTCAACTGAGATGTGGGAGCAGATCAATTCGTTCTATCTTTTTGTTAATGAGGCGGCCACAGATCGATCTTTGGCAGCGATGCATCATGAATTTTTTGCAGAGATCAAGATGTCTAGCCATCTATTTGCCGGAGTAATGGATGCAACGATGACTCATAACGAGGGCTGGCATTTTGGTCAAGTGGGACGTTTCTTGGAACGAGCCGACAAAACTTCGCGCATTCTCGATGTCAAATATTTCATCTTGCTACCATCGGTTAAAGATATTGGTACGGCACTAGATGAAATTGAGTGGATGTCTCTGCTCAAATCTGCTAGTGCCTATGAAATGTATCGTAAGACTGGTCAGCATAGAATTACACCAACTCAAGTGGCTGAGTTCTTAATTCTCAATCGCGAGTTTCCCCGCTCCATTCAGTTTTGTTTGCTCCAAGCAGAGCGATCGATATTCCAGATTGCCGAAACACCACTCGGAACCTGGACAAATCCTTTAGAACGCTCTCTAGGGCAACTGCGATCGGAATTAGATTACTTGACAATTGAGGAAATTATCCAAGCGGGGTTGCATGAATTTCTCGATCACTTCCAACAGCGCCTGAATGATGTCAGTAAAAAGCTGTTTCACACTTTCTTTACCCTAACCTGACCGTCATGCGTTACAAAATTCTCCATGCCACTACCTATAACTACACGGAGGCTGTAAGCATGCTGCCACATTTGGTGCGTCTGCGTCCGCGCTGCGATGGTATGCAAAAGCTGCTTTCGTTTCAGCTAGATATAGAGCCACAACCGATCCGCCTGGCTCCAATCGTGGATCTTGATGGGAATTCTAATGTTCAGGTTTGGTTTGTAGGGGAAACTCACCATCTCAAAGTTCAAGCGCGATCGGAAGTAGAAACCTATTGTGACAACCCATTTAATTACATTCTGGAAGCATGGGCAGCACGACTGCCCGTAGACTATCCTGTATCGCTCCTGTCCCAGTTACAGCCATATTTAAATCATGGGCAATACGATCTAATCGATCCGATCGCGACACAGTTGGCCCAAGAGATCATGCACGATAGTCATTATCAGGTAGTTTCTTTTCTTGGCAACTTAAATCAACGACTCTATAAAGAATGTCGCTACCTTCTGCGCGAAGACGGCGACCCCATGCCTGCGGGTCTGACCTGGAGTCGCAAGCAAGGCTCTTGTCGCGATGTTACGGTTCTGTTTATGGAAGCATGTCGGGCTGTGGGTTTGGCTGCCCGGTTTGTTAGTGGTTACCAAGAAGGCGATCCTGACTCCACAGACTTTTATCTGCATGCCTGGGCTGAGGTCTATCTGCCAGGGGCGGGCTGGCGGGGTTACGATCCGACGCATGGTCTCGCAGTCAGCGATCGCCACATTGCTATTTCGGCTAGTTCCCTGCCAATCTACACAGCACCAATATCGGGTAAGCTGCGATCAGGTAATATTCCCTCGAGCATGCAGTTTGAGCTATCTATTCAGAAATTATCAGAAGAATTACCTGCCTAGCTGCCTAGTTACACGCGCGGTCAAATTTGATCGGCGTATAACTCCTCGGCTGATATCTCATAATCATGGTTCCAATCGATGTTGGGCATGCGATCGAAGGCTTCTTTAAGCGAAGTTTCCCATAACCTTCGGGTTTTGAATAGATAGGGATCTCCCAAACGCAGAGTTAGTCGCCGTTCGATCTTGAATGTATCAGATGCATAGGCAACTATGTTAATTGGTGGCCCTACAGAAACATTTGACTTCATGGTTGAGTCAATCGAGAGCAGAGCACACTTAGCTGCTGCTTCTAAAGGAGTGTCGAAGTTCAGGGCTCGATCTAAAATAGGTTTGCCGTATTTGGTTTCCCCTATTTGTAAGAAGGGCGTTTCGGATGTCGCCTGAATAAAGTTTCCCTGGCTATAAATTAGGTAGAGTTCCGGCTCTTCGCCTTTAATTTGCCCACCCAAAATAAAATTGCACTTATAGTCAATGTTATCTTTTTGTAACCATTCGCGGTTCTGCTCCTGAACTTGCCGCAATTTTTGTCCCACATAATGAGCTATTTCGTACATGGTAGGTAATGTGTGCAGGCTACTATCAGCCTGTACCTTAATATCTTTTCGCAACAGGGACAGCACGCCCTGCGTTATAGATAGATTGCCAGAGGTACAAGTTAAGATTACTCTCTCACCGTCATTACCAAAGTCAAATAGCTTTTGGTAAGTAGAGATATAGTCAACTCCGGCATTGGTGCGGGAGTCGGCAGCTATTACTAGCCCGTGTTTGGTAATAATTCCCAAGCAATAAGTCATGCATAAATCATACCTTGAAGCGAGTCACAAAGAGCGATCTCTATTGAGATTGGGTTAGTCTTAAAGGGCGATCGCTCTAATTCTCTTGATTGTCCCTATTGCCTCGGATCAAAAAACGTACTTCTTCGAGTAGAATATTAAACCTTTGATCGCTTTCTGCTTGGCGTTGTTTCATCAGATCTAGCTCTTGATCGAACATATCCATTGACTCCTGTTGCTTTAGCTTAACTAGCTTGAAGTTTGACCAAAATTTTCCTCCTGGCAGAGTCAGCGATTTGGATCGCTATAATCTCACCATTTGAATTCTGTCCTGTTGTAACGCTCATAGGTGAGTCAACTGTGTGACCATAGGTCATTTCATCTATACCCACTTCGATCGCCAAATTATC
>CALRKB020000014.1:0-98243 GCA_943367755.1 Rhizobium sp. Q54 | reverse complement strand
TTCACGCGAAGCTGTGCAGCAGGTGGTTCAGTTCACCCAGTCCTTGCTGCATCAAGGGAAGTCTGTGGAGCAAATCATGGAGGTGTTGATGCCTACCTAGAAATAACATCTGTTTTATTTCCCACCCTTCATAACCTTCCAAGTCGTGTATAGTAACTTCGGTATCTGCGAACATAGGGCTATGGAAAAAGCGATCAGCAACAATAGACTGCTTAAGCTATCGTCCTACATTGCCTTTGTGGGAATTATCTCAATCGCTTTGCTTTCTGTCACAAGCGAACTGATTACGGGATCTTTATGGCTGGAACTTACTTCGCACTTTAAGGTGCAGTATCTCATTTTATGCCTATTACTGTTCGGCATACTATTGCTGAGCCAACGCCAAACAACAACGATCATCATCAGTTTATTCTGCCTAATTATAATTTTGACTGAGATTTTACCTTGGTATCTCCCTCAACACAGCTCTCTAGCAGTCGCAGGAACTAATCGCACTGTAAATGGCACTATAAATCGCACTGTGCCACTGAAAGTAATTAGCTCAAATATCCTGATCCTAAATCGCAACTATGACAAGGTTCTCTCATTTGTAAGAGCAGATAAACCAGATGTCGCTATATTTATTGAAGTCGATGAGGCTTGGGCAAAAAACTTAGCGACGCTCAAAGATATCTTACCCTATTCCACCGATCTTCCTCTTTCCTTCGATCTGGGGATTGCTGTGTTTAGCCGCTTACCGCTAAAGAATATCGCAGTCGAATATTTTGGTACTGACTCCACTCCCAGTCAATTCAAGCGGGCGAGTATAGTAGCCGATCTAGAAATTGAAGGACAAACTATCTCTTTGATTGCTACACATCCAGCCACACCAATCAAACCAAGGGTATTCAATTCTCGCAATATCCAGCTTGAAGCGATCGCTAAATACATCCAAACGCTTAAGTATCCAGTAGTAATGGCGGGCGATCTAAATATAACGATGTGGTCGCCGTATTACCGAAAATTTATCAGTGATGCGGGATTGCGCAATGCCAGAGAAGGATTTGGCATTTTACCGACATGGCCGACAAATAAGGCTCAGTCCAGGCTTGTTGCCCGGATCTCTAAATTAGTTGCCATCCCGATCGATCACTGTTTAGTTAGTCCTGCGATCGCCGTACAAAATATCCGCACAGGGCCAAATGTCGATTCGGATCACCTACCTTTAATTACCGATCTATTAATCCCAATCAAAGGTACGGAAATAGGAACTTAGCATATCCCAAAAACCGACCTCCACCAGTTGTCGGTTAATTATATAATTTTGTCGTGCCAGGAAAAGCAATCTTGGCAGCATTTAGCCTGTTTCTCTAGCTTCGTTGAGGAAATCAAAAAAGCCTACCGCAATTTGGTACAGCATGTTGGTGCGGAAATATCACTCCGATCTCAATCCTGGAAATCGGGCGATCTCCAGAGGCTAGACTCTACAACTAAACTTCCTAAATTGAATTAATAGTGAATTAATAGATGGGAGGTATGCAATGATGTTTAATATTGTTCAAGGTGCGTCGGGGCGAGCAAACTCTAGAACTAATCGTGCGTCCGGCAGAACTTCAAAAGGCATCTCAGTAGTCTGTCAATTTTTAGTTGATGGGTAGACCGAAGCTAGGAAGTTTTTTGGAGGTTTATTTTTTGAGGGTTTTCCACCCATCAAAACATTCTTGACAGAACCGTAGCAACTTCAGGGATTAAAATCTATGCGCTATCGTCGACTCAGTTATCACTATACCGGCATTACTGCTGGAATTGGTTCCCCCTTGCCCATCGATCCTTGGGGGAGGCGTATCCAGGCAAGTTTTGCTCACCCCCAATGGCAACCCCCTGCCGATCTGTATGAAACACCCACTGCATTGATTGTCAAAGTAGAAATTGCTGGCATGGCAGATGAGGATTTTGAGATTTGCCTCTACGAAAATGCCTTGGTAATTAAAGGGACGAGATCGTGGGAGATGCCGGAGGGAGATCGGCAATATCATGCGGTGAACGTTCAGTATGGATCGTTTCGTCTAGACGTGCCGCTGCAACAAAAGATCGATTGTGATCGCATCCAGGCGCGCTACGATCGCGGTTTTCTCTACGTCATGCTACCGAAAATGGAGGTGAAGTCATGACCCATGTAGCCCCAATCGATGTCGAAAAAAATGCCGAGAACAATACCGAACATATTCCAGCACTTCCCGATGCACTACCGGTATTACCGCTGATTAATATCGTCGTCGTACCCATGGCAGTGGCTCCCATTGTGGTCGGACAGCAGCGATCGGTCAACCTAGTGGACGAAGTGATGCGCACCAATCGTCTAGTAGCATTGGTGGCTCAGCGCAACCCAGAGGCGCATCCTGCTGGGCCGGACGATCTTTACCGCGTTGGCACCGTAGCCATTATTCACCGACTTCTGCGTTTGCCAGATGGAACCTTACAACTGGTCGTCCAAGGATTAGAGCGGATTCGGATTCTGGATTTTTTGCAGACAGAACCGTTTCTCGTCGCACGCATTGACAGAGCACCCGAACGAACAGCCACAGATATGGAAATAGAAGCCCTGCGCCGAACCCTGGGCGATTTGTTCCGCCAACTAGTTCCCCTCACAAACGATATTCCTGACGAACTGGCATCTGCTGGTGATAATATCAGCGACCCGCGTATGTTTGCCTATCTGGTCACAGCCATGATGTCGATGGAAACTTCGGTGCGGCAAGAGGTGCTGGAATTGGATGTCGTCGGGGATAAGCTAAAGCGGTTGATTAGCCTGGTGCAACAAGAACTAGCTGTCCGGGAACTGCAACAAAAAATAGCTTCTGATGCTCAGGAAAAAATCTCGAAATCTCAGCGGGAATACATTCTCAGAGAACAATTAAAATCGATTCAGCAAGAACTGGGCGAAGAGGATGCTGAGCAAGCCGAAACCCGTGAATTGCGTCAACAGATGGAAGCGGCTAATCTGCCCGAAGAAGCACGTAAAGAAGCCTTCCGAGAATTATCGCGCTTGGAGCGACTACCTGCGATATCACCGGAGTATGGTATGATTCGCACTTATCTGGACTGGATGGTGAGCCTGCCCTGGAACACCACAACTGGGGGAGAGATCGACCTTGCCCGTGCGAGTCAAATCCTCAATGAAGATCATTATGATTTGGAACGGATCAAAGACCGGATTTTAGAATATCTAGCAGTCAAAAAACTAAAATCTGATCGCCAGATTCAGGAAGACCTGCAATCTCAGCAGAAGTCTGAGTCTGAGAATACAAATCAGAAAGAATCTGAGAATATTACCGAGAACATTTTTGATGACAGTCGCCGAGAACCGATCCTGTGTTTTGTGGGGCCACCCGGTGTTGGCAAAACCTCCCTGGGACAGTCCATTGCCCGTGCTATGGGGCGCAAATTTGTACGCATCAGTCTTGGTGGCATTTATGACGAAGCAGAAATCCGCGGACATCGCCGTACCTATATTGGAGCTTTACCCGGTCGCCTGATTCATGCACTGCGACGAGCAGAAACCGCCGATCCCGTGTTTATGTTTGATGAGGTGGATAAGCTGGGCAGAGGTTTTCAAGGCGATCCGTCTGCAGCTCTCTTAGAAGTCCTCGATCCGGCTCAAAACCACGCCTTTGTGGATACCTATCTCAGCGTTCCCTTTGACTTATCCAGGGTGCTGTTTATTTGCACGGCAAACACAATTGAGACTATTCCGTCACCGTTGCTCGATCGCATGGAGATTTTGAGTCTCTCTGGTTATACGGAAATGGAGAAGTTGCACATTGCCCGTCGATACCTGCTGCCCAAACAATTACGCGCTAACGGCTTGCAGCCACACGAACTCACGATTCCCGATGCCGACCTGCAACGCATTATTCGCGAGTATACCCGTGAAGCGGGGGTTCGCAATTTGGAGCGAGAAATTGGCACGGTGATTCGCAAAGTGGCTCGCAAAATCGTCGAAGGTGCCACAACCCCAATTACAGTTGAGGCGGAACAGATTCCAGATTACTTGCGGCGACCCCGATTTGAGAATGAGGTGGTGGAACGACTCGATCGCCCTGGCATTGCTACTGGACTGGCATGGACACCTGCAGGCGGGGATGTGTTATTTGTCGAAGCCGCGATGATGGCCGGAAAGGAGGAACGGTTGGTGATAACGGGAATGTTGGGGGATGTGATGCGCGAGTCGGCGCAGGCGGCTCTATCCTACGTGCATTCTAATGCGGAAAAGCTCGGCATCGATCCTAAAACCTTTGTAGGTAAAGTGGTGCACGTACACGTACCAGCGGGGGCAACCCCCAAAGATGGCCCTTCGGCAGGGGTGACAATGGTGACGGCGATCGCTTCTCTTGCTTCTGGTCGATTAGTACGGAACGATGTGGCGATGACGGGTGAGATTACGCTGCGCGGTAAGGTGTTGCCTGTAGGCGGCATCCGTGAAAAAGTGTTGGCTGCCTATCGGGCGGGGGTGAAAACGGTAATTTTGCCGCAGCGCAACGAACCGGATTTGGAGGACGTGCCCGACGAGGTGCGCCACAATCTTCAGTTTGTATTTGCCAGTGCCGCTGAGGAGGTGTTGGCGGTTGCCCTGATGCCTGCATGAGATCGCACTAAGCATAAGCATTCATAGCTGCGATCGCTACCCTAGCCTAAAAGCTTGTCATGCTCTTCATCGTTGAGATCACAAGAGATCCAGTTGTTTCAAGGATCGCCACCTAAAAAATGCACGCTCAATTATTGCCAGGTTAATAACCTAGCAAGAGAGACTAGTTATTCTTCATCCCAAAAATCTCGTGTATATCCAAGTTTTGTGGCAGCAGCACGCTCAGAAGAACTTAAATCATCCCAGTATTGGTCGTCAGATTCAGGAGGATCGGTCTCTTCCTCCCAACTATCCTCATCCCAACCCAGCATGCCCCAAAGTTCTTGCTCTTCTGCACTCATATCTATCCAACTCATGTCATCCCATGTATCACCAGGATTCCCTTCTACTTCTCGAATGCCTGTCATGTTGTACCTCTTGAGTGTCTTTCAAGATTTATGTTACATTACAATAAATATTTGTGCAATTTGGTTCTCCTCAGACAGCCACTCTGCTCTTGAAAGCCTGTATTGAGTCTTGCGATCGCTCTAGCCTACAGGAAAGATCGGCGATCGCACTTGACTAAGTCTGCTTCAAGGCGAATCGTACAATCGTGACGTTTGTTGTACTTCCATCCGCACCAACGGTGAAGGTCACTGCACTTAAGCCATAGGCATTCTCTCCGTCGGGTTGATAGGTAAATACGTTGCCGTTATAGTGTTCCAATGGAAATGCTTTTTGGTTGGAACCCTGGAGAAGTACCAATTGACCGTCTCGGACTGCGATCGCCATCTTGCCGAAATAATCATTTTGAAAACTCGGATCGTGCTGAATAATCGGGTCATCCCATTTCACCAATCCCTTCCCGACGACACCCGCAACGATCGTGGAAGCAATCGGTTTGGATACGGAGGCAAGTTGAAACACAGTATCTGGATCGACCAAATCGGGTTTGCCTGTTTCGCGTACACCAAACCCCTTGAGGTAAACGATCTGGTCTTTGTACACAACGGAGATCGCCAGCCCTGGTACACCTGTTTTATTCAACGTGGCGTTGGTGAGGTTTTCCATGCTTATAGGTACTGGCAATCAATAGGTGCTGTTGCGGCAGCATGCATACCGAAGGTAATCGCCTGGGCTATTAGCAGGTTAAACATGGTGGGGCGAACATAATCTTTGCCAATCATAGAGGAATTGCGCCTTAGCAGTGAGGTGTTCGGTTAGTTGTGTTTGCCTGGTCGGGTTGTCCCGGTCAGGCTTTGTTTATGGGGACTTGTCTGCTGTATTGTGGGGATTTATGGGGTATTGTTTGTTTAATAATGTGGGGATTCTTTAGAATTGAGATTGACTTGTAGCTAGGTGATAGAAATGCCTGCAAAAGTATTAGACGGTAGATATAAATTGATCAAGGTCTTGGGGGTAGGGGGGTTTGGTCGCACATACATCGCCCGCGATATGCGTCGTCCGGGGTCTCCCATCTGTGTGGTCAAACAACTCAAGCCCGCTAGCGACGATCCTAGCTTTATTCGAGAAGCTAGAAGGTTATTTAATACTGAGGCAGAGACCTTAGAAAAACTAGGTAAACACGATCGCATTCCGCAATTGCTGGCGTATTTTGAGGAAGACAGTCAGTTCTACCTCGTGCAGGAGTTTATTGAGGGGCGATCGCTTTATGACGAAATGAAACCGCCTCAGCCAGAAGTAGCAGAGGCAGAGGATACGCCCAAAGATAATAATATTAATCGCAATTCTGGGCCAAAACGGGAGCGCCAATTACCAGAGTCTGAGGTAGTCTCCATTTTACAAGATGCCCTGCATGTACTGGAGTTTGTCCATGCTGAGGGCGTAATTCACCGTGATATTAAGCCAGAAAACCTGATCCGCCGCCAAAGTGACGGTAGACTGGTGCTGATTGACTTTGGAGCCGTCAAAGCCCTGCAAGAACCTGGCTCAAAACTAGAAACAACAAATGGGGAGTCGCGCTTTACCGTAACTATTGGCACACCTGGCTATATGCCAAGCGAACAATGTGCTGGAAGGCCAACTTTTAGTAGCGATATCTATGCGGTTGGCATGTTGGCAATCAAAGCCCTAACCGGATTTAGTCCAACCGATCTACCCACAGATCCTGACAGTGGTGAGGTGGTTTGGCGCAACCACGCCAAGGTGAGTAATGGTTTGGCTATGGTGCTAACCAGAATGGTGAAGTATCACTACACGCAGCGTTACCAATCGACGAAAGAGGTACAGCAGGGGCTAGCGGCATTCACGATTACTGACGAGCAAAAACAACAGGCGGGGGCAATTGTCAAATCTACGCCTAAATCCGGGGTGGCAGAGGTAACAACTTCAAGAAGATCGTCATCTCAGTCATCTCAGCCCAGTAATACTAACTCTGGCCTGCTCTTGGCTGGACTATTAGTTTTGGTAGGAGCGATCGCCTTTACGGTTCCGATTATGCTTCGCTCTAGTCAAAAGCCAAACGTGGCAGTCACGCCAATACCTACAATCGGCACAGACACTACACCAACAGCACAAGCTACTGCTACACCGTCTCCCCAACCAAGTCCATCTGTTGTGCCTTCACCAAACGATCCAACCAAAGAACCTATTTTTAGTCAGGGTCTCCAACTGACGGTGGGTGAAGAGAAGTTAGAAGAGGGCAACTTAAAACCTAACCTGATCAAAAGCTATACATTTCAGGCCAAAGAAGGCCAAAATCTCAAAACGGAGCTAACGGGTGACAACATTACTATGACTGTAGTTAGTCCAGCCAAGGAGAATCTAGCAACCCAAACTGCAGCTTGGACTGGGAAATTAGCTTTTACCGGAGAGTACCAAATTCAACTGAAGGGAAGTAAGGGCATTTTAGAAACCAACTACAAACTAAAAGTTCTCTTGGTTGATGCGGAAGCTCCACCAACACGCATTATAGAAGTTAATCCTACAACTCCAACAGCTCCTACAACTCCTACCACCAACTAGATGATTGGGACTTGCGCTGTATGAATTGTAGCGATCGATTGTTGAGGGCGATCGCGCAAAAGTACAAACAAGGAGAAAAAGCATGAAAGACATAGCGATCGAGACTTTAGAAGAAAACCTGCGGCAAGCTATGCTCAGCAGCGATGTACAGGTACTGGACGAATTGATCGCTGACGATCTGGTTTTTACCATGCACACGGGGCTAGTGGTTGACAAGCAATACGATCTGGAAGCGCATCGTTCGGGAATCTTTAAATTCACTAAGGTCGATCTTAGCGATCGCAAAATCCATCATTACGGCGATTGCGTAGTCGTCACAGTGAAAGCAGATCTAGCAGGAACGTTCAACCAGCAAGCTTTCTCAGAAACATATCGCTTTACTCGCGTTTGGGTAAAGCGACAGAATCGTTGGCAAATCGTGGCAGGTCATGCCAGCCAAGTGACTCTCTTTTAACACTCCACTCTCGTTTGAGAACTTCAATCTACCATTTAGCGGAAAATTATCCGGTGAGAATCGCTGGGTGAAGCTAGCGAAGTTGATTCCGTGGGAGCAGTTTGAGGCAGACTATGCAGCACAGTAAGGATTAGGCATCCCCGCGCAATTTATTCCATATTTTTTGCCCCAACTGGACTAGCCATTGCTCAAATTTTGCCATCAGGCGATCTAAACAATGGATAAACTCCATAATTGGGCTGTAAACATAACCGAGAAATGTTGCCTGCGTCTCAATCCATGCCTGTAAGGGACGCGATCGCTCCTCGATTTCGATGTCGATACTGTCATCTAGCCAGCAGCTAAGATCTGGGATTATCTCACTGGTAGTGTGCTCAGATTTGTGTGCGATCGCACTGGCAAGTGGATTGGATGCTGTTGTAGAGGTTATCCCGGCATGCTTATTTTGGGTTAAATTACGATTGGGATTCCTAGCTAAAGTACCATTTGGAGATGCTTTTAGGGATTTAGATTGAGCGGTGTTAATACCATCAAGTTGGGGCGATCCCCAAGGCGATGCCTCCCGTTGCACTGTTTTATCCTGAGCAATTGCAGGCCAATGGCCACTATCATCATCAAATAAATCGGTCATGGTCAGCCATGGTTGCGATCGCACTTCCGCAGTTTCCAATGATGTAGCACTGGACTTTTTGCCAAAGAAATAAGCGATCGCCGCCTTAATTAGTTGACGAATGCGCTCCAACTGCTGTTCGGATTGCATGCTAACTAGTTGATATGCTCTTGCACCTAGTTGGCCAGAATGTTGCTGCTGTATTGGTGGAATAGCATGGGGTTGTAGGGAGATAGAATTGGGTGTGGCTGCGACACCTTCCAGGTTACTGGGTACCATTCCCTGTATTTGAGCGGGGGAGATCTTATCCTCTGTAGCTTCTGAGGGAGATAGTGTTGTTTTTTTGCCGAAAAAATAGTCGATCGCGGCTTTAATCAGTTGGCGAATGCGATCTATTGGCTGTTCCTTTTGACCGAGTGTTTCCTGTCCTGGTTGTGGCTGAACCACCAGCGGCGAAACATTGGTTTGTGAAGATATAGAACCAGGTGTATTTTCTGCCTCTACAGCCCGAACAGTCAGATTGGGTTGGTTTGGCTCGTTATCTAGCTCACGTCCGACGGCATATAGTTCGGTATCCTCTGCCCAGACAACTAGTTGCTGAAATGGTCGCAGCAGCAGCGGTGGTTTGGTTGGCGCGGATTTTGGATCGGGGCTTAATTGGGGATAGCTGCGTTTGGCGGCGATCGCAATTAAATAGACGGGATAAAGTACCACCCGTGCCACGTGCTTGCTAATTTGTTCCCAAGCTGCTGGTAAAAGAGCAAACCGAGGGCTGCCGATCCGATCGACTAGCTGCTGGCAAGCCAATCTGACCCGACGTCCTAACTGTACGGGCAATGACCGATCGATTGAGTTAAACAACCAGCTCTGAAAACGTGGCATATTGCTATACTCTCCAAATCTAATTCTGCCATGCAAAGCAACACACAAGCCACTGCATCGCAGTAAAATATAGTTACTTGAAGTAAAGCTAAAAGATCTATGATCCCAACCGTCATTGAACAGTCTGGTCGTGGCGAGCGCGCCTTCGACATCTTCTCTCGTCTGCTCCGGGAGCGGATCATTTTCCTGGGTCAGCCTATTGATGACACTATTTCAAACGTGGTGGTGGCTCAATTACTGTTCCTCGAAGCAGAAGATCCCGAAAAGGATATCTTTGTCTATATCAACTCACCCGGCGGCTCCGTGACAGCAGGTATGGCAATCTACGATACCATGCAGCATATTGGGCCAGATGTCTCCACAATTTGTGTGGGATTAGCTGCCAGTATGGGGGCATTTTTGCTCGCGGGTGGGACTACGGGTAAGCGGATATCCTTGCCCCATGCCAGAATTATGATTCACCAACCGCTTGGTGGCGCTCAAGGTCAGGCTACTGATATTGAGATTCAAGCCAAAGAAATTCTCCATCACAAGAATCGTATTAATCAGCTACTGGCATTCCATACTGGTCAGCCCATCGATCGAATTGCTCAGGATACTGAACGCGACTTCTTTATGTCTGCTGCAGAAGCCCAAAATTATGGATTGATCGATCAAGTCATGGTCAAGCGTCCTATGGTTGGAATTGCTGCCTAATCAATAATTCCATAGTGCCCAAAGGTCATGACTTTTGGTTGAGGGTGTGCCGTGTCTTGCATAGCACATCCTCATTTCTTTGAGAATTGGCACAAGTCATATATATTCCTAATATTCCCTTAAAAATTGGTAATATCACCCTCTAAGACGATTAAATAGGTTAACTTGATAGACTAGCCCATAATTCTGGCGGAGAAATGAATCGGTATGTCCCAAATCAGCAATATTGAACCCCGCGATCGCCTCTATGCTTCTTTGCCCTACATTTTACCAATGTCGGCTGTTGTCATATTTGGGGCAACCATCCTCCAGCAGTTTTTGCCGCTGCAATATATTTTCTTCCCGTTCTTCTGGTTATATAGAAATGTCTTGATGTTCCCGGTGGTACCTCTTCTGGGCTTGAATGGCGAATTTGTAATTTTGATCGGGCTATATCTATTAATAATTAGAGACTCCCGCATCAATCATTTTGTCCGCTTTAACACCATGCAAGCGATATTGCTAGAGATCGTCATATTTTTAACGCAGTTGAGCATCAGCCTTTTAGCTCAAATTATCGGTGGAGTAAGTTCAGTTACACTCATGCTTGTAGTTTTGGGTAATACAGTTTTTTTTGGCATCGTAGCTGCCTGTATCTACGCGATCGCTCAGAATATTGCTGGTAAGTACTCCGAAATTCCTGGAATTTCCGAAGCCGCAGCTATGCAGTGCGAGTGAACGCGGTGGCTAATTCTTCATCGCGGTCATACTGCGCTTGTCGGGGCGATTAGCAGGATTTGCCAACAGAGCTCCAAAAGCAGCATCGCGATCGCCCAAAGTTTCATAAAAGAAGAAAGAGAAACCCTGGAAAGCACTATTGCGGGTAGCTTTGACCTGACGCTCAATTTCCTTCATACTGACATTTTTCACACGCAAGCCCGTGAGAATACCAATGCCAACGGGAATTTTTTGACGAATCTGCACTAATTCAGGACGATTTAGTTCGAGCAAGAAATTCTCCATATCGTCGCGATATACCTGCACGATCAGTTCGTTAACGAATCCCAACTGCACCCATCGATACCAATCCTGGGCATAGTTTTCATAGGAAAAATCTCTGGGATTGGGAGAGAGAGAAATAATGCAATTTGGTTTGGTAGTTTTGATGGCAGCGAATATCCTTACCATCAAATCCGTGACGAAATGAGAGCGCCAACGTACCCATTCTGGATCGTTAGGATCGCTAGGGGGACGCTTGCCGTTGTGCTCTTTTTGATACCGGGCGACAGTGTAGTCGTCATAGCCCAATTCGGCAGGCATGCCAAAGTGATCGTCAATTTGAATGCCATCAATATTGTATTTAGACACAACTTCAGAAATTAGCTCAACCAGAAAGTCTTGCACTTCAGGGCGGAGGGGATTGAGCCAAACGAAGTGGTGCTGTTTGCGATCGCCATAGACAAACACACTCGTACCATCCTTGCGAGTCGTCACCCACTCGGGATGCTTGCGCGTCAGTTCCGATCGCTCCTCAGACATTAAGCCAAACTCAAACCAGGGAATGACTGCCAGTTTGTGGGCATGTCCCAGTTCGATCGCTTCAGCCAGCATATCCCGCCCTTGCAGCCCTGGGGCTGGACTGATGGTCTCACCAAAAGATCTCTTGGTGACAGTACTGGGATAGAGCGTCGAGCCCTCATGCCACACGGTTGGATAAATGGTATTAAAGTTGAGGCGTTGTAGTCTTTGAATTGCCCGATCGAGCTTGTCACGCGAGAACAGCACATCACTATCAACATTGGTTAGCCACACGCCCCTCAGTTCATTTACTGGTAGCCCAGATTGCGCTGCTGCCAAAAAAGGAAAATGCGTAACAAGGGCGATCGCTAAACCTAAAAACATCAAAACCAGCGTCCTTAGACGTCTTCGCCATCCTGAAATGCGGATCGATCCCATATTTTGCAAGCCTAACCAATCCTGACTACTCATATCCAGACTTTATTTTTTCCTGAAAGTGTCTGAATTAGCACTTTACATTATTACAACCCGTATTGACGATAAATCTCGCTGGCGGCACGATGCAAGAGGGAGTGATGATAGACCAGCACCTGCATGGTGGTGTCCCAGATCTGTAGATCAAAGTTTCGAAAAAAATTGTGCTGTTTGCTTTGCAGAGGTCTTGTCCACAGATCTGGAGAATTACCCAGAAGTCTTGAATTACGGCTGGCTGAGCAGTTAACAGGAGAAGAGATTCAAAAAACGATTAAACCTCATTTGTTAGAGATCGCGAAGGTTTTGCAAGCTAAAATTTTTGGTGGGTTTGCGGGGCGATCATTGAAAAGTAAGGAAACTAGGGAGAGGAAAAAAGTAAAAGCAAGATCTTCCTGCTTAATATCCCTAGCCTCTATTTAAGTGCCTCAGCATCGAATGAGGGGTTCCTTCTGGAATTGGATAATGCTCATCCTCAAACTTCTCTATCAAGATCGCCAATAGTTTTAATAAAGCATCTTCCCCTACCGTCCTATTTAGTCGATAATCTAGTTCCTCAGCTATGGCGATCGCCGCATCATTTTCCTCTTCAGTATCGATCGCCTTAGGCTGATACTTGGCGAATAGATCGGCATAAGTTACAGGGCAAGTCATAAATGCTCCAGGATTGCTATATTTATGTTACAAAGCAAGGCACTCAGGAGAAAACCTATGTCTGACCAGGATAAGCAAGCATCTGGACAAAATCGCCCGCCAGAAGTGGGTGGCGGTATGCCCGCGATCGCTTATTGGGCAGAGAAAACCCTCACGCCGCAAGGGATGCTGCTGTGGAAAACCCTCGCACATAAAAGTGCTTGCCTCTCCTGTGCCTGGGGGACTGGTGGCCAAAAGGGTGGATTTAGGAATGAGGATGAAGAGACACTGCAACGGTGTGCCAAAAGTGTAGAAGCGATCACCTCGGAATTGATGGAGCCAGTGACAGAGCGCCTGTTTGCCGATCGCACCATCACCGATCTCCAACAGCTAAACTCACAGGAAGCCGATCGACTTGGCAGACTCAGCTTCCCCGCCATTCTGAGAGCCGGATCGTCCCACTACGAGAGAATTAGTTGGGATGAAGTTTATCAACTCGTCACCGAGGCATTCCGCAAACCTCCTGAACGAGTTGCCTCCTACAGTTCGGGTCGCTCCTCCAATGAAGCCGCCTATCTACTGCAACTAATGATGCGCGCCTTAGGTTCCAATAACCTCGCAGACTGCTCCGATCTCTGTCATGCCGCTTCGACTGTGGGACTCAAACAGATGTTTGGCTCCGGCACTTCGATGGTGAGCTTAGCTGACCTCAAGCAGTCAGATTGCGTCGTGCTGATCGGTTCCAATGCCCCTGCCAATCATCCACGTTTGATGAATGAACTGATTAAACTGCGCGATCGCGGTGGCAAGATCGTCGTCGTTAATCCGCTGATGGAAGTGGGATTGGTAAAGTTTGCTTCTCCCGCTTACCCGCTCACATCTCTGCTCAAAGGTTCCGATATCGCTTCACTCTATCTCCAGCTCATCCCTGGTAGCGACGTCGCTCTATTCGTCGGTATTCAGAAGTCATTGCTAGAGCAAAACTTAGTCGATCGCAACTATCTGCAACAATATACCGAAGGATGGGAGGAAATTCTCCAACAGGCTGAAACCACGAGTTGGGAGGTAATAGAGCATACCTGCGGCATCGATCGTGAGGCGATCGCCGCTGCCGCCCACATAATCGGCACCTCAGAGCGAGTCGTGTTTGCCTGGGCGATGGGAGTGACGCAACATGCCAATGGGGTAGACAATATCTTTAGCATTGCTAATACTGCCCTGATCACGGGTAATGCTGGCAAGGCAGGTGCGGGTACGATGCCCATACGCGGACATTCTAATGTGCAGGGCTTCGGTTCGATGGGAGTAACGATCCGGCTGAAGGAAGAAATCCGGCTGGCTTTAGAAAAGCTATTACAGCGATCGCTCAGCCGTGTACCTGGTTATGATACTCGTGCTGCGATCGAAGCAGCGGATGCAGGTAAAATCGATACGCTGTTGTGTTTGGGCGGTAACCTCTATGCTGCTAATCCAGACTCTACTCAAGCTCGGCGAGCTTTGGCAAATATTGAGACGATAATCTATGTGTCAACTAAACCTAACTTGGGACATTTTCACGGATTAGCGAAGCAGAATACGATCATCATTCCTGTATTGGCCCGCTTTGAGAATCCTCACAAAACAACTACTGAGTCAGGTAATAATTTTGTGCGCCTGAACGATGAGGGAGAATCTCACCTTAATCAACGATCTGAAGTAGATTTAATCTCTGAGGTCGAATTCTTAACAGAAATTGCGCATCGTATCCATGGCAGCTCGCCTGTAAATTGGCGCGAACTTCAGAATACCAAATATGTTCGCCAGTTGATTGCTCAAACAATTCCTGGCTACGAAAAGATCGGTGAAATCGACGAAACTCATGCCGAATTCACAATTGACGGGAGGATCTTCCACACACCACAATTCTCCACGCCATCAGGTAAAGCAATCATGTTTGCTACGCCGATTCCACAGCTAAGCCTACCCTCATTATTGGACTTTGGCTTACCGAGTTCCACTCAGGGTATCGCGATCTCACTTGGCACTGGTCGCAGCTATTCACAGCACAATACCGTGGTTTACAAGCAAGAGGACTATTATCGCGGCATGCCACATCGCAATTGTATTCTTATGAATCAGGATGATGTCGAAGGTGTGGGTTGGCAAGAGCATCAACGCGTTACAGTACGCGGAGATGCAGGCCAGCTAGAGAATGTAGAGATTATCTACGGTGCGATTAGAAAAGGCGCAGCTTTGATGTTTTATCCTGAGGTTAATGTGATTTTCGCCGCCAAGATCGATCCGCGATGTGGTACACCTGCGTATAAGCGAGTTCCCGTAGCCATTTATCGCAATATCGTTACGGCTTGAATCAAAAATCATTTGTTAACATATCACCCAATCAGATATTACCAACTATCGTCCTCCAACTAACTGCACGATCTGCTTGGGGTTTGGCAAATTAATGACTCGATCTTTGACATCGATTTGCAACCATCCTTTTTCGTGCAGCTTTTCCATCACCTTAGCTGTCTCTATCTCATCAACATTTGCTAAATCAGCAATATCCTCAATGGGAAAGTTAAATATCTCCAGCCCAACATCCGTAGTGTTGCCATAGTTCTCAGCTAGATTTATGAGAATATTGGCGATCCTCACAGTTGGGGTTTCCTGAAGTAGTTGCAAGCGCAGATTATTTTGCCGCAAACGCTTTACTGTCAGTTGCAGCATGCGGTGGTGTAATTGAGAATCCTTGAATAGAAATTGAATGAAACGCTGAGCGGGGACACTCAAAAGGCGTACGGTAGTGCATGCCACAACTTCAAGATCGCGCGGCGACTCATCTAGAATCGCCATTTCCCCGAAAAAATCACCCCGTCCCAAGATATCCAGGACAATTGGTTTGCGATCGCGTAGATAGCGAATTTTAACCCACCCAGAGAGAATAAAGTAGACCGCATTGCCCCACGCATCTTCTGGTAATACTAAGCGATCGGCAGGGTAGTCATCCTCAACGGCAACAGAGAGCAGCCACTCCAGCGTTTCATCATCCGCAGCTTCGAATAGAGGGAAAGTCTCACTGAATAGTTCAGTTTGCATGGAAAGTTTAGGGAAATTAACTATATTTTACTTGCTGACCCTTGGCGTTTCTAAGTGAGTAAAACTATGTCAGGTTATTGTAAAACTTTACAAAGCCAACAAAATTTACTTCCCCTAAAACTATCCGCTCCCCTAGTTGCGCAGAGAATCTCAATCAGACTCATCACACATCTGGGGGAGCGGTCTAGCGGGTCTTCAAGTTGCAACCAAACTGCTGGGAGGAACCCCTAGCTAGTCGCTCAATCCAAGCAAAAAGCCTGGATTATAGTTAAGACTGTTTAGAGAACAGCCCCAGCACACAGAGTGGTTACCGCAACTTGATGACTCATGCATGTACTACTGTCTTCTTGCATGGGCATCACCTCCTTGTTGCCTAATCGGACAAAATCTCGAAATTATGCTTTCGCATAGCTAAATATAACCCAACCCCTAGTAATAGGCAACATCACAAAACCGAAATCAGGTTTTGCGCTAGCGTAACGGGATCGACGCCCATATCAGTGCGCTCTTTGGCTAGCTGCATGGCAGCTTGAGATTGCCAGGCCACAGCAGCGATCGCGGCGTTATGGCCTGATAAACCTTGTGCCCAGAGACCACCAATTAGGCCGGTCAAGACATCGCCACTTCCTCCCCTAGCTAAGGATGGGCTGCTCTCAGGATTAATCCAGGTTTGGCATGATTCAGGTTGTGCGGCTACGTTTAATGTGGCTGCGGTTAAACAACTAATCGTAGTCCTTGCTCCCTTCAGCAGTACGATCGCACCGGTTTCGGTGGTAGCAAGTTGGGCGGCAGTAAGGCGATCGCGACTCTGGTCAAATTTCTGGGTGAATTGAGGAAATAGGCGACAAAACTCCCCCCAGTGAGGAGTAAGTAAAGTGGGGTAACCCGCTTGATGACGTTGCACGAGACGATCTACACCAAGCTGTGCCAGTAGATTGAGTCCATCGGCATCCAGAACCAGGGGACAGGCAACGCCAAGCAATTGTTCGACTACTGCCTGTGCTTCTAGGGATAATCCAGGCCCACAGGCGATCGCATTGTATTTTGCCAGGTCGATATCCTGGGGTAATTGCGCGATCGCACCCGTACTGGTCTCAGGACAACCAAGTAACAGAGCCTCTGGCACTTGCGCTAAAACTAAATCCTTTAGTGACTGGGGTACTGCTACTGATAACATGCCCACCCCACTGGCTCTTGCACCCAAAGCTGCTAGGAGTGCCGCCCCACCATAGCGCTGCGAACCAGCAATCAAGAGTAAGTGCCCCACGCGATATTTATGCACATCTACGGGACGCTGACGGGGTAGCTGAGCTAGTGCCAGAGCCGGATCGATACGCCATAGATCGTGCTGGCTGCCTAAAATTGCGGTAACGAACTGGCTGGGAATATGGAAATCGACCCTTTCTAGCTTGCCAGTATAGGGTGCTGCTGCTTCAGCTAGCAAACCACGCTTCCACAAACCCAGACAGAGGGTGTGGGTGGCTCTAACCGCCGTACCGAGAGCCGCTCCCGAATCTGTATGCAATCCTGATGGCAGATCGATACTGAGTACGGGGATTTGCCAGTGATTAATCGCATTAATCGTATCGGCGACTATTCCCGTCAGCGATCGCTCCAAGCCAAAGCCAAATAACCCATCGACGATTAAATCGCAGGTTTGCAGATCGGCAAGCGCTGCGCCCATAATTCCCAGGTTTTGCAGATATTGCCAGTGTGCCGCTGTCAAATCCTTAAGTTTTTCGAGGGGTAGGTAAACCCTAATTTCTCGTCCGCGATGCCATAGCTCCCTGGCTACGACTAGGGCATCGCCGCCGTTATGCCCTGGCCCTACTAAAATACCGACCTTGGGGTAGTTGGTGGCAGGATAAATCTGCTCTAATCGCTGCACGATCAGACCTGCTACTTTTTCCATCAAGGCGGCGACGGGCATACCCGCTTCAAACATAAGTGATTCGATCGATCGCATTTGATGTGCTGTCACCACCACTTGGTTTAGTAATAGTGATTGGGTGGGCGATCGCAGACTGTGATTGATTGGCAGCATCAGAAATTATTCATTAGGTGACATTAAATCGCGTGAGACTGGCTGTTCTCAGATCATATCGAAATTGATCGATGGTTCCTTCCATGATTTTTTCAATCACCGCCTCAATCACCTCCAGTGGAACGAGGAACCACTCTCTCGGCTTTACGGGTGTGCCGAAGCGATCCTGCAATTCCAAATCTAATTGAGCGCTGGCGAAAAACTTCTGAAGGAGTGCCTCCAGTCCCTTCCGGTTGATATTCGCCAGTTTGAAGGTGGCGACGATTTCCACGTCCGCTAGCAGATAGGTCGGGTCTTTCTTGGCGTTGGCAATCCGGCTTTTCACGTCGCCTCCGGTCACGCCGATCTTGTGAATGACAGATCGATGCTCTGCAACGACGGGATGATCGGATTTGCTCCTGAGCACGTAAATGTAGCCAGTCGGTAAGTCGTCTGCTGCTTCAGTATCCGCAAAAAGTGGGCCGAAATCTGGATTGGTGATGCGGCGGCTGGTCTTGTCTTTATTCAATGCCCGCTGGAACGATCTCATCAGCGGGTCGCTCTCGGTGCCATTGTCATATACGACCCACAGGCGGCAGTTTCGCAGACCATAGTCGCTGATAAACGGTTCATCCATATCGACCACCATCACCTTTTGCCCATCGAGAACGAACAGATCCCCTTGGTTGACGGTCGCATTGTCCTGATATTTCAGGGTTTGCCGTGCTCCCGTCTCCAAGTCTCGCTGCACTTGTTGGAAGATGGGTTTGAATTGATCGAAGTCCGCGCAGGGAGTTCGCTGGGCGATTTCCTCTGCCGCTTTGATTTCCTGGCGCGATCGCACATGCGTAAGCTGGATGATGTCATTCTCTGAGTCCGCATCGACGCCAAGAGAGGCCAGCAGCGATTCGTCTGTCAGATCTTCTTCTTCCGTGGTCAAGCTGGTATCAGCTTCAGCATCTAGCAATCCGCGTGAGTCTAGTGGTTTCAAGATGGCGCGACACTCCTCGGAGTCCCGCAGGCGATCCAGCCGCACCGCATAGAGCCGCTCGAAGATATCGCGCTCCTCCCCATGCTGGGGCAGTCGGCCCTGTTCCTCCACAAACCGCTCGATCTCCTCAAAACCGGCGATGATCCGCTCTTCTCTAGCAGAGCGTTGTCCGGATGGTTCATGGGCAATGTCCACGCCCAATTCGGCGAGTAATTCCAGATCGTCGTCGGTCGTGTACTTAGGCATCGTTTTCCTCCTGCACTTTCCGTTGCAGGAAGGCAATCCCTTCTGCCATCCGTTTCTCCCAGGGGTCTACCGCTGTGAGGGAGGGCAGTCTGCCTTTCTCCTGTTTGAATCGCCGTGCCCGTTTTGCCAGTTCCCGTGCTTCTTCCACGGTGAGGTTGACCCGTTTGGCGGCAATCACTTCCGCTACCTGCCTTAGTCGTTCTTCGCTCATGGTTTTAGCCAGGATGGCGTAGGCTTCGCCAAAGGGGTTGATGCGATCGATCAAATCTATATCGAGTTCTGTGACGGAGAGAGCAAACTGCCGTACCCCATCAATTAGGGCGGTGTTTTTCGCTACCTGGCCATCACCGGGATTTGTGGCACTGGGATTTGTGACATATTCCCCAGCCGCTTCGTTCATGGTTTTCTTGGCCTGTTGGACAAGGGTGAGTGCAGCGATCGCATGTTGACGCACCGCTTCTTGATCTTCTTCGTCTAAATTTGGGAATTTCTCTTTGACGATTTTGCCCATCCGCACCTGGGTCAGTTCTTCGGGTACCAGTTCCTCATCGAATAGACCCCGTTCGATCGTGGGCTTGTCTTGGACAAAAGCCGTCACCAGTTCGGTCAAGTCTTCGCGGCAGATGCGCTCGGCTTCTGGGCTTTTGGGTTCGGCTAACCCCTTAATTTCTAGCTGGATTTGCCCCGTTTCAGGATTAACGCCCACGTTACACTTGCCCGGATCGTAGCCGCCTTCGCCGTAGTCAAAGCCCGGTGTCGGTTGATTGTCGGGGCGCTTGGGTTTGAACTCGAAGCGCGGCGCGAGTACCTGTTCCATCAGCAGGCTGGCGGCGATCGCTTTGAGGGTGTCGTTGACGGCCTCAGTCACGGCGGCTTCGCTGGCATCGGGTTCGGCAATTAGGTTGGTGAAGCGGGCGCGGGTTTTGCCCGGTGCATCGCGGGTGGCGCGACCGATGATTTGGATGATTTCCGTCAGGCTGGAACGGTAGCCAATGGTCAGGGCGTGTTCGCACCAGATCCAGTCAAATCCTTCTTTGGCCATGCCGAGGGCGATGATGATATCGACGCGATCGCGGTTGTTCTTGTGGGCGGAGTCTTTGAGGGCGTTGGCGACCTTATCGCGCTTGGATGGATCATCATCTACCAGATCGGCGATTTTGAGAATCTTGCCATCGGGGGTTTTGACGAGTTGAAACCCGGTCTGAGGATCGGTGCCCTGCCATTCGCCCAGTTCTTCGATGATGTGCTCCACCTCGCGAATCTTGTCCTTGGTGCTCTCGCGGGAGTTGACGTTGGGAATGTGCAGAATGGTTTTTTCGTTGGGGTTGAGCACCTGCATGATTTCGTCGGTGTAGCTGCCCGCGTAGAAGTAGTAGCCAATGTCGAGTTGCTTCAGGTATTGGTAGCCGTTGAGTTGTTCGTAGTAGGTGTAAGTAACGGTGTCGAATTTAGATTCGTCTTCGGGGTGCAGCACTGCCTCGGCATCGCCACGAAAGTAGGAGCCAGTCATGGCGACGATATGGGTTTTGTCGCGGGTCATGAGCTGACGGATGTGATCGCCGAGCTTGTTATCTGGGTTGGCAGAAACGTGATGAAATTCGTCTACGGCGATCAGGCGATCGTCGAAGACTTCGATGCCGAACTTATCTACTGCAAAGCGGAAGGTAGCATGGGTACAGACCAGCACCTTGGCATCGCTTTCGAGGAATTTTTTCACTGCATCTACTTTGCCGCCATTGTCTCCCCCTGGTGCATCGCAGAGGTTCCACTTGGGTTCGACTTGCCAATCGGCCCAAAAGCCAAACTGGCTCAATGGCTCATCATGGAAGCTAGCCCCGATCGTCTTTTCTGGCACGACAATGATGGCTTGCTTGAGCTTCTGGTTCTCCAGTTTGTCCAGGGCGATGAACATCAGTGCTCGACTTTTGCCAGAGGCGGGGGGCGATTTGATCAGCAGATATTGTTCGCCGCGTTTTTGGTAGGCGCGTTCCTGCATCGGGCGCATTCCGAGGGCGTTGGCGCTTGTGGAGGTGCCATCCTGGGCGTAGGTGACGGAAACGGCGGGAATGGCAATCGGGTTACTCATAGATTTTTGGCGACTGTCATGATTTTTCAGGTGTGATAGATTCAACGGCAACTTCCGAAAAGTCGATCCCGCGATACACTTGCTCGATGGGGAAGCTCAAATTCACGGATTGCAATTCCACTATATCTCCGGCTCGATAATTGATGATTTCCCACCGTCCATCACTGCTTTTACGATAAAGATCGATCACGATTTCCTGCGAACTTACCAATACGTAATCTTGCAATTGCGGATTCTTACGATAGCGAAAAAACTTATTGCCGCGATCGTAAGCTTCTGTACTTTCTGACAAAACTTCAACGATTAAGCAAGGATAGGTAATATATTGCGTTGTGTTTTTATCTCTATGATCGCAGCTAATACTGGCATCAGGGTAGGTGTAATCATTGCTGCCTACAAGATTAACTCTACAATCAGAGTTAAATACCCGACAACTGCCATTAGACAAGTGATTATCTAGTAAAGCTGCAACCTTTAAAGCAATTCGGCTATGATTTTGAGTTCCTCCACTCATGGCATAGACTTCGCCATTAATGTATTCGTGGCGACATAATTGCTGCTCTTCCCAAGCGAAATATTCGATGGCTGTTAACTTGGGTGAATGACTCGGAACTGCAAACATTATTCTATCCTCCGAAGATGGGAATTTTCATAGGTAGGCTTATTGATATTTTTGGGTTAGATAGTCGGTATAGTCTGCTTGTAGAACCTCATCGTTTGGGGCTGCTCCGGGACGTTTGGCGATGCCCCGAAGTCCGGTGAGGGTGCCGGGAGGGATCGCTTGAGGTTGAGGGGAGGATAGTTGTTTTTGGTGGAGAAATTCGGCTTGTCCAGATTTCCCCAAACCTGCAACCGTTAATAAAAAATTTTGCTTGGGAGGCTCAGAGTTCTGGTGCTGGACTGTTTTATAGCGTAAGTATTCAACAAAACTGGCAAGCTCGATCAGAACTTCATCAGGCAGGGCATTGACTGCCTCAATCAGATTTTGCCGTTCTATGGTTGTTTTAGCCATGACTAGAATCCTAAAGTGTAGTGTAATGTTTTCATTATTTCGTGCCTTTATTTGCGTTTGGTAGACTTTTTCACCGATGGTTGCTGGGTGGTCATTTTGGTATATAGCTCAAACAGTTTTTCGAGGCGTTCAGTGTCGTTTTTGAAGCGGCGATCAATGTAGTGCGATCAATCAGCGTTTTCTTTGGAGTAGCATGGTCTGCGCGGAGGTTAGCGGGCATGGTTTTGGGGCGACTCCCATTTGCTTTTAAGCACTTAAATCCTTTACTCATAAGGGTTTGAAGCTTTTGATCTTCGTCATGTGGATTTGCTTTTAAGCACTTTCATGCCCAAAAAGGGAGGTAACGAGCATAGCGAGTTGAGGTCGAAGCAGAGTCATCTGCCTTGATTAACCCCGCTTCCTTGGTAGCACTAATCACTTGAGAAACCAAGACGTTTTTTGACTCGTCAAAACCAAATCTCTCCCGTAGGGTCTGGTTCGACATCTGCCGGTTGCTGACGTATAGTAGGCAGCAATGCTGATAGCAGGCTCGAATTCGATCGGATTTACTCATGTCAGAAAAATCTTGATGAGCGAATAAGATGGACGTAGTGCGTGTCTCACCTACCCGAAAATCTGGCGCAGGTAGTTGAAAGACCTCTGCCGCACTCACTACTTTGTCAATACCACTACCCTTTTCTTCGCAAATACCAAAGCGGCGCATGAGGTCGGCAAGTTGCTCATTGCGCGAACGGTATTCGTCAATAAAGCGTTCTACTTGAATGGGTGGGATGCCGGGATTAGAAATTTCAATCCGATCGCTATACATCTCGATCATCACTGAAGCGCCTGTGGCTAGAAAATCCTGATGTACTAGGGCATTAGCAATCAACTCTCTGAGTGCCTGTTTGGGGAACATTTTCACTTCTTCCCGCATGACTTCTTCAATGAAGCGATTTTGTGGTGCTGCTGAATGAACAAAATCGACTAAACCTTCAAAACCAACGGCATAGCCACGACTGTCTGTCTTATCATCGCGCGTTTGGAGCTTGTTTATACCCTCATAAATAACAACACGGGGCGCTTTACGAGCTAGGGCAGAGGAGAAGGCATCTAGCTTTTTCGCTAGAAGGATAGCAGCGAGATTTGTGATTGTCCAACCTTGAGATGCCTGTTTAATTAAGTCTTGACTCTGCAATCGCTCCAAGACAGCATCGCGACTGGTTGGATAGGGAATGTTTAGTAGCTCGAAGTATGTTTGGGTATCGAGGAGCGAAATAACATCATCAGGGCTGGCATCCGATCGAGCAGTTTGGGAAAACCAGTCCTGTTGGTCTTCAGCAAAAATGCGCTTGAGCATATCAGGTGTCATTGGCACCAAGTCTTCACCCGCCCGCATTAAATATGCACCCTCAAACGTGAATGCCTGTCCTACGGGTCGAGTGGGTATTTCAAAAACTAACACCCGCCCATTGGCATGGTTTAACTCTGTTACGTCTACTCGAAATCTCAGCTTCTCGACAATTAGAGCTTTGATGTCATTGAGAGAAGTTACAGAGGGAAACGCTTGCGTCCCTACTACATTTCGAGGAGGTTTATTGGTAACACCAAGGACTAAATGACCGCCCCCTTCATTGGCTAAAGCGACGCAGTAACGCAAAAGTTTAGTTGTATCGTACTGCTGTTTAGCTTCTTTGAATTCAAGCCTCTCGGTTTCGGCGGGGGCAAGTAACCATTGCTCTAGATTTTCAAGAGTAACCATATTTATCTCTGTCCATTATTATGGCTAAGTTTTACGTTTGGCAGACTTTTTCTTTTCGCAGAGGTTTGCTGGCTGGTCATTTTGGTATATAACTCAAACAGTTTTTCTAATCGCTCGGTGTCGTTTTTGAAGCGGCGTCCGATGTAGATGCGTTCGAGTACTTCGTCGTTGCGATCGTGGGCTTCGCGGACTAGGGGAAATTCGCTGTCCATGCGATCGGGGTCGTACATATCGGCAATGGTGGCGGGGAAGTATTGTTCGCGAGCGAGGAGGATGTCTTCGGCGCAACGGGTGAGGTCGGTTTTGTTTTGGTCGGTGAGGGTGGGGACGGGGAAGGTGTTCCAGCCGAGGGTGTTGGAGTAGCGATATCGGGTTTCCAGTTTGCCGCAGACGGTGGCGATCCAGACGAGGTGTAAGCGCGAAGAGAAAATCGATACATTCCAGAGTGGTGCGTCGTATAAGGCAGATGCACTATCCGCAATGATGTCACCTCTGTTGCCCATTGCAAATGGCAAATACTCACGGTTCTCAGAACTATGCCGAGGAATTACAATGGGAAGCTCGTCCCCAATTTGACGAATTTCACCAAAACGAAAAGGCATTGTGGACAACTCTTTCGTTTGTTTTTTGTCGCTATTAAGACGCATTTTTCTTACACCATTCAGACGCTCTGAAATTGCTTTATTTTGTGCTAATCGATCAACATCTGTATTATCCAACCATAAACAAAAACGCTCTTTGCCTTCTATAGAATCTTCAGAGCCAAGAAATCGGCGCACCAGCTTCTGATATTGTATTTTTGTCAGATTAAGACCTTCTATCTCTCCCTTGTTAAGCAACAAATGTCCTCCATCAGTAGGCGAATTTCCTTTGATCATGGTATTTAATCCGCCCAATGGTTTAGGTCGCTTTTTTATGATTACATCCTGATCTGGAACCAAATAGGCGTTAATGTGTTCCACTTCTTTGACAGAAGTATCTTCGGATCTATTGGAAGTATAAAGACAGCGTTTCTTACTTATTTGACATGAAAGTCCAACAATTACAACTGTTACGCCAGCGTTGTTAGCAGCCAGATTTTTCCATTTGAAGCTAGTATGGGCAAACACGATGTGATGCCCAGTCTTGAATATCAGCGGCCAAAGTGTAGGAACTTGCTGCCCTTGACAAATAGAGTTGGTGGATACAAAAGCGGTAACTGTGTGAGTTTTTGTACCATATTCCGCAGCCTTCATAAACCAGCCAGCTACATAGTCCAGGGATTTCCATGTTTTAGTGTGGTGATCAAAGACGGCTTTCAGGTCTGACTTACGGCTTTCATTCTCCTTTCTTAAACGTTCCTTCAATTCTTTGCTCGCGTCTTTTGGAGCTTTCATAGTTGCACCTGCATACGGCGGATTTCCACAAATATAGGTTTCTCCCCCCTCATTCTCAAAATCAATTTCTGCCTCTTCCCGTGTCTCCCCCCACAAATCCAAATCCTCTCGCTGCACCCTCACCCCCGTCCCCGTCGGCGGACAAAGACTCAACCAATCCAAACGCAACGCATTCCCACAAGTAATCCAATTATCCGCCTTCAACGGCAAAAACTCCGCCAGCGCCAACCTTGCCCCCCGATACAACACATCACATTGATACTCCGCAATAATTAACGCCAACCGCGCAATCTCCGTCGCAAAATGACGAATCTCAATCCCCCGAAAATTCGTCAACGGAATCTCAGAACGACGATCCGCCTCCCCCCGCCGGATATTAATTTCCGCCTCGATCGCCCGCATCTCCTTATAAGCGATCACCAAAAAATTCCCCGACCCACAGGCAGGGTCAAACACCCGAATCCGCGCCATCCGCTGCCGCAAATTCAGCAACTTCCGCACATTGTCCCCCGCCGCCTCAAGCTGGCCACGCAAATCATCCAAAAACAGAGGATTCAACACTTTGAGGATATTCGGCACACTGGTATAGTGCATCCCCAACGCCCCTCGCTCCTCCTCATCCGCCACCGCCTGAATCATCGACCCAAAAATATCGGGATTAATCTTCGTCCAGTCGAGATTGCCCACATGCAGCAGATACGATCGCGCAATCTTACTAAAACGCGGCACCTCCACCCCACCCGAAAACAGTCCTCCATTCACATAGGGAAACACATTCGCCCAATTGCGAATCTTGGCTGATTCCCGCGCGTTCAGTGGCGTACACATCGCCCGAAACAATTCAGAGATCACCTCATGAGTATTCGACGAATCACTCGCGCTCATTTGCTGAATGGTGGCCGTGAACAGGCCATTGCTGTGGAAGATATTCGTATCCTCCGCAAAGAAGCAGAAGATCAGCCGCGCCATGAAGTGGTTCATCTCCTCCCGGCGCTCCTCCCCATCCCAGTCCGGGTTATCCTTCAGTAGTTCGATATAGAGGCGGTTGAGGCGACCCGTCGCCTTGATATCAAAGGCATTCTCCCGGATCTGCTTAACCGTCGTAATCCCCGCCAATTGCAGGAAAAAACCGAAGTGGTCGTGAAAGTCGGGATAGTCGCAAGCGACGGTTTCCCCATCGGCGAGGTTTTCCGCCTCAAAGCTGGTACCGTCGGTCGCGAGGATGAATTTCGCCTTATACCGAGCCGTCGCCTTGCTCTCTCGCAAAGCCGTGAGCGTGTTTGTCACCTCGCCTTCTGGACACACCTGCAAATGAATATTGTTGCGCTGGAGTACGCCACCAGGCAGATCAGATTGGTTCGAGCTACCACTTTTGAGCTTCTTGAGTGTCGTTTGCTTATTACCGAAGGCTTCCAGGAAGGCAAAGGGGAACTCCTCCGGGTCAAAGGGTGCGCCCGCAAGCTGGGAAACGGCTTCTTCGATTTCGACTGCATTCATACGCCAACCATAAGTATTTCAGGGGATCGCTTATTGCCTCTTAACGCAATTTTGAAATCTTACCCTGATTTTCGATGATGGCGGTTGCGATCGCAGCGTTTTGGGGTGGAGGGCGATCGCAATGCAGAAATCCTAAACCTTGAATAATCTCCTAAAAACTCAACTGGCAGTTAAGAAGACGTTTCCTTACCTGCAAACTCAAACGATTTAACAGGGTAAAGCGGTGGCTGCACCATGAATCGAGTTTGAGAGCAACGATTTATATTTTCATCTGTGGCTATCCATAGGTTATTTACAGGAACAATAATTTTGAGTTTTTAGAGGTACCCATAACTCTAGCAAGATTAGCTTTTAGCTTTTTGAAAACCTTATGATATCAGAGGTTCATAGTTGCATCAGTACTACAGTGATCTGGAACCCGCTATCAAAAAAATCTAGTTCGCTAGCATTGAGTATGAATATGACGGTAGATTAGTTTAAGCAAATAATCTGGAGCGAGTTGAGTCTGCATTGAGTAAGCGATCTTCCTATTGGCAACTAAGCACCTATATTCGTCCGCACTGGTTGCTGATTACCAAAGCATTTATCTGTACGCTGTTCTACATCGGTGGGATGCCGCTATTGGCACACATTTTTGGCCTGGTATCTGAGGCTTTTGCTGCCGGAGATGTCGCCGGAATCACCAGAATTTCAGGCTTTACCCTGTTGCTATTTGTCGTGCAGGGAGTGTTTCAGTATGGACAGGATGCCCTGATGTCTCAAGCAGCTTTAAAGGTGGCGCTAGATTTGCGCGTAGATGTCTATGCTCACCTCCATAGTTTGGATTTGGATTATTTCGCCGAAGCCCGCACTGGCGACCTTTCCTATCGCTTAACAGAGGATATTGATCGCATTGCTGAGGTCATAGGTAAATTCTTCCATCAGTTCATCCCTTCGGTGTTGCAACTGATCTTCATTTTGGCCTATATGATCTATCTAAATTGGGTGTTAACTTTGACGGTATTCCTAGTTGCGCCTGCTTTAGCTATCTTGGTCGCTTGGTTTGGCGATCGCATGTTATCTCTGACTCGCCGTAGCCAGGATCAGATATCTAATCTTTCTTCTTTATTGTCAGAAGTATTTAATGGTATTCGCTTAGTTAGGGCTTTTGCCGCCGAAGGATATGAGATCAAGAGATTTCGTAATGAGGCGGAACAAAATCGCCAACGCAAGTATGCGACAGATAAGATTAGAGCAATTCAATATCCCGTAATCAGCCTTCTGCAAGCAGCGGGCATTATTATTCTAATTTGGTTAGGAGTGTGGCAAATCTCGCGTGGACAGCTCAAAGCCAGTCAATTTGTGGCATTTTGCGCCGCTGTAGCCCTAATTACCGATCCCATTCGCAATGTGACTAGCAATTACAACGAGATTAAGCAAGCAGAGGCATCGTGCGATCGCATTTTTGAGCTATTTCAAATTCGTCCCGTCGTCACAGAAAAGCCGAATGCTAGCGAATTGCCGACTGTTACGGGCAAAGTGGAATATCAGCAAGTGCAATTCCATTATCAGAGCGATCAACCTGTCTTAAAGGATATTAGCTTCCTCACCTTCCCGGGTGAAGTAATTGCTTTGGTGGGTTCTTCTGGAGCTGGAAAATCCACGCTTGTTAATCTGTTAATGCGTTTCCACGACCCCAAATCAGGCAAGATTCTGATTGATGGCATCGACATTAAAGACGTAACCTTAAGAAGTTTAAGACAACAAATGGCGATCGTGCCCCAGGAAACTACTCTATTTTCCGGCACGATCGCTTCTAATATTGCTTTTGGTCAAGAGAACTTCGATCTAGAAGCAGTCCAAGCTGCCGCCAAGATTGCCAATGCCCATGATTTCATCTCTCAATTTCCGGAAGGATATCAAACTTGGGTAGGCGAAAGGGGTGTAAATCTTTCGGGCGGACAAAAACAGAGAATTGCGATCGCCCGAGCAGTTCTGCACAATCCTAAAATTCTGATCCTCGATGAAGCTACTTCAGCTTTAGATGCCGAGTCGGAAGCTTTGGTGCAAGAGGCTTTGCAACGGGTTATGCAAGGACGCACAGTATTTGTAATTGCCCATCGTTTAGCGACTGTGAGGAATAGCGATCGCATCTTTGTATTAGAGCAAGGCAGAATTATTGAATCTGGTAATCACGAAGAATTGATCGCTCAAGCAGGACGTTACGCTCAATTCCACGCCCGCCAGTTTCAGTAGAAATTAACAGTTATCAATTATCAATTAGTTATGGGCTCAGTCCATAGATAGAGAAGCGATCTCCCTAACTTGCAGACTCTTCCACTGACTGTATTTGTGTCCAGTAAACATCACGAAACAAACAAGCTAAAAGTTCTCTCCGACTATGTACAGATAGCTTCTCATAAACATGCGATAGGTGGGATTCTACTGTATTCTCGCTGATTACTAATGCTGACGCAATTTGACGATTACTCATTCCCTTTACTAACATCAAAACAATTTGTCGCTCTTGAGGAGTTAAGCTCCAATGCATCGGTAAGTCAGGTGGAATAGGTGGACGTTCTGGCGCAAGCACGATCGCCGTCGAGCCATCCATATTTGATTTGGATGCTTCAATGCGTAAGTTACCTGCTGGTGTCCAAACATAAAGAGCGCGTTCTAGGGGACTTTTTAGATCGGCTCGCAAGCGAGCGATCGCCGCCCATATTGCTGTGGGCAAGTTACCTGAAAATGGTAAGCCACTGCCTCCCAAGTGCTCTATCCACGCTTCAGCAGCAGGTGTACAGAATTGAATTTGATTATTTTCCCCCATCACTAAGATCCCACTCATATCAGGCCCCACGGCTGTAGTTTGCAAAGCTCGTTCGCGTTCATAGGACTGATGCAGTAAGCGCCCAATTAGCGGTGCTAGTAAACGGATAAATCCGATGTCTCCCGCGCGAAACAGTTGCTTAGGCTCATCGCGAACCAACTGGATTGCCGCAATCCAGCGACCATTTGCGATAAAACAGGCACGAAGAACACCGCTAGCCTCTCCATGGATGTCGTGATAACGATGCCACCAATCATCAGGGGAAAGAAATTCCATCCAGAAATGGGGAATACCCAGAGAGATTTGAGGAAGATCGTGAATACCAATAGCAGATACGTTCGCCTGCATCATTCCAGGGAAGGTGAGATCGTGGAACGGTTCCTCGATCAAATAGATCTCCTGTAACCAATGTTGCCAAGTATTAAAGTCCCCTCTATAGGCAAGTATCTGGTTGAATAAGAGGCTGGTAGGATCGACCCCAAATAGTGCGCTTTCATCTGATGGTATAGCATGGTGCAATGCCGAAAGAATTCCGTTGCCAACTTCTTTCGGTAACAAATTTGACCATTCCAATTGCAAAATCTGCTGTCGCGATCGCTCTTGATTCTTAGAAAGTCTGGCCATACCAACTTATTTGTCTTAGTTCCCCAGAAACATCAAGGATTTCTTGGATGCGATCGGGGAAGTGTTTGCACGATGATAACACCTATGAAGAACAGGGTGTTGAGCTGATCAGGTCGTCAAATACAAGGATAATTATGAGTACAACAGATTTTTCAGCACGCGATCGCGCGGGTACAGTTGCTTTCTATGTGCTTCTATGGAAAAGAAGAGGACTATCACTACAGTTATTTGATGATTACTGGAGAGATGTCCATGGGCCAGTTTGTGCTAGATTGCCTAGACAATATCAATATTGGCAGTTTCATGTCGCCCATAATGAAGGTGGCATATGGCCAACTATTGAAGGCATAGAATATAAAACGGAGGAGAAAGACCAATTAAATAGTATTGCAGAGCTAACTTTTAAGACTATCGAAGATCGCAATATATGGTTCCAATCTGCGGCTTTACTGATGGATGATGAACATAACATCTTCAGCCAAGCAATTGGTTACATCACCAATCCAGGTAATTCTAAAACCTATGTAGATAACATTCCTTGTGGTAACCCCAATGGACACTTAGATATAGTCAAATTGCACATTTTAGTTAAAAAACAAGATAGTGTTAGTGTTGAAGAATTTCGCAAGTTCCTATCTGAAATCTTTGCCTCAACTATTACCAAAAGTGATTTTTTACTCAAATTTAGGTTGCACTTATTTGAAGAAGTAGACAATTCACGACCAGAGGCAAAAGGTGTAGCTCACAGCGAAGCACCTGAAAGACACTATCAAGCAGCTTTTGAAATTGCTTTTGCGAATAACTTGGATTTGGAATATTTCTTTGCTTCGGCAGAGTATACTTCTACAATTACAGAGCAATCCAAGTACATCAAACAAATCAGCACTTTCCCAGAAAGAGATCCCTATACTTTTGTTTATAACAGCAAGTTAACTCTAGCTGGACAACGTGGATCTTCTACTGCCCAGTTAATCAGAAAGATTGGGGCAGTTAATCAGCTTAGGGAAGATGTACTAGACCTTATATTAGGTAAGGATGTACGATAGATAATCTTAGAAGTATAGAATTGAGTAGATGGGCATTGATTCGTTCCGCACAGCTAACAAAACAGATGCCGAGGTAATAGCGCAACTCGTCAACAAATCGTATCGTCCGGAATTAGGAGCGCACGGTTGGACCCATGAATCCGATCTGGTGTCTGGCGATCGCACAAACGCGCATCAAGTTGCAGATGTCATATCAAAAGAAGGCTCGGCTATTCTGCTTGGACTCAGAGATTCAGAAGTTTTAGCTTGTGTTCATGCCGAGAAAGATGGCGGCAATTGCCATATAGGAATGCTTGCAGTTAGGCCGAACTTGCAAGGGATGGGAATTGGGAAGGAAATGCATAGACAAGCCGAAAGTTACGCGATCGCGAATTTTGTCGCTGAAAAATTTATCATGCTTGTGGTGTCTTCAAGAAGTGAACTCATTTCTTTCTATCTGAGGCGCGGGTATCAAAAAACAGGCACCGTAATGGACTATCCGCTGTCAGCAGGAGCTGGAACTCCAAAACATATCGGACTCAAAATCGAGGTCTTGGAAAAAAAGGTTTGAGTTTTTAGCCTGCAACCTAATTGCAAGGCTTTTGCGTAAGCCCTGATAGTATTTACGATCAGAAAGCTGTAAGATTGCCAAAATCCCCACTACTTAGATAACTTAGTGAAGTATCTATGGAAATTGAACCTGTTAAAAATCCTAAATCATCTACATCTATTGCCAGAAAACGGTTACTGATTCCACCTGCTGAGCATATTCAATTTATTATCCTTTTTGCTGTTCTATCAGGACTAGCTTGGGTGATCGGCACCTTGCTTATGCGTTACCTTACAATCCCTATTACAGGCACTTTCTTTGACAGTGGTTTAGTTCAGGGAATATTTATTGGAATCGCTCAGTGGATTGTCCTCAGAAGGTATATTCCAAGTAAATCTTGGATTCCAGTAACAACGTTGGGTTGGGCTTTCTCAATGGGAGTTTACTCAAAATTAGTGTACATTAATGAGTGGGTCAGCGTTTTTGCTTTTATCTGTTTGGGATTTGCTCAATGGTTAGTCTTGCGCAAGCATATTAAACGTAGTTGGGTATGGATACTTGTTCCTATTCTGCCAGCATTGCTAGTTGCCGCATTAGATATAGTAACTATCTCTAAACCCAATATGATGGGTGAAATAGTTCGGATAATTTCTATTGGAGGGATTCCGGCGTTATGCATATGCCTTCTCCAGAAGAAAAGTTAGTAATTCTGATAACTGATAACATCTAAGATAGTAGCAAGAACATTAATAAATTATGACTGCATCACCTGCTGTTTACGAATCTCTAGCCAAACTAATTGCCTACGTTGACGATCGCCCTGAATTTCAATCTCAGGTTGCACTTTTTCTGAATTCAGTTGGTTATCGCATCGATCGTAGTTTCGACGATCCAGCAACGGGTTTTCATGCCGTGGGATTAGTATCGACTACGCCCGATAAGCCGCCAGTCTTGGTATTTCGCGGTACTGATGGCGCATCGGACGATCCTGCGCTGGGCGATCGCCGCGCGATTGGCTTTAACCAGTTTGAGGCAAATAGATCGGCAATTTCAGACTGGCTGACCCGGATTGCCCAAGATGTTTCCAATCCCAGTCGCCTGCTACCCGATCTGTTAGGGCACAGCCTGGGAGGAGCCCTAAGTCAGCTTGCTGCCGCACAGCTAACTTCTCTGTTTGGCGATCTTGTCACCTTTAATTCCCCTGCAACTAGTAGCGCTACAGTTGATGCTTTCCAGCGCAATGGCGGCACGAATAAGAATGTCACTCACTATATCGTGAATGGCGACATCGTTAGTTTGGGAGGCGAAGCTTTTCTCCCCGGCACGGTAATTTTGCAGTCGTTTACCGATCCACAGATCGATCCGACCCTGGTGCTACCTGGGAATCCTCTGATCGCGCGGGATAAGCACACGCGCCGCGATCTGCTCTCGAATCCTCCCGCTGGGTTTAGCCAAACGGAAATTCCGATCGCACAGTTGAATAGTCCCACTTTTACTTATCCTAACGATTCCAACTTTAGAGAATTCAGCTTGGCTCTAGCCTTTGCCGATCCCCTACTACTGGCATCAGCGAGTACGAGGGGTGCGTTGGAACGTACGAGAACATCCGATGGCTTCTCTTTCTTTGGCCTCACAAATCTTGCCCAGGAAGCTTTGAGTCCTATCAGACCTAATTTTCTTGTAGGTGACGATCTCAACAATCTCGCACTGGCTTCACAGGGTGATGACAGCGTCTTTGGCGGAGGGGGTAATGATACGCTGTTTGGAGGTCAGCATAACGATCTATTGCTAGGTGGTAGAAATGACGATCTGCTGTCTGGCGATCGCGGTGCTGACACTATTTATGGCGGCAAGGGCAACGACACGCTCTTAGGTGGGAATGGCAACGATTTTCTGAGTGGCGATTTTGGCATTAATATCTTAATCGGTGGAGGTGGATCGGATCGATTTGCAGTCCAGCCAAGTAGAGGAAACGATACAGTTTTGGACTTTAATGTGGGTGAAGACTTTTTAGAACTTGTAGATGGCTTGCAATTTAGCGATGTCTCACTTGAGCAAAGCGGTTTGAATACGCTGATCAGGAGAAATTCTGATCGTGAAGAATTGATGGTGCTGAATAACGTTATAGCTAGCTCGATTGATGCGAGTGCATTCATCTCTCAGCCTTTGCCATTCCCTTAACAGCAATATTCGGTTACAGCGCGATCGCAGTTTTAGAGCTACAGCAAAACAAGTCGCGATCGCTCTTTTCAAGTGTTGCCAGAACGTGCGATCTCCCGTCCTTCCGACACGGCTGTCCCAGTAATTCCTGCCAAAATGACGCTGAGCACTACACTTAGGGTTTACGATGTAGCATTAGACAAGAATATCCCTTGACTCTTTTCATGCAGCAATTACTTTACCTAGAGATCCCCACGCCTAATACTGATTCCGTGCGCTCATGGTTGCGCGATCGCTTTGATGCACCCATTGGTGACAAGCAGCTCACACCTGACGGTTTTACCATTAGCGATCGCCCCATCGACCCAACATCAGAAACCTCAGCCCCCCAACTGTGTGTATTTGTCTGGTCATTGCAGCGTACTACCTACCTCAAAGCCTTCCGGTGGTCAGAGCGTGCGGTCAAAGGTGAGTCGCAAATCTTGCAGGCACTGACGCAACAAATTCGTGCCGCTTTCCCCTATACATATCCCCAGCCACCCGCGATCGCACCTGGTAAATCCATATTCGAGACGTTAGCTCCGCAATATCCACTCACAGTCAAGTATTTCCAACAATTCCCCAATGGCGAATACGACCTTAATCGGGTGTATTGGTGGGAGCAGCGCTGGCGCGAAAGTGTGAAAAATCCGCAACAGCCTAAACAAGTTATTTACAGAGAGCCTAATGCCTCAAATGCACAATTAAGTACCCAGCCCATAAAACCTGAATACGATCTCATCTATCTGGGTGGTGCCTTGGGCGTAATTCATGCTGCCATGATGGCAAAGTTGGGCTATCGTGTTTGCTTGATCGAGCGCTTACCATTCGGACGCATGAACCGCGAATGGAATATCTCTAGAGCAGAGTTTGAAGGTCTAGTTGAGTTTGGTCTATTTACCCAAGCAGAATTTGAAAGCATTATCCTATGCGAGTATGTGGATGGATTTAATAAATTCTTTGATGGCAATAATCCATCCCACTTGAAGGCATCTGTCCTGCATACGCCTACAGTTCTGAATGTGGCAATTGATTCCAATAAACTACTACATATTTGCGGTGCTAAATTACGCGAATATGGGGGAGAAATTATCGATCAGACTGAGTTCGAGCAAGTAATAGTAGCAAGCGATCGCATCACAGTCAAAGCCCGTAATTTAACGAATGATCGAGCCGTAGAGGTTACGGGCAGAATGCTTGTGGATGCTATGGGTTCAGCCTCAGCGATCGCGCAGCAAATCAATTACGGACAGGCGTTTGACAGTGTCTGTCCTACGGTTGGTGCTGTCTTGGAAGGTATAGGGCCTGATGTGTGGGATGCCTCCTATGGCGATGTTCTATTCAGTCATGGCGATATCTCTAGGGGCAGGCAGTTAATTTGGGAGCTATTCCCTGGTGATGGCAAAGAGATGGCGGTTTACCTATTCCACTATCATCAAGTCCATCCCGAAAATCCTGGCTCCATGCTCGATCTATATGAAGACTTTTTCACGATTCTACCGGAATATCGTCGCTGCGATATGGATAAACTGATATGGAAGAAAGCTACATTTGGTTATATCCCAGGCCACTTCAGTATCAATGCTAATTCGCGTCGCATCGCGTTCGACCGCTTACTGGGAATTGGTGATGCTGCCTCCTTGCAATCACCGCTAGTATTTACGGGCTTTGGCTCCCTGGTGCGCAACCTGCCACGCTTAACCACACTATTGGATACAGCACTCAAGCACGACCTGCTGGCAGCAGATGACTTGGAACAAATTAGCGCTTATCAGAGTAATATCGCCGTGACATGGCTATTTTCTAAGGGCATGATGGTGCCCACGGGTATACATTTACCGCCGGAACGCATTAACTCCATGTTGAATACCTTCTTTGGCGTGATGGCGGATCAACCTCAAACTGTCAGCGATCGCTTCATCAAAGATCGTTTAGGCTGGCCGATGTTTAATCGCCTTGCCGTAATTGCTGCTACCAAAAATCCGGCCCTGATTGCCTGGATTTGGGAAATGGCGGGAGCGGGTGAGATGACCAAGTGGTTGGGAAGCTATGCGGCATTTACAGGCAGTGCGATCGCCAATGCTATCCTCGGTGGCTGGCTACCTCAATCCTTACGTCGCCTTCAACCCTGGATCGAATCTAAATCCCCTAAACTCTGGTTGCGCCTGTTAGCCTACAGTTATGCACTCAACTACTCGATCGGTAAACCAGATATAGAAGCTAAGCCAATAGCTAAGCCGATCTCAAAAAAATCCTAGATCCTGGATCCTGGAGGTGTTATGGACGCTGTGACGATCACTCCGTCCAGGCACGCATTTTTCCCGGATTCATCAAGCCATAGGGATCGACCATTTGTTTAAAGGCTAGCTGTTCGTAATTAATTGCCTTCATGCCACCATCTTCAAGAATGTAGGTATGGGGATTGGCGATTAACACGCCGTTCTCTTCGTGATATTTAATTATCTCCGCGATGCGTTCTGGTGTTGTGTATCTCACAATTTGGATTGCCGCAGGAATTGCCATACCATTCATGCGAATGAATTCCAGATGCATCATTACTTCATCGCCAAAATGTTCGTACATATGCTGCACGAGTTCTAGATTGGGATCGTTAGGGAAGAGACTTTGCAAATAGGTGAGCGATGGATCGACACTGCGAGCGTGTAATGTAGTGTGATTCCAGGAGAATTCCACCAGACTCACTCCCTTGCTAGCTTCCTGGGCATTCTTTTCATAGCAAAGGTTGCCGCCATATTCGCTTACCAAACTCCGAAATGGTTCTAAGTCTGTTTCTGAAACCAGAATAAGCGCACAATGAGAATCATCTGGGATACGATCGCGCAATGCGGCAAAGTAAGTAGGAATGGGTGCAGCATGAACGCTTACCATTTTCTTAATGATGCCATCACAGTTACTCAGCGCTTGTCCAAATCGCGCCGCCGTCATAAAATCCGAGAATGCGCCGATACACTCTGCCCAAGGGTATGCAGGAGCTAGGGGAATCTCTAACTCGGTAATAATGCCATTCACACCGTAGGCATGGTTTACCTTCTGCACGTCGTCTCCCCTTAGCTCAATTACACGCGGGGTATCTTCCAGTGTCACTATCCTGACAGCACGGAGATTGCCGCGATCGCGTAGTTGACCGTACGTAATTGAACCAATCCCCCCACTACCCCCCGCAATAAAACCACCGACAGTAGCACTGCGGACAGTGGAGGGTACCATGCGCGTTTCCCAGCCGATCTCCTGAGCTTTCTTGTCAAGCGCGGCCAGCTTAATCCCTGGTTCGACACAGGCCAACCCAGATTTTAACCAGCGAATTGCCTGCATTTTAGTCATATCAAGGATTACCCCACCGCATAGCGGCACGCACTGACCATAGTTACCCGTACCACTACCACGCACAGTCAAAGGCACTTGATGTTGCACGCAAGCTTGTGCAACTCGCAAAACCTCAGATTCATTGGCGGGACGCACAACGATATCTCCGACCTTGCCACTCAAAATTGGCTCTAGAATCGGGCTAAATCGAAAATAATCCTCAGATAGCTTTGCCACCTGAGTGGGTACGTTAATTGTTTCAATGCCTTCTAAATCGGAGATAAATGCAGTCCAATCCATTGATTTCTCTGAACCTTAGTTAATGCTTATATCTCAGCATAATATCTCCTACGGCAAGTCAATTGTTAGTTGTTGAGTCGCATCAGATTTAGAACTGATGCCATCAATTACGCGTGCGCGATCGCCAATTATCTCAACTTCTACGGCAAAGCGATCTTCACCCATCAGCTCTCTTGCCGCCTGCATCAGAGCCGGTTCGCTGTTACGTAAATCCTCGCGCGTGCTGAGATATGCCTGAAGCGCCGAGATCGGATCGAGGGCTTCTGCCGTGCTGAGATCGGGTAAGCGGGCTCGCTTGGCCTGATCGATCGCCTCTGGCACGATCGTGTAATTATGGGCAACTGCCAAAGCTTCATGTAAAGCGCGATCGTCAATTTGTGCGATTTGATCGAGTCGGAAGCGGTAAATTAGCCGCGTAATTGCATCAGTAATATTGGCGGCAGCGATCGCTTTGAGTAAAACTGCTTGTGGATCCAATGCCTCAGTCACATCTATTTGCACGGTGCGAAAGGGGCGCGCTGCCAAGGGGCAAAATGCAAACTTTGTCTCACCTTTTGAGATTTGCACCCAGCAATAACCTTTTTCTTCCTTCTCTTCACCAAAGTCAACCCGCTCAATACTACCTGGATAGACAACTAGGGGCTGCTGAGAGAGTACCTGATGGCGATGGACGTGACCGAGCGCCACATAATCAAACGCATCGCGCGTGAGTAAAGCTAAGGGAATCGTGAAACCCTTGCCAGTCGCGAGGAAGCGTTCTGCCCCGTAGGTAGCATTGTCTACCATCAGGTGCCCAAGTAGAACTGTGGGCAGATCGGGATCGAGTTGACGAATTTCCCCTTCCAACACTACGGTCAGCCGTTCGATCAAGAGTTGACTCACCTCCGCCATCGATAAACCTTCCGTATCCTGGCGTGCCAGCAGGGCAGATCGCGTTAACCAGGGCAACGTAATCACCTGAATGTCGCCCGATCGCGTGGTAATGCGATGGGTTTCAATGCGATCTCCTACGATAAACCCAGGCACGGCTAAACTGCGATAGATCGCTAAACTGGCTCCCCCCTGACCTTGCGTGTGCTGATCGTGATTGCCAATTAATAAGACGGTGGGAATATCCGCATCGGCTAAACGGCGAAATTGTTTGGCAAAGGCTTGCTGCACGATCGGTGGCGGCGTAGCATCGGGGAAAGCATCACCACCAAATAGGACTAAATCTGCTGGCTCGGCGATCGCGCGATCGATGCAAGTAGTTAAAGCCGCCACAAAATCCTCAAATCTGGTATTTTGACCAGTCTTGGGGTTAACTCGTCCGTGGGTAGTGCTACCCAGGTGGATATCAGAGAGGTGAAGAACTGCGATCGGCATTGGATTGTTTTTCTAAGCTGCTTCAGGTTTATAATCACACATTACTCCTCAAACCTCTAAAGGTGTCGCTCAACCCAACTGCGGTCAAAAATCGATGCATAAATACGGTTATTGACTCTGAGCGCACCCTGTTGCTTGACAACTAGCCCCGACAAGAGCAATTCCCTTGCTTCTGGGTTGTCAGCAGCGACGACTTCTTCCCAATCGAAAACTTGTCGGTAGAGTTCTAGTAGCCGCACAGATTGTTTGCTTCTGAGCAGGCGATCGCGGATGGTTCTCAAATGTTCTGGCTCATCCTGAGATTCCCAATTGTCTACGATCTTCGCCTGTACTAGGTTCCCAATCCACTCGGCTTCACCATTTGTGGGAATGGGCGAGGCAGCATTGCAGATCAGCTGGCAGAGCTTTTGGGTAAGAAAAGGCTGACCGCTCGTCCAGGCCAACATTTCTTTCAGTAGCGTTTGCGGGTTGCTGACTTTCTCTACCAATCCTTGCAGTAACGGTTGGGCTTCGTGCTCTTTAAAGCCCTCTAGTTGAATGGACTGACCGATGTTAAAGGGGGTGATCTGGATGTCGGTAATTAAATCTGAAGGGGTGGTGACGCCAAACAGAGCAAAGGTCAAACGCCGATACTCTGGATTGAGACTGCGCTGGTTATAGCAGGAACGAATCAGGGCAAAAAAGTCATTGACTGGGAAATTTAAGCTCAGGACGCTATCAATTTCATCGATAAAAATCACCAGTTGTTTTGAGGGAGTGCCATCTTCTCCGCCGACTACAACCAGCAGAACTTCCTCGATAAATTCACTCAACCGCTGTACGGGAGAAAGATCTTCTCGCTCTTGCCACCAAGCTTTGAGGTTAACTTTGCTTCGCAGATCGAAACGTCGCCCTAGCTCGAAGGCAATTCCCTTATACCATTGGTCGGGGGTGACATTTTCACTGCCAATGCGGGTCATATCGATCGGCGCACAACAAACTCCCTCGTGCTGAAGGTGATCGATCATGCGCACCATGAGGCTGGACTTGCCCATCTGCCGGGGATTGAGAACGTAGCAAAACTCTCCGCGCTTCAAGGCTTTGTAGAGATAGCGGTCGGCGGCGCGCACTACATAGGTAGGTGCATCCATAGGCAAGCTGCCACCGACTTGATAGTCAAAGCTGGCGGATTGTTCGGTAGTTCTGAGCAGTTCGTTTTCAAAGAGTAGTTCCGCTTGAGTAGCTTTGAGAATATCGAGGGTGTGTGATAGTTCTTGAGTACGTTCTGAGACTTTTTGTTCTAGGGTGCGGCTATACCCTTCTAGTTCGTCTTTGGCTCGTTCTAGGGCAAGATTTTTAAAGGCTAGCTCTTGGGTAAACTGTACCCGATCGGCTTCGGCTTGTTTGCGATGGGTAATATCCTGAAAGGCGGCGATCGCATAGACAATTTGACCCTTTTCGTCAAAAACGGGAGTAGCTGATACTTCTAGAGGAATCGTTCGATCGACCTGGTGAATCTCAATATCATCTGTAGTCGTGCTTTCGCCATTTAAGGCTCTTATAATGGGCTGTCGTGCAGTTGGATATAATTCGTTTGTGCCTGCTAAATAAGCCTGATAGGTTTCGGTTAATTCATCAGTTGTGGCGACCGTTACGATTCCCTTGCCAAGAATTTGCTGGGCAGCCTGATTTGCATAGTAGGGTTCGCCCTTAGCATCAAGTGTAAAGACACCTATGGGCATAGCTTCTAAAAATTGAGTTAGCCTTTTCTCGTTCTCACGTAGGGCAACATAAAGTTGAGCATTTTGCAGAGAAATCGCGGCTTGAGAGGATAGGAGTTTTAGGACTTCTAAGCGATCGGGAGTAAACGCTCCAGTGATCAGATTATTTTCTAGGTAAAGTAAACCAATAAATTTGTTTTGATAAATGATAGAGATACATAAAATAGATTTAGGCTGCTTTTGAAGGATATAAGAATCTGTTCTAAATATCCCTTCATGGGCTGCATCTGATAAAACTACATCCTCCCTAGTTCTTTCTACATAATTTATCAGAGATAAAGGCAACTGCTGCTCAGCTTCGATTGGAAGTGATTTATTTATTATTATTTCATTCCGCTCCACACTTCCTTGAGCTTCAATAAGTAGCTGACCATCTTTTTCTAGGATAAGGAATCCAATTTGAGCACCAGCATTTTCAAGCGTAATTCTCATAAACTTATCAAGCAATTCCTGCAATACAATCTCATTTGAAATAGCTTGAGATGCTTTTATAACTGTTCCCAGGTCTAGTAACTCACTCGTTTTGCTGGAAGTTGTTGTCGCAGAGTTAGTAGTTATAATGCTTCTAATCCCAGATGTTCTGGATATAAGCCATTGAGGGTATTTCTCCTCCAAGTCTTTGACTTTGCGAGTTGCACCCCAAAGCTGGTAGATTTGATATGCTTTTCTCATGTAAAGTTTGGCAAATTCTTCTTTATCTCTGGCGTACCAAAATTTTGCTGCTAGTTCGCTTGCTAAAGCTTCCTCCTGAAGAAATTCACGCTCTCTGGCTAATTCAATTGCACGATCATATAGATCGACTGCCTCGTACCAATTACCCGAAATACGAGCCATTTCTGCTGAAACTAGGAAATACTTGTGGAGAAAATTCTCTGGACAGTAGTCTGCCCAGGTTCTCATTTGCGTTTGATTAGCCTCAATTTGGATCCAGTATTCTTGCTGTTTCTCTGGCGAGGCAGTTAAATAAAGAGCAGCACAGATTAGAGAAGAATAAAAGTTACAAGTAGAAACTTCAATAGTACCGGAAATGAAAACCATTAGTTCTTGAGCCTTAGCAGTTGATGCTAGGGCTAGCTGTAATTCTTCGTATAGATAGAGAATTTGAGCCTTAAAAATGTAATAGTAGCAGATTGCATTTGGATTTCCTCCAGCTTTCTCTTCACTTAGATAATCAGATTCATCGATCTCATGGCAAGCAAAATAAAGCTTTTCATGGGTTTGATCAAGTAGATTTGCTAATACTATTTTCTGCCCTAAAATACAATCAACAGACCACTGGTTTTTAGTTTTTTGACAAAATAGTAAAATATTAAATGCTTCTTCGAGAAAAGGAGTGAGAGGTCTACCTTGATAAATTCGATTTAGTAAATTGTGCGTCATGCTAAAACCAACAAACTGGAGCATACCCGATTGCAAACCAGCATCAAGTGCTTCTAAGTTGAGTGTTTCAGATTCTTTAATATGCTTAAGCCAAATCAGCGAAAAGTTTGCCAGTTGAACTGCTGTTTGACTTAATGAATATTTGTCATTAAATCTCTTACTCAACTGATATCCCAGTAGTGTAAGTTCATAACTTAACTGGTAGTTTCCAAGCTTCGATTGCAGCATACCAAAATGACCGTAGCTGCTCGCTGCCTTAGACGTGTGACCATATTCAAGACAAAGGTTACATGATTTGACCATTATGATATCTGCCAGTCTTGAAGCGGTCAGGTAGGTTGGGGGCTGAAGTTTTATTAATAGATCCAGGACAACCTTCTGTACTGGGTCTACCATTTCTGGACTGTCGATCAGTGAACCAACTTGTCGATCTCCTAAGTTAGTTCTGAACTTAGCTAATTCGGCTTTAACAGCTCGATCAAAATCTCGATCGGGTAGGTCAACTCCCAAGAGATTTAAAGCAGTTTGACCTGTTTGAATTGCCTCCGCATATTTGCCGAGCATTGTGTACTGCTCAACTAGCAGCATGTAGAATTTTGAGCGCTCTATTGCTGATTTTGCTTTCTCAATGGAAATTTCAATCAACAACTTCGATTCCTCGAAATTCCCATTAAGATATTCAACCTGTATTCGTTCCCTGTGGATCTCTAGTGCGAGATCGTAGTTATCTTTCCAGAGTTCTCCAGGGAAAGCTTCCATGGCTGCGACTAGGTATTCCCTAGTCGCAGCATAAGCGGTAGCCTCCTTTGCTTGCTTGCCTGCTTTCAGATTCAATTTAGTTAATTCGATTTTTTCTAGCTCATTGTCAATGAGGTTCTTTCCCTTATTAAGATGATCGACTAACGTAAATAGGTTCTCTTCTAGCTCATCTGGGATTATATTTGCAAGTAATAGTCTTCCAATTTGAAGATGAACAGCTTCTTTTTGAATATCATCAATTAAAGCATATGCTGCTTGTTGTACTCGGTCATGTAAAAACTTATAGTTAAATATAACTAGAGAGGCATCAACAGGTTCACTTGCCGTGGTTTCTAGTGGTGAAGTGGGTTGAATAAGCCCAGATTGAATGGCAGGCAGTAGAGTTGCAAAGGTGCCCACAGTAGATTTCTCAAAGATTGTTGAGAGATTCTTCAAGTCGAAGCTACTTCCAATACAGGCAGCTAGACATAAAGCCTGTTGAGATGTTTCTGGGATCTTTCTTAGCTTACTTATCAGCAAAACAACAACATTTTCTGTGATGTTTAAAGCTTCAATTTGAACAAGATCCCACTGCCAGCAACACTGTTGCCGATCAAATCTCAGCAGGTTTTCCTGATATAGAGATTTGAGAAATTCGTTGATAAAGAAGGGATTACCTGAAGTTTTACGATAGACTAATTCTGTTAGTGGTTTAACTAATTCTTGAGTGCTTTGGAGAGTGTCAGCGATCAATTGAGTAATCTGAGGAAGAGTTAATGGTGATAAGGTAATCCGAGTGAAGATAGCTTCTTCCTCTTCAAGTCGATTGAAAGTTAATATTAAGGGGTGGGTAGGACTGACTTCATTGTCTCGATAAGCCCCAATTATAAACAAAAATTGCATCTGAGCATCAGTCATCATTAATTCAAGCGCCTTCAGGCTGGCTGAGTCCGCCCAGTGTAAATCATCAAGAAAGATTACCAGTGGATGCGAGTGTTGACAAAATACTTGAACAAACTTTTGGAAGACTAAATTAAATCGGTTTGATGCCTCAGTTGGCTCTAATCGCTGCACCAATTGCTGAGGTCCAATAATTTGTTCTACCTCAGGAATCACATCAATAATGATTTGACTATTGGAGCCAAGCGCTGTCAGTAGTTTTTCACGCCACTCTGATATCTGTACTTCACTTTCAGCTAAGAGTTGTTGCATGAGAGAGCGAAAGGCAGAAGAAATTGCAGAATAGGGAATATTGCGCTGAAACTGGTCGAATTTTCCAGAAATAAAATAACCTCTTTGACCTGTAATTGGTTTATAGAGTTCCTGTACCAGTACAGATTTTCCGATACCAGAATAGCCAGAAATCAACATCATTTCGGCACGTTTTCCTGCTTGTTCTGCTACTTTATCTGCCTGAGTAACTCGCTTAAATGTTGATAGTAAGGTTTCAACTTCCTGTTCCCTACCATAAAGCTTTTGTGGGATACTGAATCTATCAGAAATATCTTGCTGCGCCAGAGGAAAATCTAAAATTTTTCTAGTTGTTTGCAATTGCCTGAAGCATTCCTCAAGATCGAATTTTATCCCCAAAATACTCAGATAGCGTTCCTCCGCTGTTTTTGCTAACAATTTCATAACAAGGTTGGAAACGGTTTTAGGAATGCTTGGATCGATCTTATTGGGTGGAGTGGGTTGTTTGGCAATATGGCAGTGTACTAACTCTAAAGTGTCATTTGTTTCGAAGGGCAACCGATTGGTTAGCATTTGATAGAAGGTTGCGCCAAGGGAGTAAAAGTCAGTAGCATAGTCGAGCACCCGGTTCATTCTGCCAGTTTGCTCTGGTGACATGTAAGCTAGCGTTCCTTCAAGAGTATTTGGGGCTTTAATCGTCGGATTTTCGCGCGTAAATACTGTAGAAATACCGAAATCTATAATTTTAAGTCGATCTGTTGTTAAGTTATAAACAATATTAGAAGGATTAATATCTTTGTGAATAACATTAGCAGCATGAATTTCACCTAGAATGTTTACTATTTTAATCGCAAATGAGAGGAACTCTGGCAAGGTCAGTTTTCTAGAGTCCATTAAGACGTCTAAGGATTTTGCGCCAAAATCCTCCATGACTATTGCAAGCGTATTGTAATATTTACGTATGTCGTAAACCTTTATCACACCTTCTATATTGAGGGAGCGAGCGATCTCGTACTCTTGCTTATATCTTGTTAGTTCTGAAGGGGTGGGATAATCTTCTTTGAGAACCTTGAGGATAACTGGTTGACTGTTGGGCTCAAGCGTTGCTTTGTAAACTAAGGAGTTCAGGCTTTCATAAATTTTGGTGATAATTTGGCAGTCATTAAGATCCCTCATTCTCCGGTTTCCCTTGCTTCTAGTTGGAACTACCACAAGGCTATTATGGTCTTGTGGTAATAATCAGATGATAAGCTAACCCCCTCAAATAGATTACACCAAAATAAACAAACTACACTAAACCATAGAGACGGGCAGGGTTGTCCCACAAAATTTTTTGCACCGTCTTTTGCGATAGCTGTTCCTGAAGAGCAACTACTTGCTCAATAATATCTAGCTGATATTCTCCATGGGGATAATCAGAACCAAAAATAATGTTATTGGAACCAATATAGTCAATAATCCGAGATAAATATGGTTCTGAGGGTTCAATGGAAATGAAGCATTGGCGACGAAAATACTCTGATGGTTTTATCTTCACGTTATTTTTTACCTCCCAGTGCGAACTTTCGTATTCTTGATCGAGTCTCCACAACCAGTAGGGCAGCCAGCCCCCTCCTGACTCTAGAAAAGCAATCTTGAGTTTGGGATGGCGTTCAAGCACACCTCCTTCAATTAATGCTAACAGTGCCATCATTTGTTCCATGGGGTGCGAACAGGCACGTAAGGCAAAGCGGGTATAAAAGCGATCGCCCCCAGCAGTAGGCAAACGACTAGGAGTTCCTTCGTGAAGACAGACTGCGACATCCATCTGCTCACACGCTGTCCAGAATAGTTCGTAGGCTGGATCGCTCAGGATGCGTCCCTTAACAGGATTAGGACGTAGAAAGATCGCTTTCCAGCCAAAGCTAACAACCCGTAGCAATTCAGGTATCATTTCTTCTGGAGCGTGAAGATTTATACTCCCTACCCCTTTAAGGATTTGAGGATTAAAACTGCAAAAATCGTGCAACCAATTGTTATAAGCACGAACAAACGCACCGACTAACTTAGGTGCCATGGTATCTACAGCAACAATAAATAGAAGAGAGGTTGGATAGATGAAACAAACATCGACTCCCATTTGCATTATTGCCTGTACGCGGGCTTGGGGATCGGAAACGGCCAGGGGATCGATTTGTAACGTTGATTTTGTCCAATGACGCAAATACTGCTCCGACAGCTTATTGATGATTGCCTCTCCTTTAATTCTTAGATCTGGTGAAGGTGCGAAATCCCTAAAAGCAGGTTCCAAGTATTCTTCCCATATAAGGTGGGGTTCATGAACATGAGCATCAGCATCGATGATTTTATAACCCTTAAACATAGTTGTATTGCTTCAATTTCAGGGTGTAGCAGAAATACTAATTAATGAAATTAGTAGGATCGATCTTAGGCATGAGTTTTTTAGAAATGCAGAGAAATCTTTAGCATCAAACTTATACTCCAATTAAACAGGGCCATGGGTTCAGCTTATCCTCTGGTATTGATTCTTGTAACCACCCCATTTGCACCGGAACCTCAAAAAGCCTCCCTGAACCTAAACGCCTCCAGAAGTGACGCAGCCCTGGCACAATTACCTTGACCACTTTCAGTCCAATATCAGGGCAGGTTTGGTCAATCACTAACATTTCCATTCCTTTTTGCTCTACTACTTTCTGACAGTATTTGATGTCTTCGAGCAAATCATCGTTCCATACTTTAGGATAATCAGTATAAAATTTAGGTGTACTGCTTAGTTTGGGAAGTAAATAGGGCCGATCTTCTACGGTGGCAGTTTTCCACCATTTAAGGGCTAACGTTTCAACGGCGGGATTGTACAGAGTTATACCATTATCATTAGTTGGTAAAACTACAGGTAAGAGTCGATTGACTTCAGTCAGAGATCTCTCAATCGCAATTTTAGGATCGAAATGTGCTCCAGCCCCCAAAATAATGTCTTCTGTTTCTCGATCGCAACATCGACTAATAGCCACGAAGGTGGGAATACCTAGATCGCTCGTGACATCCAAAACCCATAATTCGCGATTAATTAAGCGGTAGGACTGTTGCAGCTTTGAAAAATAGGGATCGTCAAAACTGTCTAAATTAACTTGTGGCCTTTCAATTTGGTTATACCACCACAGGGCTATACTATCTCGTTCAATGAGTTCCATAAAACCTTGTAGAATAGCCTCTTCCAAGGTACTACCCGCAGCACAACCGTTCGTGTCTGCCCAACAATCAGGCTTAGACGGCTTGGGATAGCCAAAGTAGCAGTATGCTGTTGGCAGGTATTTATATGCCTGATGAGTCAAAGACCAAACGGGTGTCCACTCAAGTTCTCTTTCTTCATCAAAAGGTTCGGGCACTCTTTGCGAGAGGCTCGTGCAACTAGCATTCCATCGATCGCGATCGTCATATTGAGCTTGACTGAAATTCATGCAAGCATTGGGATGGATAGCCCGTTCACCTAACTGCTGATAGCTATCAGTAATTCTGATTTCATCGCCTTGGAAGATTCCAGAATATCTCTCAATAGCTTCGCCTAAAGCGCTTACCTTTGCTTGTATGTCAGTTCTTCCTCTTCCACCACTTCTGCCTACAATATTTTGATTTAATGCCTTAAAATCATCAAACATAGAGACAAAATGATGTTTTGCCACATAGTTGTGCTGTAAATTATCGAGACTGTAGGGAAACTTTTGCAATTCCCGAACGATTCCTGTAATGGGACTAATGTGATGCTGATACTTTTTTAGAGTTGCTTCCGGTGAGCTACAACGGTATTCCCTATCAAGGGTTTTCTTGCGGCTACCAAGAATCAAAGGGAGGGGATTGGCATTGCTCCGGCTTCTAGTGAGTCCACAAATTGGGCATTGAGGGCGCTGAGTCAGCCTATGATTCTGAATTTCTAGCGTCAGCGAATCGTATGTTACTAAAACACCTTCCAGACGCTTATTTTCCCGATCTTGAACGATCCATTTCAAGATCTCGGTTACTGTCATCCCTAAGGCTGTTTGGAGAACGGCAGGTATCTTTATCAAAGGTGGTGTCAGGGGAACTGTAGCATTTGTGTGTCTCAGAATATACTCTTCAACTGGTCGGTTGTTTCGTAAACGATGTGCCAGGCATTCCCAACAGCCCGTTCTGCTTGGGTGGAACAGTGGACCCAGCCAAACGATGGTTCCAACGGGCTTAACGAGTAACCAAGGGCGTGACTGTTCTAGTGCTGCTTGATTCAGTGCGATCAGTTCTGGTTGCAGGTAATCGTCACACAGCACAATTTCTAGATCGGCATCTTCAGCGATCTGAATTTGATGCGATTCAAGTATTTCGATCAACTTTGAAGTAGGAACAGAACCAATTGTCCGAACCTTTACCTTGGTCGTCTGCAAGTGATGGTGAGCCTTTTCAACACTAATGTTCAGATGATCGCAGAAGATGGTTAAAGATGGCGACAGAGACTCATTACTCTTCTTCAAGTAGCCTTGGTTTTCTAGCTGAGCTAGTGCATAGGAGATATAGGCAGCCGGTATTTGGTCTTGCAACTGCTCAACAATTTCCTCAACACTATGCTGACCATCTAATAATGGAGCCAACTGAGAATAAAGACTATCGCTCAGTAATACAGCATTCCTTTCAGACAAGAGAAACAACTCCTTTGGTTCTCCAGTCTCAAGACGAAAGCAATCCTTAAATCGTGGTTTGTTGTATTGCTCCATTAGGGTCTGTTTAAAAGCACGCCTTAGTACGGGATGTACTTTCTTGTTATCTATTCAAAATTGCAATTCTCTCATTAACACCAGAGCCATTAGAAAAAAGCCTAGCAGTTGCAGGTAGGAATATAGGGGTTTGGATGAAGATATCCAGATCCCTTATCAGCAATCCACTCTTGCAATTCCTTCAGAGTTAGAACCGAAGGACTGAGAGCAGGACGTGCTGGATAAGCAAGCAGTACCACGAACTTATCCTCGTTAGGCTTATCCTTGTCAAGGTGCTCAACACATACGCCAGTAAACCGATCGATAAGTATTCCCCATACAAAATAATCGGTGAAGTCTCTAGAGCCAATCTTCGTGTTAAAGACATAATCACTCGAAGCTTGCCCTTCTGGGTCTGTAAGCTTTTTGTAAAGAGCTGGTAATGTTAGCTTATTGCTCCCAACCGTAGTTTTTCCACTCAAAAGCTTAGATAGTTGTTCGCTGACTGCTTCAAAGATATTCAGATCGGGATTGTTTGGATCAGGTTGATCGGCGAGTTCCTTTTCATATAATCCACGGATGTTGAGACGGGCTAGCTCTTTGACAGTTTCAATAAATTTTAGTCGGAGTCCTTCTTCGTCATCACCAAGTCGTTGTGGGTAGTCAGTAGGTTCGAGCCAGGACCAAACTACGAGTTGAGACCATTGCTTAGCTAGCTTTTGCAGAGCCAGAGGTTCCCCAGCTTCAATAAACTTTTTATTCAGCGCGTCTTCAGCCTCAATATGCTCAGGGCTGAGTAAACTGCGTAGTGGATTTGGATGTGGATTAGAAAACATTAGAAATTCTCCTTGATAATCTTTACTTAAAAGTATTACATACTAGCGATAGGACAAGGTAATTATCCATTATTGAGCATATTGCAGCAGAAAACTAAAATCCGCTGCAATATGATCTGAGTCAGATCCAGATGGTAATGTTGCATGGATATGACACTCCATACAAGATGTACCAAATTTAGGATAAGGCTCCATAGTTACGTTGAGTAATTTCCCCGGAACGACTTTCGACTTCGTCGGATCAGAAAGCCACTGAACTCCGATAGGTTTATAGTTCTGCCATATAGAACCCTCGAATTTCTTTTTCCACAAATAGTTTAGTCCAGGATTTTGACTTCCTCCAGGGGGTCGCGTTAGGTCTTGAAGGGTCGCGTTAGCAACTTTATCATATTCACGAACCACTCGCTGAACCTGAGTAGGGATCGCGGCTTCCACTTGTTCGTTCACTTTCGTCACAGCATGGGGAGGGCGATCGCTCCAATAAGGTTCTTTTACAAATGGATGGTTGGGATAGCAATTAGTTTTACAAACCTCATTGCTCAGGTTTTTCAAATTATCATCGTGCTCAAAAGTTGCAAAAATCCATCCTGGCATTTTTTTTGTTTGATCGGGAATTTTGTACATGATATGAAAGCCAATCAGCCTGACATTTACAGATTGCCTACAGACTTGATTGACACACTTCTCTTTGCAACTGTTCTCATCTGTACAAATATACCTATCTTTGGGAATAACTAATTCCCGCTTGGTAGTGTAGTACTTCTTATCGTCAACTCCATTGGAAACCTGCCAAGCTACCTTGATCTCTACAGGTGCATCCTCCAGATTGGTGGATGAAAACTGGAATTTAGTACTACTGTTGTAATGCTTCAATACTTCACGTTTGTACCACTGATTCTGAACAATTTGTTCGCACTCAGCTGGATTGAGATGAGTTTCAAGTAGTATATAGTCCCCTTTTTGGTCAACTAGAGGATACCCTAGTCCAAAAGAATGAGGGAAATCAAGAAAAGAATCACTACTCCTCTGAAGCTGCCTGTTATTATCCAATTTGAAATTTTCTCCCTCTGCCAAGGACAGGGGAATAGTCTTCTTCTGAACTGAGCTGTTTTGACAAAATCTAGCTATTTGATCGGGGTTATCAGGATTAGGGTATTGGTCATGCTTATCCTTTGGAAGAAACGTTTCTTCGGGTGTTATATAAAACTCCCACATTCGCGGAGCGTTTGGATTTTTCCCAAATGCCTCGTCTTTGATCGGCTTACCTTCGGGATCGGCTGGCCAATTTAAGGTTACAAAGGTTCTCCAAGCAATATCATTAAAGTCTTGGATCTCATTACCGGCAACAGATGCTGGCAAATTTCCGAAGAGATTCACATCTACTGACTCTGGCGGCTCTCTCCTTGCATTATCAGGCTTTGCATAAGCATCTCCGATCGCGAGAAAGAACCCAAGCCCAGAAAAAACGATAGCTCCAACTACGATCGCAATTAAAGCAAAGCCGTGAATAGCTTTCATAGCATTCCCAATTAATGTACGCAAGTCAATCACCATTTTTTGAAGCAAAGTACCGATTTTCAAAATACTGCTGATACAACTGGCATCTTAAGGTTGCTTTATTGTTATCTAACTTAATCAAACCCATACTGCTCAATTTGTAGGCTAGCGTTGGGTCTAACGCTACAGGTTCATCAGCTTTCATAATCGTGTCTAGTGCTGTAGCTAACTCAGGTTGCTCTTGTAATGCAGCCCAGTGACGTTGTAAATGACTTGAATAAATCCCTGTAGAAGTAGCAGCCGTTTTTAGCAACTGTGCAATGCTTATCTCGTCTTTGCCGAGGTGATAGAGCGCAATCTGTGCTAAGGCAGGATGTCCCCCCACCATATCCATCAGTTGCCTAACTTCCTTCCCATCTGACCAGTCGAGTCCATAACATTGAGCTAACTGCTGCACCTCCTCCTGACTGAAACCGTTTAACTGAACTGGCAGTCCCACATTAAATGGTGACTGGTTAAGATCGAGGGGAACGTAAATTTCCGTTGAGTGCACCACAATAATGCGTAGCTTTTGCCAGATGGGAAGGGTTTTGGCTTCCTCGTACCACGATCGCAGCAGAGGTAAAAAATCCTTCGCCACTTGAGGATGCTCAAAAACCTGATTCACCTCATCCAATGCCAGGACAATGGGAGCGGAAATTTCCTTTAGTAGATAGTCTTGGAAGTAGGAAGTGCAGCTAATTTTGCTCCCTAGATCCTCATCCCAATAAGCGTCTAACCTCGGTTTTAACTGAAGCTGACGAGCCACATTCGCACACAGCCAGCGCAAAAATTGATTTAAATCGTTAAGGATCGCTTGGTCAACTTGCTCCAGGTTCAAGCTGACGGTGCGGTAATCCAGACGTTTAGCAGCATCGAGAATCCTCAGCAACAGTGAAGTCTTGCCCATTTCTCTGGGCGCTTTAATCCGTACTAAGGCTCCTGGTTTCCTAATTTCCTGCTCAATCTGCGCTTCAAGGGGAGCGCGTTCTAGATAAAAAGGTGAGCCGAGCGGGACTGCGCCACTGGGGTAACGAGGCGAGGTATCCTGGTTGGCATCGATCCACTCAGGGATTTCAAGATTTTTATCTATAGTCTGGGATGAAACATCAACATCTAGAGTGGAGATTTCTTTCCAATCCAGTGCCAATCTCCGACTGATTTCTTCAAAAGTTGTGTAGTCAACAGGTTTACCCGTCAGAAAATTGCTGACAGTAGCTAGAGCAAATCCAGCATCCTCAGCCAAAGAACGCTGACTGGGAAAGCCGTTGCGCCTAAGCGCCAGTTTGACCTTATCAAGGCAATCATGGTGAACTCTGAGGGATCTGGGCATTCGGAGACCTCTCATGGCGAATCTCAAGATTCTACACTACAAATACCCAAATCACATTATAAATACCCAAATCTTAATTGCGATCGCTACAAAAGTCTTTACAAAGTCAGCCACAAGTTAGTCGCAAGTCAGTACATCTCAGGTTGGAACTCAGTTGGAAGTGGAGTTTGATGAATATATGAGGTTCATGCCTTCTATCAATACCTCTAATAAATAATCACCCTACTTAAGGAGTCTTAATCATGAAACTATCCTTTCGCGGCAACTCCTACGAAGTTCCTGCCCCAACCGAACCTGTCGCTGATTCTACGGATCGACCCAAATTTAAACTCATTTACCGAGGTTACACATACGACTACACTCCACCTCCTGTAGTGGTGTCTGAAGAGGTTGAAACCGATGGGCCAACTGTAACCCTAATCTATCGAGGCAATACTTACGAGCGTAAACTGCCCCCACCCAAGCCCTATCAAAAGCCCCGTGCGATCAACTGGCGTTGGCAGTTTGACTAAATGTATCGTCTAATACCGCTTCACAAAAATTGCCCCTATCTACTATTGCGACAGTAGCTACTAATCAAATATTTCAAGTATGAGGTGTAAATGTTATGAGCGCCGAACCAGATCTCCAAAAAGCAAACATATGGAAAGAGTACAGCGACTCAGAATTAATTTCAACTGAACAGAGCGATCGCTCTGTTAACAAAGTTCAGTCGATCCTGACTCTAATAGGGAACCTGTGGCAGAATGCGATCGCATATCTAACTAAAGAACCGGAATTAAGGATATGGCAAAAGCAAGATCGCAGCGGTCGCATCCATTGGCACATCTATGACCCATTGACGAACAAATCGGTTTCCTTCGCTACTGAGATGGAAATGCTGAGCTGGATTGAAAACCTTTATAGTCGCGATCGTTGGTAACGAACTATATGCTCCATTCGCGAAATGATTTGTTCCGAAGGGGCGATCATCAAACTCAAGCAAGAAGTTTGGATGTGCGATCGTGCATTCTACAGGAGCAAATAATCATCAAAACTCACATGGAGAAATTACATGGCTATTTTCTTTGGCACAGCTAACTGTGAAGATCTATATAGAAAAGACGATAATGACATCATCTGCGCTAATGAGAGATATGAGGTTGCAATATGCTCTATGGAAGCAATGGCAAAGCTCGTCTCTTGGCTGAAACATCATGAAGGTGGAGACGCACTCCATGGTAAAGCAAATAGAGCTTGATGTCCAACAAAACTCAATTTCTCAAAGGAGGAAATCATGAAAGGCAAACTCACTAAAATTTTCACTGGTACAATGTTTGCTGCTACTGTTGCTGCTTTACCTGTATTAGCCATTGGAGCAAACACACAAAGTCAACAAACTATATTAAATCAACAACCTACTTCCGAAGTTCAACAACCTAATAAAGATAAAAAGGAAGTAATGCTAGCAGAAATACTAAGTTACGGTGTTGATCATGTCGCAAAACCAGGGGAAACGCTATATTCAATTGCTGTCAAATATTACGGAGATAAATCTCGCTGGAAAGATATATATGAAGCCACTAAAATAAAATCGCGCATTAATGGTGGCCCCGATGAAGATTTTGACCCCGCTAATCTGCCAGTAGGTATGGTCATATACGTGCCATATCCCACGCAAGGAATTTAAGAAGATTAGTAAATTTCTATATATATCTATATAAATCTACTCAGCTTTGGGTAGATTTTTCTTTTCCCTGGGTTGCAGAAGTTCCATTGGGCAGAGTTTCTGGGGTCTATGCAACCTGGTTTTATATCAAGCAATTAACCGAATTTGATATCACAAGTCAGTAACAAGTCAGTAATTCTCAGTTCTAAACTCAGTTAGCAATGGAGTTAGATGAATATATCAGGTTCAAGCAAGCCGAACCCGATGTTCAACAAAACTCAATTTCTCAAAAACATAAGGAGGAACTTAACTATGGCTGATACTGATTTTCTCAAAGCGATCTGGGATCTCACTAACAATGAGCGTCGCCGTAATAATTTACCAGACCTCGTTTATAATTGGAAACTTGGTTGGGCTGCAATGAAGCACAGCGCAAACATGGCAAATAAGGACTTTTACGATCACCGAGATTTAGGGGAGCGCGTTAAAGCCGAAGGTTATGCTGGACCGATGGCAGAAAACATTTTCGCAGGCCCATCTTCACCAGAAGCGGCTATGAAGGGATGGATGGATAGTCCTGGGCATCGAAACAATATCCTGAATCCTGGATATACTGATATTGGGGTTGGCTATTACTTTCTAGAAAACGATCAGGGTGCTGTCAAAGCTAACTATTATTGGACTCAGATATTTGGCACATCTCGCTAGCAGTCAGTGGGTTAAGTAAGCCTAATATCTTAAGCCGCGAATGGTTGTCAATTTGAGGGGTTGGGCATCGATTGTAAAATACCCGATTTACCTTTGATGCCTAAATCCAATCCTGGGGTTCCAGGCGAGCAACTAACCGCATTAACGCCTCTGACTGATGAGTATTCAGGCAATCCATCACAACTCTTGGATGAGTTGCTGAAGATTGGTACAAGCAATAATCCACCTTATGAGAATTGCGCGATCACCTCGCGAAATAGTTCGTTCTAAAGAGGCAATCTTCAAACTCCAACACAAACTTCAAAGGCGCGATCGATGCATACTAATTAGAACTGTATTGAAAACCAGCTCCACTGGGTTGCAGCATTTTTCTTGCGCTTACCCTGATGACTACAGTCCAAATTCTACACGATAAAAGTCTTAACAAGGTCAGTCATAAATCAGTCACAAGTTAGTCATTCTCAGGTTCGAACTCAGTTAGCAGTGGAGTTTGATAAATATATGAGGTTAAGACGTTTTCAGATGGTTTTCCACTCTGTAATTTCTACTATATGAGCTTACCAATGCAACCATACCGTTATCTAAATTTCAGGAGTAATGTATGAAAAACAAACAGATTCTAATTATCGATAGTATGACGCTATCTTTTGAAAGAGTATGAGGAAAAGATAATGGCAACACTGCTCCAGCTAAAGTCACTTTGGAATGAATCTCTTGGCACTCCTAGCGTATGCGTTGCAGTCCTTGATGGCCCCGTTGACCAGTCTCATCTCTGCTTTGACGGAGCTAATTTAACTCCGCTTCCAACCTTGGTTTCTGGTGTTGCAGATCGAGGTTCCGCATCCCAACATGGAACTCATGTTGCCAGCGTCATCTTTGGTCAGCACAACAGTGCTGTTCAAGGTATTGCACCCCATTGTAGAGGCTTAATTGTACCTGTATTTGCTGATGGGAGAGATGGGCTTGCTCCTTGTTCCCAGATTGACCTCGCAAGAGCAATAACGCAAGCAGTTGAGCAGGGAGCTAATGTCATCAACATTAGTGGCGGTCAGTTGGCTGCATCGGCAGAGTCTGACCAATTACTAGCTAATGCCGTCCGTTTGTGCAAAGAGAACAACGTTCTGATTGTAGCTGCGGCGGGTAACGATGGCTGCGATTGTCTCCATGTTCCGGCGGCGCTTGAGTCGGTACTGGCAGTAGGGGCAATGGATGTCCGAGGAAGTCCGATTGGGTTTAGTAATTGGGGTGAAGCTTACCAAAATCAAGGCATTCTTTCTCTGGGTGAAAACATCTTGGGTGCTATTCCTGGTGGTGGAACTGCTCTCAAGAGCGGAACCAGCTTTGCGACTCCCATCGTGTCGGGTCTTGTTGCTCTGTTGCTCAGTATTCAAATGCAACGAGGGGAAAAGCCCGATCCCCATGCCATCCGCGATGCCCTTCTCCAAAGTGCCTTGTCTTGCAATCAAGCAAAGGGTTTAGATAGCCGTCGCTGTCTAGTTGGGACGCTTAATATTTCTGGGGCATACGCCCTAATTACAAAAAAAGGAATTAAACAAATGACAGACCACAACCTAGAGGAAATCGCGATGCAACCCAGTGAAGCTGACAAAACAATTGAACAACTCCAACCAAATGAGGTGATTGAATTCAGTTTAAAACAACCTGTTGCTCAGTCTTCAGCGATTGGTGTACAGGCTGCGGAGGCCAATACATCGACATTTATACCAACTGCTATGCCAATGGAGGAAAATTCGATGATGACGATTCCTAGCAACCAAATGAGCGCTGCTGTCGCTCCTTCTGAATGTGCGTCTTGCAGTGGCGGTGGAAAAGCGCAGATAGCTTATGCTTTGGGTGATTTGGGCTACGATTTTGGGACTCAGGCTCGTCGAGATTCATTTACCCAAGCCATGCCTGCGGGTATGAATTTGCTGGACTATCTAGAGCAAAACCCTTTTGAGGCACAATCGCTGATTTGGACGCTGAATCTTGATGCCACGCCAATCTACGCGATCGCTCCTTCTGGTCCCTATGCCAGTGTCACTTTCGAGCGACTGCGCTCCTTCCTTCGCGACGAAAATATCGAGCGGGTTTCAATTCCAGGTTATGTCAGCGGTAGCGTCAGATTGATTTCAGGTGAAGTTGTCCCAGTTATCGTACCGGAAGTGCGCGGGATGTGTAGTTGGTCTGTCGATGCTTTATTGAACGCTGTGGTAGAGCCAGGTACACCGGAAGCACACCAGGAAGGTTTAAGGTCTCGGATTAGAGAAGTGCTAGATCGGATTTATTATGACTATCGCAACCTAGGCGTAACGCCACAGGAGCGCGCACTCAACTATGCAGCAACCAATGCTTTCCAACTCTCTGTCGCAATTTCTCAAGCAACCTTGAACGATCGAGTCATGGAGACGATCGAGGTGGTCAAAAGTCCCATTGGTCGCCCTGATTCCGATTGCTATGACGTGAAGTTGCGGTTCGTTGACCCAGATAATCTTCAGCGTTCAAAAACGGTCAAGCGATTCACGATCGATGTTAGCGATGTGATGCCAGTTACGATCGGTCAAATGCGCTCTTGGTCTGAAGCCTAACAGTATTCTGCTTCAGCTAATTTCTTCCCGGCTGTGTCTGCCCGTTATAGGACACGACTTGACCTGTGAGGGAGGGCTTTCCCCGATTGTACCTCGCAGAACGAACACTCAATACTAAAACACGGAGAAACAATCATGAAACTTCCAATCCAAGCTCAACCGATTAACAGAAAAGTGAGTTCCATTTACAATTCGCTGGACGGGTCTAACGGCGTGAAGCCTCTATTCTACTGTCCGTTTGGGGCTAACGTGGTCAACTGTGGGTCAGGTAGGCACTGTGTTGACACCGGCTTCCAGAGCTGTGAGTGCGTAAACGGATAGGAAATCCAACGGCTCTAGGGGCTGTTGACATTTCCACTCCGCGAACCGGCCGGGCGGCCGGTTCGCTCGGGCGCGGGTTCATGATCGCCTTGACCTGCTCATTCAGTAACGTCGGCTCGGCTGCCACCTCGGCAAAGAAGCTGTACAGTGACTTTTTATTTGTCGTGAAGACACATTAGTACGATCGCTGCAGCTCATTCAGCATAAGTAACGCACCATCTAATTTTCCATCGCCTTCTCAAAATTCTTGTGCAGAGATGAGAGACATAGGCATGAGCCTCTCATAACCAATGTCCTAATCTTACACGGTAAAAGTCAAAACAAAAGTAGTTGCAAGTCAGAAAGAAGTCAGTAAATCTCAGGTTTGAACTCAGTTAGTAGTGGAGTTTGATGAATATATGAAGTTCGAGCAAGTTAAATCTAATGTTCAACAAAACTCAATTTCTCGGCTAGGAGTCGGTGGCTTTCAAAGTTCGGTGACCAACTCTTGACTCGATACAAAGAGTGGGAGGTATTAGTAGCCCTCGCATCCGAAATTGTAAATGTCTCCAATTCAAGGGAGTCTGCCTCTCTTTAATTAGGACTAATTTCTCATCCCTGGAGGTTAAAAAAATGAAAGTGCGATGGAAGAAATTACTACTGACCGCCACCTTTTGGTTAGCAACTGAGATTTGCTTCAACTGGCTAGGAATCGATGACATTGTCAATTACAGCGAGTTTGTCTTTAACCAGGATGTTATCGTACTTAGCTTCAGAGAGATTCCCTCTTAATTTCATCTACGGAGTAGCAAGAATCATGAAATCACAAGATATTATCCAAGAAAACTGATAAAAAAACTAGTATACGGTTCCTTCTTAAATTCTAAGATCGAGTTCTGAAACATCTCGCAAACCTTACATAAAGGATTACCAAATATGAAATCTATCACTCCTGAACTCATAAGCTCCTTAACCCCTATCTTTATTGCAACAATTGGCGGAATTATTGGTGTAGCAGTCTTAGTCACGCCTTCTGCCAACGATCCAGGAAAATGGTCGGCTGGAATAGGGTTAGCTGGGACAGCGATCGCTGGAGCTGCTGGATTGGCACAATCTGGCAAAAATGAATCGACTGTTTCGGAGCAAAATCCAAAACCTGGAATCCAAAACAAAGTGGTTTAGCAAGCCTCCCCATCAAGTTCAGGCGATGATTTTCTATGCAAAGTCTCTACACATGAAGCAGACATTACTCACAACAATACTGAGTTTCACTTTTAAATAAAACCTCAAGGAGGAAAAAGAAATGTCAACCATCTCACAAAACGTAAAATCGATCCAAAATGGAACAGCAGCTAGCTCTACGCTAGGTAGGTCCGATGAACCTAGCAGAAAAACCTGGTTTGATTTGACAGAAGCAATTTTGCTTCCTCTTATTCTTACTTTATTTGGACTGCTTTTTACTTGGTCTCAGTTTGTTATCACGAACAAGCGACAGGATTCTGACAGTGCAGACAAAGCAACTGAAACCAAAGAGACAGTTCTAACAGATTATGCCAAAAGCATTTCGTTACTTGTGACGGACCACAATTTAAGGGGACAAGTCATTACCGATCCCCAAGATGTGAAAAATGTCAAGATTAATCCAGAGGATGCAAAAATTGCAGCTCAGGGACTAACACTAATAGCTTTGCGCCGACTTAATGTCCCTGATAAAGATGGGGTTGACAAGGGTGAACTCAAGGGGTTTCTCATCCGCTATTTGTTTGAGGCTAAGCTAATAGGTGGTCCTTCTTTTGATGTAAAGCTAAAGCCAATAATAGATTTGTCGGGAGCCGATCTTACTAAAGTTGTGCTGAAGGATGCATGGCTGTATAAGATCGACCTAGAAGGAGCTTGGATAAACAAGGGTAACTTTAAAAAAACCGATCTCACCGAAGCTAATTTGTCTAGAACCCGTCTAATAAATGCCGATCTCACCGAAGCTAATCTATCTAAAGCTATTCTAAGGAACGCCGATCTGACCGAAGCTAATCTATCTAAAGCTACTCTAAGAAACGCCGATCTACGCTTCGCCGATCTTAGTAAAGCGGAAGAACTGAGCAAAGGAAAATTGGAACATGCCTGTTACGTTAAGGGGACAAGTGGCCGCTATTTCCCTCCTAATTTTAACCCAGATGAAGCCAATATGATAGCTATGGCTGAAGATGAGTCCCACCCAACAACCGACAAAGGAGAAATTAACGATAAGTTTAAGCCTTGTCCCTCCCCCTGAACAGTAAATCCTAAACTCCTATTACCTTACAGGAAAAAGATGAAAAATTATCCACCAATTCTTGAAGCAAACCCAATACGCCAGCAAGCATCCGAAAAAGCTTGGCAACTCTTTCTCAAGGAGTATAACTTGCCCGAAGTCGAACCTGACTTTGAACCAATTCTGTATACACCGCGAGAGCTACCAAAGGATCTTGCCGATCGCATTGTCCTCAACTCCACAGGCAGCATATTAGATGGAATTAAAGCAAAAGAGATTTTGCAGAACTTCACTGTTAATCTACGTGCTGTACTTTATGGAGACTTTTACGATAACCTACTGAATATCGAAGACATTATACTTGATAGTTTTGATGGTGGAGTTTGTGGGAGCTTCTACCGTGCCTTTTATAAGCAGACCAATTATCCCTTCTCAATTTCCAATAATTATGGAAGGTTGTCTTTTATATTAGGCAAAGATGGAAAATTATTGGCGATGAGAAGGAACTTAATTCCTCTGGTTGATTTACCTGCACAGGGGAGTATTGAACCAGAAATTTTGATTGAGCAACTAATTGGGCGTGAATTTTCCTACTCTGACTTTAGTGGTGATGAGCAGATTTATAAGGTTACACAGCGTGCAGATATTGAAGAAATTGAAGACAGAAATTTGGTTGTTTATCCGAAGTTAGATGATGACAAGTTAATATTTCATCTTGCTTATATGGTCGGCGTTGGGAAAGGGAAATGGACAGTTTACTTTGATGGGATTACAGGAGAGAAAATCGACATAACACAAAACTTTAGTACGTAGGATCGATACGTTCTAAAGCTGGAATTCTTGACTGACTCTGGCTTATGCCTTGATACAGTGCGATCGCCGCTTTCGTAGAGTCCGATAACGAAGTGTAACGCACTCTCAAATCTCTAAGGAACACATTCATGACTACTACAAATGCAAACCTAGAAGGAAGTTGGATACTTAAAGCAGGTGTGGGTCCCCCGCTTCTACCAAACACCAAAATTAGCGCCGAATTTAAGGATGGCAAGCTTAGTGGCAGTGGAGGCATCAATCAATACAGTACTAGTTACACAGTTGAATCACCAGATCGAACTTCTGGCAAAATCAAGATTGAGAAGATAACCCTTACAAAAATAGCGGGTAGTGAAGAGATACTCACACAGGAGAGCAACTATTTTCAGGCACTAGAACAAGTGCGAGAATACAGTGTAACCGATGAAGGTTTAATCCTCTCATATAACTCCCCGTGGCGTTATTTAGGATTCATTCGGCAGTAATCGATCGTGCATTTGACTAAACCACATTAGTGCGATCGCAGATCTTTGTAGGTTGGGTTTCGTTACCTCAACTCAACACTATCTTTGGTTCTTAGGTGTTACGATGAAATTAAACTACTCTTTCCGTCTGCAACCATGCGCGCGATCGAAACCACAGGTATCTTAAATACACAAGGCCAAATCCAGCTCGATTGTCCCCTCCCCCAAGACAAACCCAGTCGTGTGCGCGTTATCCTGTTGATACCAGAAGAGGACGATCTCAACGAGCAAACTTGGTTAGGTGCGATCTCAACCAACCCTAGTTTCGCTTTCCTGCACGATCCAGAAGAAAACATTTATACTCTCGAAGATGGGCAACCCGTAAACTATGAAGGGTAAGGTTGTTCTGATTCAGTTTCCCTTTGACGATCTATCTTCCAGCAAAGTCCGTCCCGCCTACTGTTTAACAGATGCGATCGGCACTTATCAGCACATCATTTTCGCACTCATCACCAGTCGCATTCCTGAAGCACCTCTCAACACAGATATTATTCTGCAACCGGAACATCTAGACTTCGTTAATAGTGGTCTTCGGCAAGCATCAACCTTACGTCTCGATCATCTGGTAACCCTCCGTCAATCCCTGATTCGGCGTGAGTTAGGATCTCTCACATCAGAGACTCAAGCCTCAGTCGCAGATATTTTGTGTCGTATCCTATGCTCTTAAGGATGACTCTACAGTTCTTATAGTGCGATCGCCCATGAATGATGATTGATGAGCTTACGATATTCGTTCGTCTAAATGCGATTTTTGTAGAGACTGGGTTACAGGGCGATCGCTCATAGGAAGGTTGATAAGGGTGCAATGTCTGTTCTCAAGAGTGCGATCGCTAATTTTGTAGAGACTGCGTTGAAAGGAATGAGATCGCTCATGTAGGACGGTTGATAAGGGTGCGATCGCTCAATCTACAAGGTTGGGTTGAGGAAAGGCAACGAAACCCAACAAATAAAGATAAAATGGTAAGCAAATTCAAACCACCAAGAAAGCGATGAAAACATCAGCATTTCAGCAAGCCATTGAATCAGTAGAAAGTTTACCCTTAGAAGATCAAGAAATCTTGCTCGATATCCTGCAAAAACGATTACAAGAACGGCGACGAACTAACTTATACCAAGAAGTTAGCGCAATCAAACAAGAATTTGCTGAAGGAAACGTAAAATTTGGCTCAGTTGATCAATTCTTAGCACAATTAGATCAACCATGAAAATCGGTTGGACACCCAAATCCCTTCGTGCTTTTAAACGTCTAATCCGTAAAAACCCGAATCTTAGACCGCTAATTGAACAAACATTACGCCAATTAGCCGAAGATCCCTTTCATCCTAGCTTACACACCCACAAGCTTAAAGGCGATTTATCAAATATCTGGTCATGTTCAATTGATTATAGTTATCGTCTTTTGTTTGAATTTGTGGAAAATCCTGAAGATATAGAAGAAGCGATATTACTTATAAATTTGGGATCTCATGATGAGGTATATTAGCTAGTACATGGGGCGCGTAAATAAAGCAACCATACCCTCCAGGAAGCCCTTCAGTCTACAGCATCATTGAAAATTCTATGAAGTAAGCTTTTTGAATTTTGAATGAGTGAATTCCGCACAGCGGTACTAGGGCAATCACTAATCTTGTAGGGACTGTGTTAAAAGTGCGATCGCTCATGGATGAAGCTTAATCAGGGTGCGATGTCTGTTCTCAAGAGTGCGATCTCTTACTTGTAGGTTGCATATAACCAAATCTTAGCGGCGATCGTCTTCTCAAAATTTTTGGTGCCGAGGTGAGAGATCTAGGTATGTAGCCTCTCATAACCAATGTCCCAATCTTACACGGTAAAAGTTAAAACAAAAGTAGTCACAAGTCAGAAACAATTCAGTCATCCTCAGGTTTGAACTCAGTTAGTAGTGGAGTTTGATGAATATATGAAGTTCGAGCAAGTTAAACCTGATGAAATCTATCACTCCTAAACTCATACATTCCTTAATCCCTATCTTTATCGCAACAATTGGCGGAATTATTGGAGTCACCATCTTAGTCACGAATTCGGACAAAAATGGAAAATTTTTGACTGGAATGGGATTAGCAGGGACAGCGATCGCTGGAATCGCTGTGTTGGCAAAATCTGACAAAAGTGAATCGACTGCGTTGGATCGAAATCCAATATTAGGAGTCAAAGACTAATGCATTCCACCTCAATTCGAAAGCAGATTTTGGTGATCGATCCAGATGCATCATTGGCAAAAAAGTTGATCGACGACACTTGTGGCAATCTCGTTGAAGTGGCGACTGCCTATAATAGCCTAGCCGGACTGACCCTGGCCGCAGAAACCATGCCAGACTTAATTCTGATGGGATCGATGCTTTCTGGGATCAACTGTTTCGAGGTTTTACAGAAGTTGAGATCGTTTCCCCCAACAGCACAAATTCCGATCATCATGCTCTTTGGCGGACTCAAAGATCTGAGCCAAATTATGGGAGTAAATGAACTTAAGCAGCGAGAGACTAACCGACGTAAGCGATCGCACCAGAAAGAGAGACTCGCTAAAATTCTCAAATGGTCGAGTAGTGCATGTGCGATCGCTGGCGGGATTTTGCTAGCATCAAATACTTCTCTCAGTGGATATGGATTCATTGGGTTGGCTGCGAGTTCGTTTCAGATGCTAACAGCTAGCTTCTTGCTAGTAGACCGAACGATGGTTGTCTATTCGGGGGCGCTTTTTATTTTTGTGGATTGCTTGGGAGTGTTCCGATGGCTAATAGCATAGTTAAATTGGGGTTAACTCGTCCGTGGGTAGTGCTACCCAGGTGGATATTAGAGAGGTGAAGAACTGCGATCGGCATTGGATTGTTTTGCAGTTGCTTCAGGTTTATGTTGTAGTTATTAAAGCCTTTTTAAAACAATCATATTACCTAAAAATTTTTCAGGCTTAGTAGCCCCTAAATGACGATCGCCATTTCTGCTAACGTAAGTGGATGAAGAAATTGTGCCACTCAAACGTTATGGATATTTTTGAACTAGATGAGCTAGAAGACTCAGTTGGTCACTTGTTGTTGTCAGCCAAAGCCGAACTAGAGCAAAAACGATTGCAACAACAGCGTGATCGCCAGGTACAGGAGGCTGTGACTCAAATTGAGAGCAGGCTCAAACCCTTATTAGAAAAAGTAGAGCACATGCTCCAAGAGTTTGAGCTTGAAGATGTGAATGACAGCATTACCAGACAAATGCTGAAGCAGAAAGCCGAAGATATTAGGAAAGAAATGGCCGAAGCACCAATTCTGGCAGCTCAGGTAGCCGATCGCCAGTTTATCCTGCAAGAAGAACGCATATTAGACGAACGAATAGCTGTACAAACTACACAATGGCGACACGAACTGAAGGCAGATCTTGTGGAAATGGTGGAAACTCAGCGAGACTTTTTTAGTGCCACCGATGCTGCGATCGCCATACGCGGGTATATAAGCGATCTCAAGGTTATAGGCGCACTTGAGGAAGTGGTAGAAGCTTTAATCGGGCAAATTAATACCTTTAGTGAAGAAGGCCCCGTGGCAAAACTGCGCGGCAGCCACGAACAAACCCTCAACTTTATATACAACAAAGCCTTAGAAAATCGCTCCCGTGTCGATCGCGCGCCGGACGTGCAACCATCAACGCGACACCGCAAATCCGAGAAAAGACCTAGCCTCTACACCGATCTACGCGGGAAGGTAGTGATTTTTGGCGGGCACGATCGTCTGGAAACAGCGGTCAAAAATCGCCTGCGCGACTCCGAAATTAACTTAATCTGGTGTACAGAACAGGGTGGTCTGCAACTAGCTGCCCAAGGCGAAAGCCATATTTGCAGTGCGGATATTGTCTTGATCGTAACGGGATATGCCAGTCATTCACTGACGGAAAGAGCGATTGAAACCTGTAAGCGCGCAAGTAAAACACCGGAAATCATCAATACCACAGGTATGACTAGAGTATTAGAAGCGATCGAGGCGGGGCTAAAAACGAGATTACTGGCAAAAAGGTGGAATCAATCAAGTCTGTAATTTACGGCTTTACGGCAAAGTCAACACAAATCCAGGTAGAACCGCTTCACCAGAGAGTTTGGCTGGAAGCATGACAACTTCCACAGGTTTTCCAGGGCGATAAATTTCTACCTGTCGCCCCTGCGGATCGATCAGCCAACCTAAGCGTAGGCCATTCTCTCGATACTCCAGCATCTTTTCCTGCAACGGTTTTAGCCGATCTGTCTGCGATCGTAGCTCAATTACAAAATCTGGTACCAATGGCGGAAACTTGACTCGCTGTTCTGGAGTCAGAGCCTCCCAGCGCTCTAGCTGCACCCAGGCAACATCAGGAGATCGTTCGGCCCCGTTGGGCAGGCAAAAAATCGTGGAGGAACTAAAAACCTTACCTAACCGAGTTTGGCGGTTCCAATTTCCTACGTCAACGATCAGGTCTGCTTCCTGATTTCCGCTTTCTCCACCCACGGGTGACACAAGGATTAATTCTCCTTTTTTATTGCGTTCTAGTTTCAGATCCCGATTTGCCATGCACAGTTGATAAAACTGTTCATCAGTTAAATGAACTACTGGATCTAGATTTAAAACTACGGTATTCATACATTTGCTCATTAGACTGGATAAGTCGAGCCAGCAATACAACAGGTTATGAACCTGTGACCTAAATATAGCAATTATCAAAAATTTAATTTTGTTTGGGAGCAATCAGATCCTATGCGCGTAGTTTTCTTCGGTACACCGGATTTCGCCGTACCCACGCTTGCTAAATTGCTAGCAGAGCCAGATTTTGATGTCATCGGTGTCGTCACGCAACCGGATACGCGGCGGGGACGGGGCAATCAGACTACTCCCTCACCCGTAAAAGCACTTGCTGTACAACACCCCAACCTCAAGATTTGGCAACCAGAACGCCTGAAGAAGGATGCTGCTACCCTGACTGAACTAGCAGAGGCCAATGCCGATGTGTTTGTGGTGGTGGCCTACGGCCAGATTTTGTCCCAATCAATTCTCGATCTACCAAAACACGGTTGTATTAATGTCCACGGTTCGCTGCTACCTAAATATCGCGGGGCTGCACCAATACAGTGGGCGATCGCCAATGGAGAAACCACTACAGGCATTACCACCATGCAGATGGATGCAGGAATCGATACGGGCGCGATGTTGCTGAAGGCTAGTCTGGATATTGCTCCAGATGACAATGCGGAAACCCTATCGCAGAAGTTAGCCATCTTAGGTGCAGATCTGTTAATCCAGACACTCCGACAACTTGATGAGATCACCCCTGAGCCTCAAGACAACAATCTTGCCACCTATGTGTCAATTGTATCTAAAGCCGATTGGCAATTGGACTGGACAAACAGCGCGATCGCACTAAATAACCAAATTCGAGGCTTTTATCCTAATTGCTATACCAACTATGGGGATCTACGCCTCAAAATCACAGCGACGGAAGTACTGGATGCTCCGACTACGGCGATGCATAACACCGGAGCGGTAGTTGAGTTGCTCAAAAATATTGGGTTTGTGGTACAGACTGGCACAGGATTGCTGCTAGTTAAGGAAGTCCAGCCTGCTGGCAAGCGATCGCAAACCGGTTGGGACTTTGCCAACGGGACGAGATTACAAATTGGCGATCTATTCCTAGCGCTTTAGTGACTGGTTAATGCTAGGCTATAGATGGCCTGGATCTATGCGATTTCAACGCCCGAACTGTGTCAGGGTCGGAAGACAGCAGCACTAAGGGATGCTTGAGATAGGCGTAGTACCCGGGCTACTTTTTTTCAGTGAACAGTGAACAGTAATCAGTGAACAGTAATCAGTGAACAGTAATCAGCGAACAGTAATTGATTTAATGTACGGGCGAGTTTAGCGGCTATATTTATTCATTGAAAAAATACTTGTCCAAAACTTGTCCCTCAGGGAACTAATAGCTGAACTAAGAATTTTAGGAGAGATTAATGGGTAGAGCAGATAAAGTTGTGTTGGCTTATTCTGGTGGAGTAGACACATCAGTATGTATTCCCTATCTCAAACAGGAATGGGGCGTTAAAGAAGTAATTACTCTGGCTGCCGATCTCGGTCAAGGAGATGAGCTAGAACCAATTCGCCTCAAAGCACTGTCATCGGGAGCAGAAGTTTCTTTAGTTAGGGATGTAACAACGGAGTTTGTCACCGACTACGCCTTCCCTGCCATCCAGGCAAATACCCTCTATGAAAGCCGCTATCCTCTCTCTACGGCTTTGGCGCGACCTTTAATTGCCAAAATCCTAGTGGAAGCCGCCGCCGAATATGGTGCTGATGCCGTAGCCCACGGTTGTACGGGCAAAGGTAACGACCAGGTACGCTTTGATGTCTCGATCGCCGCGCTCAACCCCGATCTCAAGGTCTTGGCACCAGCCAGAGAATGGGGTATGAGCCGCGAAGAAACCATTGCCTATGGCGAGAAATTCGGTATTTCTTCACCTGTGAAGAAATCTTCTCCCTATAGCATTGATCGCAATCTGCTAGGACGCAGTATTGAAGCGGGTGTACTCGAAGATGCCTGGAATGAGCCACCCGAAGAAATTTATGCACTCACCAAGGCGATCGCCGATACGCCTGACGAGCCCACATATACGGAAATTGCCTTTGAGCGTGGTAATCCTGTGGCGATCGATGGCAAAGCCATGTCACCAGTGGAGTTGATTACTGAACTGAATGCGATCGCTGGCAATAACGGGGTTGGCCGCATTGATATGGTGGAAAATCGCCTAGTGGGAATTAAATCACGGGAAATCTACGAAGTCCCAGCAATGTTGGTACTAATCCAAGCTCATCGCGATCTTGAAAGTCTTACGCTCACATCAGACCTGGCGCAGTACAAGCGCGGCATCGAAGATACCTACGCCAAGATGATCTATAACGGTCTTTGGTATAGCCCTCTTAAAGCTGCCCTTGATGCTTTCATCAAAAGCAGTCAAGAACGCGTGTCCGGCGTGGTACGCATCAAGTTCCTGAAGGGCAATGCCACAATTGTGGGACGCAAATCTGTCAACAGCCTCTACGACGAGGATCTGGCCACCTATACCTCCGCCGATCAATTCGATCACAAAGCTGCCGAGGGCTTTATCTATGTATGGGGTATGCCCACGCGAGTGTGGGCGCAGAAACTGCGTGGCTAATTTTTTACCCCCTTTAATTCCCCCGTGCACTAGACGCGAAGCGACTTCCTGCAGGATAGGGGGAACACCAGAAATCTAATTCCCTCCCTTTTGCAAGGGGAGGGTTAGGGTGGGGTAGATTTTTAATGAGAAACCTCCTAAATATCAGCAGCGATGTATAGCGATACTCCTAGATCCGATAGATCGGATCGATCAGAAACAATATTTTATGATGGTCGCCCTGCGGTAATTGGTAGCTTGCCAAGGCTATTGTTGTCGATTATTACTTTGGGGATAGGAGCGCTATATTTCTGGATTCGCACCATTTCTACCCACTACCTGATCACATCGCAGCGGATTGTGATCGAAACAGGTTTACTGTCCCGTAGAACCGATACGCTGGAACTATACCTAATTGATGATATTAAGCTCGAAAAGCCCTTTGGTCAGCGCCTGATGGGAACGGGTAATATGGTGCTATACACCCAAGATAAAAGTTCACCGATGCTATACCTGGAACGCTTGCCCTTGAACGTGCGGCAACTCTACGAGCAGTTGCGTCCGGCGATCGAGGATGCTAAGTACTGGCAGCGAATTCGGAGTCGCGAGAGCTAAGCGTTCATCAGTGTTAATGCGATCGCACTTAACAAGAGCATAAGCCAAGCAAGAGCCAGGAATGTTAGGCTAAGGTAACGCTTTACACTCCATAACACGCACGAGCAATGACTACATCCCCCTATCTAACAGTTAGAGAATTACCGTTATTCCCATTGCCAGAGGTAGTGCTATTTCCCAGTCAGTCACTGCCATTACATATCTTTGAATTTCGCTACCGCATGATGATCAACACCGTACTCGAAGGCGATCGCTTTTTTGGAGTACTAATGTGGGACTCGGAAAGGGGGAAACCTATGGATATAGGCTGTGCTGCCAAGATTTTGCAATACCACCGTCTCCCCGATGATCGCTTTAAAATTCTCGCAGTTGGGCAGCAACGGTTTCGGGTACTGGAGTACACGCGCGAAACTCCCTATCGTGTTGGGTTAGTAGAGTTTATCGAGGATGAGCCTAGCGATGACAGTCCTTATTTGCTCGCAACTGAGGTGCGCGAACTACTAGATGATGTCGTGCGGTTATCGCAAAAACTGACCGAGCAGGAGATCGAACTACCCCAGATTCCACGCAGCCCCATCGAACTGTCATACTGGATTGCCAGTAATTTTCACGGTGCTAGTGGCGAGCAACAGGCTTTGCTAGAAACCCAGAATACTGCTGCTAGATTGCGCCGCGAAGCTGAGATTCTCTCTTCTACCCGCAGTCAACTTGCTGCTCGGACGGTGTTGAAAGAGACATTTAATGAGTAACGAAGCAAGATCGAAGAGGGAAGATGGAGAACTAATAACTGCATGAAAATCGGTATCCCAAAAGAAATTAAGAACCAGGAGTTTCGCGTTGGTCTTACTCCTGCTGCGATCGCAAGTTTAGTAGGACGTTCCCATACGGTGAAGGTACAGACAGGCGCAGGTATTGGTGCAGGCTTCTCCGATCGTGATTATGAAGAAGTTGGAGCGGCGATCGCCGATAGTGCGGAGGAAATTTATGCCCAGGATATGGTGGTCAAGGTCAAAGAGCCTTTGCCATCTGAGTATGGCTTGCTACACGATCGCCTGATCCTGTTTACTTACCTACATCTAGCTGCCGATCGCGAATTAACCGCTGCCTTAATGCGATCTGGTGCATCCTGCATCGCCTACGAAACCGTACAGCTAGCAAATGGTCAGTTACCACTGCTCACACCCATGAGCATCATAGCGGGGCGATTATCGGTGCAGTTTGGCGCACATTTCTTGACTAAGCAGCAGGGCGGGAGCGGTGTGTTGTTGGGCGGAATTCCTGGTGTGCGTCCGGGGCGCGTAGCTGTAATCGGCGGTGGTGTAGTTGGCACAGAAGCGGCACGGATGGCTGTTGGGCTAGGCGCAAGAGTACAAATTCTCGATGTTAGTTTGGCGCGCTTAGGCGAATTAGAGACGATCTTTGGCTCGCGGGTGGAACTGCTGTATAGCAACCCCAGTAATATTGCGGAGGCTGTGAAAGATGCGGATTTAGTCGTGGGCGCAGTGCTGGTGACGGGCAGTCGGGCACCCATATTGGTATCAAAGCAACTGGTGGGTCAGATGCGATCGCATTCTGTAATCGTTGATGTTGCCGTCGATCAGGGTGGCTGCATTGAAACCATGCATCCTACTTCCCATAGTCATCCTGTCTACGAATTTGCAGGAGTATTGCACTACGGCGTGCCGAATATGCCTGGTGCCGTACCGTGGACATCGACGCAGGCGTTGGTAAATGCCACTTTCCCCTATGTACAGTTGCTTAGCGATCGCGGTATAGATGCCCTGGATCTCAACCCTGCACTGGCAAAAGGACTGAATGTTAAAGGCGGTGCGATCGTGCATCCTGCTGTTGCCGAGGCTTTCCCAGATCTAGCGAAAGGAACATAGCCTAACATCGGGGGGATATCTCTACCAAAAACTTGCAGGTGGCGCTAGCGAAGGAGAAAGACAACATGTTGACGGCAGATCCAGAAATTATGTTTGTGGTAGAAGCTTTTTGGGATGAAGAGGCATCGGTTTGGGTAGCTACGAGCGATGCTGTACCAGGACTCGTCACTGAAGCTGAAACGCTGGAGGTACTGATCCCTAAATTGCGGGTTATGATTCCTGAACTGGTGGCAGCAAATCAGCTTTTTGCCGAGCGCGCCCACGGAGTCAGTTGATGCTGCTATTATCGCGGCATACAGCAAATGTGGTACTCAAACAGGCAGGACTACCGAAAGCCTTTTGATGAAAATACTTTCAAATGCTTGAGATATCTGCTTCAAAAATGTGGGGGTTTCATCTTTAGCGGCAATGAGGTATTCTCACCACAATTGCATTAAAAATTAATCATCTAAAATTTATCGCCTTCGGCTTTATTCATGCTCAAACTCCCGCTCAAATTTCGTCAGCAAAAGGAAATACCTCCCGATCCTAAGACTAATTACACGGCAGAAGGTAGACAGGTAGTAGTCAGAATCGAGGATGTGCACAAAACCTATGCCAACGGATTTGAGGGGCTTAAGGGTATTAGCTTAGAGCTACTTAAGGGCGATTTTCTGTTCGTAACGGGGCATTCAGGTTCGGGGAAATCGACTTTATTAAAACTGCTCTATGGTGCCGAGCAGGTTACTGATGGCGATGTATTCGTCAATGGCTTTAATCTCAAGGGGTTGAAGGGCAATGGTCTGGCCATGTTGCGACGCAGTATTGGCATTGTATTTCAGGACTACAAACTCATACCGCGCCGCACTGTCGCCGAAAATGTGGCATTTGTGCTGATGGCACAGGGATTCTCTAAAGCGGAAATCCAACGCCGCCTCATGCCTGCATTAAAAATGGTTGGCCTCACTAGTAAGGCAGATTGTTTCCCTGAGGAATTATCCGGTGGTGAGCAGCAACGCACTAGTATTGCCAGGGCGATCGTCAATACACCGCCCTTATTACTAGCCGACGAGCCCACTGGTAACCTCGATCCTGATAATGCTTGGCAAGTAATTAAAATTCTCAAAAAGCTTAACTCCTTTGGTGTGACAATTCTGATGACTACCCATGACGAACAGTTGGTGCGTGCGGCAAATCATTCGGTAGCACAACTCAAAGATGGCTATATTTACGGGGTCAAACCATGATCGATCGCAAAAATATATCCCGGCTGCTGACCAAATTAGACTACCTGCTACAAGAAACCATTTTGGGCTTAAAGCGCGGTGGGTGGATGAACTGGGCGGCTGTCAGTACCGTCGCAGTATTGCTGTTTCTATTTGGCGCTAGTTTGCAAGTCTCCTGGCAGTTAGAGGGTTTGTTAGGGCAGATGGGTAGCCAGTTAGAAATATCTGTTTATCTCGATGAAGATGCCAGTGCTGAAGTCCTCCAACCGCGACTGATGTTAGTGGATGGCGTGGCAGCGATCCACCTGATTCCTAAGGATGTGGCCTGGGAAAATATGCTCAACGATCTGGGCAAAATTGAATTGGGGGCAGCAACACAGCAATTGGGTGGTAATCCCCTCGTGGATGAGTTTAAGGTACGCACGGTATCGTCCGATCGCGTACCCGACGTGGCAAAACGGATTTCGGGATTGAAGGGCATCAACGAAGTTTGGTATACCAATGAGGTGGTCGATCGCCTGGCAGAATTGCGCAAAGCTATGACTAGTATCGGCACGATCGTCACAAGCATATTCACAGCCATTTCGATCGCCGTGATTACGACCACGATTCGTCTGATCGTCTTAGCGCGGCGGCGGGAAATCGAAGTGATGCAGTTAGTGGGGGCGACGGCAACCTGGATTTATTTTCCGTTTGTCCTGCAAGGTGTGGTGTTTGGTATTGCAGGTGCAGCGATCGCCTACGCCATGCTTACTACGATCTTAAATTTTCTGGCCAATGCAATTATTAACCAACCAGAGCTGATTAAATCTCTCACTGTAGGCTTGCTTGCCGATCCGCGCTTACAATTCCTGTTACCTGCGATCCTGTTATTATTTGGTTCCACCGTCGGTGTGCTCGGTAGCCTCTTAGCTGTCCGACGCTTCTCAGTCAGTGGTTGATTTTATAGTTATCTGAGTTAAATGAGGGCTACAAAACGTCCAATCGCAGTTGACTTGTTTGCCGGAGCTGGTGGTATGACGCTGGGCTTCGAGCAAGCAGGATTTGATGTAGTAGCTGCTGTCGAGATCGATCCTATTCATGCCTGTACCCACGAGTTTAACTTCCCTTTCTGGAAGGTAATTTGCGCTTCTGTAGTTGATATTACGGGTGCAGAAATTAGGGAATTATCAGGGATTGGCGATCGCGAGATTGATGTCGTATGTGGTGGCCCCCCTTGCCAGGGTTTTTCATTGATTGGTAAACGCGCCCTCGACGATCCGCGCAACTCTCTGGTATCGCACTTTATGCGGTTGGTGATGGAATTGCAGCCCAAATATTTTGTCATGGAAAATGTGAAGGGTTTGACAATTGGCAATCACAAGCAATTTCTGGATGAACTGATCGCGGCGTTTGAGCACAAAGACTATGAAATTAGATATCCCTATCGTGTGCTTAATGCCTGTCATTATGGTGTACCGCAGCATCGAGAGAGATTATTTTTACTAGGATGCCGTCAAGGTCTGACTTTACCTGATTATCCCAAAGCGATCGCCAAGCCACCTTTATCCAACAAACTATCATCTCAGGAATTAATTCATCTGCCAACTTGTCCCACTGTTCGCGAGGCGATCGCCGATCTGCCGGAAGTGGAAAATTATCCCGAACTGAGCGATCGGGAATGGTGCATTGCAACCTACGGTCAACCAAGCAACTACAGTGCGATTTTACGAGGATTGTCAACCCTAGAGTGCGATTATTCCTATGCCCGCGCCTATGACGCCAGCATACTCACAGCTAGTGCGCGGACTAAACATACAGCAGAGTCAATCGGGCGATTTACGGCTACTATTCCAGGGAAAACAGAACCCATCAGTCGATTTCTCAAACTGGCTCCCGATGGCATCTGTAATACGCTCAGAGCAGGTACAGCAAGTAACCGAGGGGCTTTTACCTCACCCCGTCCCATCCATCCATTCCAACCGCGATGCATTACGGTGCGTGAAGCAGCCAGACTGCACTCCTACCCCGATTGGTTTCGCTTTCATGTCACGAAATGGCATGGATTTCGGCAAATTGGCAACTCAGTACCACCATTACTCGCTAAGGCAGTAGCAGATGAAATCATCAGATGTATTCCAGGTCAACACCTCACTAAACCACACCAGGCTCAGGAACTCGGTGCAGATAAATTATTACAGCTACAAATGTCATCCGCCGCTAAGCTTTATGGTGTCGATCGACACGTAATTGCCCCAAGACTCAGGTAAACCTTTGGCAGTAGCTCAATCTCTTTCAGGATCGAGAGTGAATTGCTAACTACGTCGCGGATGCTGTGTAAAGAATTCCCAGATCAGGTCAGTCGCATCAATAGCATTAGATTTTTGGCCAACAATCCTTTCCGGAAGCATATTCCTACCCCCAGGCCAGTTGTGACCCATGCCATCAATCCTATAAAAGGCTGCATCTGAGTTTGCACTACAGGAGGTGAATTTTTGTCCCTTGACACCGTTGCGATCGTAGATAGTTTGGGGAATAAGCGAGCAATGCAAAAGCTGCCCCCACTTCTGCCAGGAATCGATCGCACTAGGTCTAAATGCGATTTGTCCAGACCTTCTCACTTGCCCTCCATTAATTGGGCTGAGCGGATCGGCGGTTCCCCAAATCATCAGTAATGCCACAGGATACTTGAGCCGATCGCTATTCGATAAAAAAGAGTTGGCTACGGGCGCGATCGCCGCGATGCGATCTGACAATTCTGCACCAACTCGAAACGCCATTGCAGCTCCGTTGGAGAAACCAGTTACATAAATGCGGTTTGCATCTACTGAGAAATCTGAGCGCACCCGATCTATGGCAGCATTTACGAAACCCACATCATCTGCCTTATTCTCACGGTTGTGAGTGAGACCGCCACTATTCCAAGAACGCGGATTGCTCAGGAAACTTTCTCGCTGTGTAGGATGCTTAAGCATACCATCCAACCCTACCGCTAAAAAGCCTTCTTTCTCAGACTTCTCAATCCATTTTCCCTGTTCTAAAACATTTTTGGAATTACCTCCGAAGCCGTGCAGTACGATCACAATAGGAACTTTCTGCTTGCCATCGTACTTGAGGGGGACGTGAACGCGATAAGTTCGCTCTATCCCATCAAATCGCAGTGTGCGCCATAAAGTGCCGTGCTGCAATGTTTCCCTACGCTGTGAGAATGCAGCGATCGCGCTTGTAAGGACAATGGCGATCGTTATAACTGTGCTAAAACCTAAAGACGGTTTCACCATGTCTTCCTATGATCTAATCTATATCCCTAGAAGATGTAGATAGTATTTTCACCAGCCTAGGGATATGTGTAGTTGCGGCGAGTGCAAACTATCACCGCGATTGTTACTCTTCTCGACCAGCCAGATTATAGCCACCCATAAATTCTTGGCCGTAGGCTTCCTCACCATGCTCGCAGATATCTAGACCCTGGTCTTCAACCTCTGGTTTCACGCGTAAACCGACCAGCGCATCTAAGACCTTGAGGATAATAAATGTACCAACGCCAGCCATGACATAGGTAATTCCTACAGCTGCAAGCTGCTTGAGGACCTGTCCAGGATCGTTGCCCTCAAATAATTTGCCAGTTTCGCCAAACAGCAGGCCGTTACCGCCAGCGCTATTGACCAACTTTGTGGCAAATATGCCAGTCAGAATCGCTCCAAAAGTTCCACCTACACCATGAACAGGAAAGGTATCAAGGGAGTCATCTACCTGTAGCTTAGCCTTGAGGCTGACTGCAAAGAAACAGACAACAGAAGTGATAGAGCCAATAAATAAAGCCGATAGGGGAGTGACAAACCCGGCAGCAGGGGTAATGCCCACCAAGCCAGCCACTAAGCCAGTAGCAATGCCAACCGCAGTAGGTTTACCACGGAGTAGCCATTCAAGGATAATCCAAGTAAGGGCAGCAGCAGCAGCACCAGAGTTGGTAGCGACAAATGCCACGGTTGCTAGCGAACCAGAAGCTAAAGCGCTTCCCGCATTAAAGCCAAACCAGCCAAACCACAGCAAGCTAGCCCCAATCAAGATAAAAGGTACGTTATGGGGAATAGTTGGTTGCTGGGGAAAACTTTTACGAGGTCCTAGTACTAAGCAAGCGACGAGTGCAGACACACCGGAACTGATATGCACTACTGTGCCGCCAGCAAAGTCAAGTGCACCCATGCCACCGTATAAGCCTAAAAATCCACCCTTTGCCCATACCATATGGGCGAGCGGGCAGTAAATGATTGTTGACCACAACAGCATGAACCAGAAATAAGCCTTGAAGCTAAGTCGTTCGACGATCGCACCAGAAATCAGCGCTGGTGTAATGACAGCAAACATGAGCTGATAGACCATGAATGCCTGGTGCGGAATAGTCCCGGCATAGGTTGTGACATTTTCAGGTAAAGAACCCTTGAGATAGTCTGTGGCCTCTAGTCCCACACCATTGAGGAACAACCATTGGAAGCCGCCAAAAAATGAGGAGCCGGGAGCAAAGGCAAAGCTATAGCCCCACAAAATCCAGCTTACTCCCACGACAGCCATCATCACCAGGCTCATCATCATGGTATTGAGCACATTGCGGGACTTTACGAACCCACCATAAAAGAAAGCTAATCCAGGCGTCATCAGCAACACTAAAGCTGAGGCAATTAGCATGAATGCTGTGTCAGCACTGACTTGAGCATTAGTGACTGCTGTAGTTAGAGTTTGAATTGGATCGGGGGGAGGGGCAGCCGGTGCGTTTTGCGCCCATGCTGGTAGTGTTATGGAAAAGAACGAAAACACCAGGAATAAGTACACGCAAATTCTTCTTGGCACGAGAACTCCTAATAGTTAATTAGATTTGAAGCACTAGCAACCTCACCACTGCAGAGTTTGATGCTTTTAGGCACAATCGAGACAGCTATCGGTGTTGCCGACAAGACGCAGGTGGGGGTAAAGATTGCTGTACCTTACTGCTCTTCAATAATGTGTTTGCATGCCAGTGTTTTTTGTGTCTAATTATACAAAGCAAGAGAAAGCGAAAAGTGCGATCGCTCGTCTCTGGTTGATTAAAGTTGCGAAAGTGCCTGGTATTTTAAGCTAAAGCTGCATTGACTACTTTGGTCGCAACGGTGTTGGCAACCTCACGCAAGGCTTTGGCAGAAGCAGATTCGGGATGGCTAAGCGTAATTGGCACGCCGCGATCGCCGCCTTCACGCAGACCAATTTCTAGAGGAATGCAACCTAATAAAGCCACACCTAACTCAGATGCCGTCTTGGTGCCACCGCCGGAGCCAAAAATGTCATACTGCTTGTCTGGCATGTCGGGTGGAATGAAGTAACTCATATTCTCCACAATGCCCAGAATGGGAACGCCCATATTCTCAAACATCTGCAAACCTTTGTGCGAGTCCAGCAGCGAAACATTTTGTGGTGTGGTCACGATCACTGCCCCTGCCAGCGGTACGGACTGAATTAGTGACATTTGGGCATCGCCAGTACCAGGCGGCATATCCACAATCAAGTAATCGAGTTCGCCCCAATTCACCTGGGTGAGAAACTGCCGAATAATACCGTGCAACATGGGCCCGCGCCACGGCAAAGGTTGGTGTCCGTGCGTAAATGCTCGCGACACGATCTTAACGCCATAATTAAATGCGGGCTCTACTACATCTACCCCATTGGCATCGGTGCTAATGTGCTCGGCTGTAAATCTAAAATCGTCCATACCCAGCATCAAAGGCACGTTTGGCCCATAAATGTCGGCGTCAAGAATGCCGACTTTGGCTCCCATATCCGCCAGGGAAACTGCCAAATTAACCGATACCGTAGTTTTGCCGACGCCACCCTTACCACTAGAGACGGCAATAATATGTTTAATCCCTGGAATGGCGGTGCGATCGCTACTGGGTTTGGGTGGAGCTGCCGCTGGAGCGGGATTGTCAGCAATTACCTTAGCCCACACATCAGTCACACCATCAAGAGCTTTAATTGCGGTTTTGCAGCGATCGAGTAGATCGTCACGCTGGGGGCTGTTGGGATTCGCCAGTACTAGGGTAAAGCTAACTACGCCGGATGGCTTCACCACGACATCGCGAATCATGTTTAGCTCCACCAAGCTGCGACCTTGCTGCGGATCTTGAATGGGAGCGAGTACTTTCAGAATAGACAGATCGTTAGGTAGCTCGGTCATATAAATAGTTTATTTAGTGGCAACTGCCGATTTTAGCATCAACGCTATGCGACTGAGAATGGAGTTATCTGGTAATTGCTGCAAAATATCTTGCATTAGGGATCTAGCTCCGTTTTTACCCCAGCCACTATAGCGACGCACATCTAGCTGAAGGTTCTGGAGCATAAATGGAATGGCGATCGCCACCCAAGCAATCTGAGTTAGCTGGGCTTCAAGTCCCCAGGTGGCAGTTAGGAGAGCATTGCCCAAAATTGCGCCTAGCCATAATGCTGGATTTGATAAAGGTAGTCTTTGCGTCCACAAAAGTGCGACAAGCAGGTTGATGGCATCACTAATCGCGGTATCTAACCAGAATGATGGGGCAAAGCCCAGGGCGATCGCTTCAATCGCAAATACAAGCGCAGACACGCTACGCAGACGGGGCATTTTTTGCAGATTTCTATCAGTGACTTCATCCTGGACTTCGGCCAAAGCTCTGAGCGCATTAATCGCTAACAGGGCTTTACCTTCCTGGTTAAGCAGATCGAGGATCTTTTGTTTGAGCGCCTGCACTTGTGGCGGGTGGGGTTCCCAAATTTCTGTCGCACTCTGCACACCTTGCGCGCTTGCATATTCCAGGCGTACCTTGGTTGGTAGTGGAGCTGAGGCTGTCAAGATAATTTCATCAGGTGAAATTAAACTTTGTAATTGCTCGTCTTGCAGGGCCTGATGAATGGCAGTGCGATCGCATTCGGGATAAAGATCGACTTTGTTAAAAACTAGCAAAATTGGTTTCAAAGCAAGGCGCAACTCAGACAGCATCTCCTGCTCTAACCGCGTCATATCACCTGCAATCACAAACAAAATCAAGTCAGCTTGCCGAGCGCTTAGCTTCGCTAATTCACCTTTGGCCTTGCCATCAACTTCATCAAGCCCTGGCGTGTCAATTAGCCTCAGTTGCGCCTTTTGTGAGCGCTCTTCCTGTGAAATATCGACCTGACTATTCCCATTTATTCCTCCTAGATTAAATTCCACAGCTTGGGGAACTTGGGTAATACCATGCACTGCGCCCGTCGCGCCAATTTTTTTACCAAGCAGTGCCTCGATTGTGGCAGTTTTACCGCGCGATACTAAGCCAAATACAGCCAGATCGATCTGGGGTTGTTCTAGTTTGGTTTGGAGTGCTTTGAGCTTGCTGATTTCTGCAATATTGAGATCGTGTATGTGGCGATCGAGATATTGAGCCAGGCGATCGCAAGTCAGTCTCAGAAAATCTGTGGTGGGTTGCGCGGAGAATTTGGGTGGTGATGGATCTAACATACAAAATTGCTGACAAAAATTACTGGCAAAAATTACTGAGATCAAATTGACCAGCTTGGAATAATCTTAGGTTAGTTATTTAGATCTTCTCAAACCCATGGCCTCTTATGCGATCGCGGTACCAGCAACTACAGCTAATCTTGGCCCCGGTTATGACTGTTTGGGTGCAGCTCTGACGCTTTACAACAAGTTTGAAATTGCCCTGTCAGATGAATTGCGCATCTCCGCTTCGGGAGCATTTGCCGACAAAATTGCCAAGAATAAAACTAATTTGATTTATCAAAGTTTAGAGCAGTTTTACGAACACATTGGTAAGCCTAAACCGGTTATCTCTATCCACATTGATGTGCAAATCCCTCTGGCTAGAGGCTTGGGTAGCTCTGCTACTGCCATCATCGCGGGCATTATGGGCGGTAATTTATTAGCGGGCTCACCGCTCAGTCAAAAAGAATTATTACATTTGGCGATCGAGATGGAAGGACATCCTGATAACGTTACCCCAGCTATGCTCGGTGGTTGTCAACTGATCGCCTCAGCCAAGTGCGGCACTTGGGAATTTTGCACTCTACCCTGGCACAAAGAGATTGCGATCGCCCTTGCCATACCAGATTTTGAACTATCTACAACTAAAGCTCGTCAGGTAGTGCCTAAACAAGTCGCGCTTAAGGATGCTATTTTCAATGCATCGCATCTAGCATTGCTTACCCAAGCCTTAGTTAATGCTAATCCTGCCTGGTTGCAGTCTGCCCTGCAAGATAAACTGCATCAGCCCTATCGCCAAAGCTTAATCCCAGGTATGGAAGCAGTGCAGGCGGCAGCGATCGCTCAAGGAGCGCATGGAGTAGTGATCAGTGGAGCGGGCCCAACATTATTAGCATTGGGGAGTCCTGCTAAGATTGAAGCGATCGGAGAAGCTATGGTTAAGGCCTGGAAACAAGCAGGGATGATAGCTACGCAGAAATGTCTCAGCATCGCCAAGCAAGGTACAACATACAACGAGCTATAACTAAAGCCTGTAATAAGGGAATAATATATACTTAGGCACTTAAGCACCGTTATGTTATTGGTCAGTACCCAGTTATGACTAAATTCCAGTTCCTTCTGGTCTCGTCCCTGATTACCTCTGTAGTCTGCCTATTAGTGGGTAGTCGCGATGGTAATTCTTTGGATGCCATTTTCCCGATCGCGCTAGTTATTGCCCTAGCTAGCGTGTGCAATCGCTACATTTCGGAAAACGTCTGGAATAAAATTGCTGTTTGGGCAAATACGATCGCAGGCAAGCGCATTTTTCGAGTCAAGATCAAGAAACGTCTAAGTTTACCCCCATCCAAGCTCCGCCGCCTATCTTAGTCCAGGATAACTAAATTTTGAGAATTGGTATTGTTGGTACTGGTTTTGTCGCCAAGCTCCGTGCGGAGATTTTTTCGCAAGATAAAAGGGTACAGCTAAAAGCGATCGCTGGTAGCCTGGACAAGGCAAAAGAAATTGCCCAAGCCTTTGGGATGGAAGCCCATGAATATTGGTCGGAATTAGTTATCCGTCCAGATATAGACCTAGTGGTTGTTGCTAACATCAATCGCGACCACAGTACGGTAGTCTCCCAAGCCCTACGATGCGGCAAGCATGTGATTGTCGAGTATCCACTATCGTTCAATCTAGCTGAAGCAGAAGATCTAGTACAACTAGCCCAACAGAAGCAGTTGCTGCTGCATGTCGAGCATATCGAACTCCTAGGTGGAGTACATCAAGCCACCGTAGAATCTCTATCCAAGATTGGCACGCCTTTCTATGCCCGCTATGTGACGCAAAATCCCCAAAGACCTGCTCCCGATAAGTGGACGTATATGCCCGATTTGTTTGGCTTCCCTTTAATCGCAGCAGTATCTCGCATTCACAGACTCACCGCCATGTTTGGCCTTGTCAAGAACGTTTCATGCCAACTGTGCTATGCAGGATTGCACTTACCCAAACAATTCACTTCCTGTGTTTGTAATGCTCAACTCCAGTTCTCCAATGGGCTGATTGCCGATGTTGGCTACAGTAAAGGTGAGAGCGTTTGGAAACCCGAGCGATCGCTAGAGATTCAGGGCAGTGATGGCGCAATTTTATTTGAAGCAGAAGCAGGTAAATTGATTACTGCCGATGGGGAGGAAACCTTATCCGCAGAGCCATCTAGAGGGTTATTTAAAAAGGATACCGAGAATGTCTTAGCACATCTGTTCGCGGGCGCACCTTTATATGTGACCCCAGCGAGTGCGTTGCATGCCCTGGCAGTTGGCTGCGCCGCCGAAAAATCCGCACGTACAAATCAGGTAGTCGAGATCTAACGAAGTTTGCAGGTTACATCCAGCTAATCTTTGCTATGATCGTAAACCTACGGGCGATTAGCACAGTGGTAGCGCACTTCCTTCACACGGAAGGGGTCACTGGTTCGAATCCAGTATCGCCCATTCATGAGTAAAGGTCGCTAAGACGTTTTAAAACTCAGGTAGTGTTACGAATAGACTAGGAATTTCCCCTAACCACTTCACCATCTTTATAGCTCTCATACTTAGGGAAAGTCATTATCATTGAACCTTACTCTAGATCTTTTAATAAGGTTTCTAAGGTTTTGTTCTTCTCAGAGGTAGGCAAATAGCCAAAAATCTTTTGCACAAGTTCTAGAGAAGCATTTTGCTTGAACCAATCCTCATCAGGGCTATTATCAAACTCAAAGAAATATTTCAGTCGTCTTTCAATCTCTTCTTTATCCGTAGGGTCTAACTGTCCCATGCGATCTAACCAATTGCCAGAAGCATCCTTAAAACAATGCCCATCCACTGTAGAGACTTGATGTACGAGAGCATAGGACTTCTTATCTAAACCATTCTTTGTAGTGTTAGTGATAGGATAAGTCGTTGGCAAACCTGAAAAGGTGGTTTGTGAAGTTAAAGGAATAGTTGTGTAAGTTTGAATAAAGCCAGACTCATCTTGGAACTCATCACTTGTCCAAATAATTATGAGGATGAGTACCCCGAAAGACTCTACTAGAGTTGATTTTATGATTACATGAACTCGTCTGGCAATCTACTTCTTCCAAAGCATCTAAATTGTAAATATGCTGATGTCCATACGCACATCGGAGAGATATCCTTAAAGGGCTAATCATATAAACCCACCCCTGACGGGGACGCTTTCCTGCCACACTAAACCCCTAATTCTTCTAGAAGCTTTTCATGTTCCAAACTAAGATTTAGTCTAGCTTCATCCTTGGGTTGATACTTCACCTTAGCTTCAACCATAGGCGCAGTGGCATAAACATGCTCCAATAGTTCGTCTAATTTCTCAGACGATATCCCAGCCCATTCTTTTCTGATGTTATCCAGCATCAATTGCAAACCTTCAGAAAATTTAAAATCATTGACTTCTATCGGTTCGTTACCTATTTGAATCAAAATAGCCTTACCGTCTTGATTTTGAAATATCTTACCTTCTAGCCTCCTTAAGCCAGCCTCAATTTCTTTATCGTAAGGTCCATGATTATAGTAATACCAGTCCAACTGGGTTAACTGTTTTCCTGTCCATTTCACAGAATACAGATCTGCTAAATACAAAAATTTTACCAATTGAGTTTTGGTAATAAAGCCTTTGGTTTTGTAAACGAAATATAAGATTAAATTATCTAGCATAATTTTTGCTCTTTGCGTAGCTAGAAACTCATCCAGATTTTTTTGTACAACATAAAATTTATATATTTTGTATCTTACCATTGTCACTTTAACTAATCTACGCTTCAAATCTTCACAAAGTTATCAAAACTTACTAGAAACCTGTTTGACAAAGTATAAATACTTACTGTTTTTTGTTGTTTGAACCACTTGTGGTAGCGAAAAGCTATTTTCTTCCGTGGCTTAATTCTGCGAAAAGCAAAGTTTTTGAATTCCCAAATAGGTTCTAAGTGGTTACTATTGTGAAAGAGGGTTAGATAGTTTATGGCTCTCAGTTATAGTCTACCGAGTTATAGGGTATATTATAGTTATTCATTGATTGGATCTCCAGACATGCCAAATCCCAATCCAGTACAGACTGAAAAATTTAAAAATACGTGGTTTAAGTCTGATGATGATGTCGATGGGGAGTTGAGCAAAATAGCCCTGTCCGCCAAAGTGCCTATCGACATTGATGCTGTGGTGCGATCGCTACCTAATAGATCTGCGTGGTTACGACGGGTTATTACCGAAGCGGCACAACGCGAATTGATGGGAGGTAATGAATCATAACACAAGCCACGGATACTGATATCAGAGAAATTCGAGACCTGCTCCTAGGCTTGGACAAAAAAATAGACGGCGTAGACAAAAAGCTGGATGTTCACATTGCCAAGACAGAGGAGCAATTCAAAAGCCTTGATATCCAAATCTCGGATCTCAAGAGAAATACGGATACAAAACTCACTGACATCAAAACTGAGATCACCGATACAAGACTCCAACTACGCGCACAGGACGGCCGCCTATGGACTTTTGTAGGAGCGTTATTCGTTGCGGTGCTAGGTTTCTTAGCTAAGTTTGCCTTCTTCCCAGGAGGGCAACCATGACAACAGAACGTTGGACTGATGAAACTCTAGACAGGTTTGCTTCAACTATAACTACGGCGATCGCAGCCAGTAACGAACGGTTAACCAGGATAGAGCAATTACAGGGAAGTAATGCGGAGGCGATCGCGGCAAACAATGAAGCGATCGCTGCCAGTAACGAGCGCTTAACACGCATAGAACAATTGCAGGAAAGCAATGCGCGATCCCTTCAAGCTTGGGGCGATGACATGGCAGAACTCAGGCTTTGGAGCCAAGAGGAATTCGAGCGATCGAGTGAAGAGCGCGCCCAACTCAGGGAAGCCACGATCCGACTTTCTGGTGTTGCAGAAGGTATAGCCAACATGCTGGCATCCCTAGACGGCGATCGCCCCACTATTTTGAGGAAACTTAATACGATTGAGAACAAAGTCGATCACATTTTGGAAAAAGAAGATCGGCAGGCAGATTAAACGATCGAGCAAAGCAAGTCCACTTCTCCAGCCTTAAAATCGATGATTTTCCGCAATATTGCCGCAAGCATTTCAGTTTGCATCTAAAACCATTAACCTGCAAGCATTTCAGGAATTGTGGCATCTTCCTTCACACGGAAGATGTCACTGGTTAGAATCCAGTATCGCCCATTGAAAGGTCATTTTTATTGTCTGTAGGTCAATGAAAATCGGTGAATCCTCACAATAACCGATATTCCGCCCGTAATGGAACCTTTAAATAATTAAGAAATAATTAAGACCTAAAATGCTTGTTTAGTGGTGCTTCCACAGATTTTTCACAAAAAACCATTTATTTGCTCTTTGTCAATAAGGTAAGGCTATTGCGAATGGCAGAAGTTGAAATCGCTGAGATCCTCATTCTTCCGTTGTAATTATTTTTGACTTCCATTACGAGCGAAATGTGGGTTTCAATGCTCGTCGGAAAAAGAACATGAAAAATAGCCTCATCAAGCTCATGGACAAGATTTTGCTGCGGAAACGGGCCATTATCGAATCTGTCAATGACCAACTCAAAAACATTTGTCAGATTGAGCACTCGCGTCATCGCAGTCGCTTCAACTTTCTGGTCAATCTGCTCGCTGGCTTGGTTGCCTATTCCTATCATCCGACGAAGCCTTCGTTGGATCTCAATGACAAAGGGTTCAAAGCACTGCCTCAAGCCATTTTCTAGTCATTATAGGACGCGGTGTGATCGCCACCTACAAGCAAGGATAGTCTTATGTAGTCTCCACACCTCCGCCAATGTTAAAATTAAAAAAATCTGTGATTATAACTACCTACGAAAACGAATATGCCTCAAAAAACCACTGTTATATCCCCTTCGATCCTATCTGCTGACTTTAGCCGTTTAGGAGAGGAAATTCGTGCGGTTGATGCAGCAGGTGCAGATTGGATTCATGTTGATGTCATGGATGGTCGGTTTGTGCCAAATATCACAATTGGTCCCTTAATTGTTGAGGCAATTCGTCCCACTACAAGCAAAATCTTAGATGTGCACCTGATGATTGTGGAGCCGGAGCGATACGTGCCGGATTTTGTAGCGGCAGGGGCTGATATCATCACCGTGCATGCCGAACATAATGCTTGCCCTCATCTGCATCGCAATTTAAGCCAAATTCGCGAACTAGGAAAACTGGCAGGTGTTTCACTTAACCCATCAACCCCGTTAACCTTCATCGAGCACGTTCTGCATCTTTGCGATCTCGTGTTGATTATGAGTGTCAACCCAGGTTTTGGCGGACAAAGCTTTATTCCTGAAGTAGTGCCCAAGATCGCAGCCTTGCGTCGTATGTGTGACGAGCGCGGTCTAGACCCATGGATTGAAGTTGATGGCGGTTTAAAAGGCAACAATACCTGGCAGGTACTAGAAGCCGGTGCTAATGCGATTGTGGCTGGTTCGGCAGTATTTAAAGCCCCCGACTATGCCAAAGCAATTTCTGATATTCGCCATAGCAAGCGCCCAGAACTAGTTCCAGCCTAGATTCTAGTTGCAATTCAAAATTCAAATTCAACAATCTAAAAAAGGGGGCATGTGCCTCCTTTTTATTTTTGGGTAGTCCCAAAGAAGTAATGCTAGTCTAGGATATCTACCAACATCCAAAAGTAAATACATCGTAAATGTATAGACAGTTCTAGATTTGGAATTCACCTATGGACAATCTGAGAACAAAAGCCAAGATCGGTTTCTCCCCTACCAATAAGGCGTGGATGTATGCGTGTCTTGTGCCTGTATTTGGTGTCGTTCCATCGCTGATGGTTTTGAGTCGCGATCGCAGCAGCCAGGAAGCTAGGAATGTGAGCAAAGTATCAATATTGCTGGCTTTAATCTGGCTATCCATCCATGCAATGCTGGGTGGTGGTCAAAGTGGCGAAAGCATTCAGGTATCGACGGAATTGATCGAAGGGACTTTTACTTCGGCATATTTTATTGCCTGTACCTGGCTCATGATCAAACTGTATCAAGGAAAACCCATTAGCTTCTTGCCCTGGTTAGAGCGCTCCACGCGAAAAAGGGAATAAACATCTGCACATTTGAACATTGTGCGGTAAACAATAACCCATAATCTAATTGTGTTGCGGACTGTTAAGCGCTAATCTAAGAAACATGATCGATGAAGACATCGCCCTACTAGATATAGAGACATCGTTCAGTAGCCCACTGGATCGACCAGAGGAGGAGTTGCCACGTCCAGATCCAGATGAAATGCTTGCACTGCTTAACTCAGAAGCAGTTTTAGAAAGAATGCAGGCAGCTAGAGCCTTCTGCGAAATTGAAGACAAACGGGCTATTCCACTGCTGATTGCTTTACTCCAAGATGACTGCACACTTGTGCGAGTTAGTGCTGCCTACGCTTTGGGGCGTAATCCTTCTACCACTGCCGTATTACCATTGATTGGCAAACTAGATGGGGAGTGGAACGGTTATGTGCGGAAGGGTATTGTGTGGGCCTTAGGCACCTGTAAAGATCGACGTGCCTTAACGCCATTAATCTCCGCTTTAACCTATGATATTGCTGCTGTGCGTCTATGGGCTGCCAGTGCACTCGGCCAACTTGGAGATCTACACGCGATCGAGCCTTTAACCGGAGCATTACAGTCAGATCGGGTTGCCGTAGTACGGAGCAATTGCGCCTGGTCTCTGAGTAAGCTGTTGCGATTGCGATTTGCTAGCGGTGATAATCAGCACGATGAGATCTATCATGATGCCTTAGACGCGCTCATCGGTGCTTTAGAAGACGAAGATCTGAGCGTCCAAGACGATGCCAAAGTGACACTACGCAAGCTTGGCGATCCGCATGGGTTGAGGATACTAGAACAAATTGAAATTGAACAGGGCTACTGCGATCTGCTTTAGCAATTAAGCTAATTCCTAGGCAATATGCCGGAAAATCAGCTTTAATAAGTCCTCTTGGGTAAAAGGCTTGGTGAGATAGTCTGTAGCACCTGAAAGCCTAGCTTTAGCGCGATCAACAAAGCCTGTATTGTCGCTCATCATAATAATGGGGGTTTGTTTAAACGAGGCACTTTTGCGCAGAAGCTTACAAAGATCGTAGCCATTGACACTGGGCATATCGTCATCTAGCAAAATTAGATGGGGGTCAATTTCGAGCATCTGCGCCAACGCTTGCAATGGATCGTTAATTGCGAATAACTGAAAACCGCCGTCATTCAAACATCTGCCAATTTCATCCAGAACAACTGGACTATCATCGACGCATGCAACTTTAAACAACTTTTCGCTAGCAGCGCGAATCGGGGCAAAACCCATACTCTCCATCGTATCGCCCGTATCGCCGCTAGTAGTTCGAGCGGGTAGATCGGGAACGGCTGTGACTTGCGGAGTGAATTTTTGGAAAGCTCCCGGTATAACAGACGGAATTTTGGGTAAAAGATCGAAAGGTGGTTGTGGATCTCTCAGAATGACAACCTCTTCGCATATGTACGGCAATAAACTGCCAGCTACTTTGATATCGTCTTTGTTCAACAGAACCGCAAGATGTCGGAAGCTAAATCCTTTCAGGATCGTACTAAATTGCTGAGGCAGTTGTAACTCCGGTAAAAACATTTTTTGCTGCTCAGTTTGACCAAAAAAGTAAGGCCGCTGATACGGTGACCAAACTCGCGGTGCGAACATTTGCCAAAGCACGAGCTTTTGCAGACAATGGGCAGCAATATTTTGAAACTCCAACCTGCATAGTGTCAGGGGGTTACCAATGTGCTTAGTAAATCTGTAATTCACCTGATCTAACCAAAATAATGGCTCGATCGCTTCTTCGATCATCGCTTTAATCATTTGAGCCGCCTGATCGGAGGTAAGATGCTGTTGGCTAACTAACCAACATAGAGCCTCATAGTCGTTAGTCCGCAAGGATTTATCCTCAGGCATTGCATCTGTCTCTTCATCCTCTGGTTCGGTGGCGTTCTCAAACATAAGGCAGACCTGAGAACGAAACTCTTTAGTCAGACTCGGTAGTTCATGACTGAGATAACGCATGTGACAGACCAGGCGATCGAATGGATCGACTGAATTGCTGACATAGGTCACCATACCTGACTCTAGTCGCACAATCCAACTAACCTGCTCATTAGTAAAGATAATACGACCAGTGACTTGGCGACCACAGAATTGCTCTAAAACTTCTATGGGTGAACCTTTTGCTAGCCCTTGACTAGCGGAGAGATTACTAAGATCAGCTTTGTTTGAATCCATCGATAAAATACGAGTGCAATTACTTTTGTGAAAAACTGAGCTGCAATAGTTGGGGGTTTAGTATCTCGATCGCGAGCGGATAGCCTATCAAGCTTATCTGATACTGTATAGATATCGCTAACAATTGTATATCTATAGGTTAGGATAGCATCCTGATAGTGTAGTATGCTTGCTTCAGAATAAAGACTCTTTTGTGCATAAACATTAGGTATGGCCTCCAGCTTCTCTTTTGATATTGTGAGCGAATTCGATCGCCAGGAATTGGTCAACGCATTAGACCAAACCAGGCGCGAAATTGCTAGTCGGTATGACTTAAAAAATACTGCTACTGAGATCAAGCTTGAAACAGATAAGATCTCTATTAACTCCGACAGTGAGTTTACCCTGACCTCTGCGATCGATGTCATGCAGTCAAAAGCAATTAAGCGCGATCTATCTCTCAAGATTTTTGACTACGGCGAGGTGCAGTCAGTCAGTGGCAACCGCGTTTTGCAGGAAATCAAACTCAGACAAGGCATCGAGCAAGATCTTGCCAAAAAAATATCAAAGTCGATCCGCGATCGCTTTAATAAGGTTCAGGCATCAATTCAGGGCGATGCTCTGCGGGTTTCTGCAAAATCTAAGGACGAATTGCAAGCTGTAATTCAAGCCCTAAAATCAGAAGATTTCCCTGTCGCCTTACAATTTACAAACTATCGTTAGCCGCTAGCCTTGCTCTTGCTCGCTGTTTCTCTGTTGATTTAGCAGAATGTCTAAAATGCGACGATTTTCTGTCTGCATTCCCGCAATTTCATCTTGCTGGGTGGCGATGATGCCGATGCCCAAGCAACCGTTAAAACCTTGGTGGTGCAGAAAAGTCGTGAACGCCTTGCCAACAGGGGATATTCAAAAAGTGTGGTTGGGCATGGCGATGACTTTAACCCTGGATACGAGGATGCTGTGGGACGAGTATTGCCTGATAGAGGTCTGTCTGGTATGGGGAGGACGCTCTTTCGCGTAAGCTCAAAAGGTGATGAAGCATGGCAGTGCTAGGGTCACTTTTGCAAACTATTGCTTGGTGCTGGATGCGGCTGAGGCGGTCTTGCCCCCCGGGATTGTCAAATCATACCAATTCCCTAAAGTAAATTTACAGATTACCGGAGGGGCGAACGGCTGTTCGCCCGCACATAGGTTCATGTGTAGTTCAATCTTGAAGAATTGGTATCACCCTATTGGCTGATTGTGGGTTTGAGCATGGTGAGTTGATTCGGTGGCTACGAAGACATCAGTGGTCTTGGGCGATTCGCGCTAACCTGGATAGTTCTGATATCTCTGGTTGGTCTGCTGAGTGTGACGCTCGTACCGTTCTCATCTGAAAATGCTATGCTATCACCATCCTAATCCCCCCAGGATGTTTTCCACAGTCTTATTCGGATACGCACTATAGAACAACATGGCTGGTAATCTCCCATTTTCTTCCCTCAAGTATTTCTTGAAATCGTCCTTATGTTCGTTGACGGGGAGAGGTGGTGCATCTTTGATATAACAGAGATATGACAGAGGATTTGATTGAAGACAGGTACTGCGGTTGGTGATGCCAGAAAATCATCAAAATAGTCATCTTCATTACCATCATAGGTAGTTGCGACCAGTAGCTTTGGATTGTCTGTTTCTGTGCTATCTCCTGAGGATATGATTTAGATGATTTGTTCGGAATCTGAGTCAGTCTTGCGTTGCAAGATTTTCAACTGCCCCTAGAGCTTTAAGAGTAGCTTTCTGGGCTTTAGTCAAACCAGTGACACCTGTAATATTCATACCTTCATAAGGACGTGGCGATCGCATGCTTTTGATACACTTCCCAGTTTGGATATCCCATAACTTGATAGTTTCGTCATGACTGCCGCTAGCAAGCATGTCCCCACTGGGACTAAAAGCAATGCTGTAGATAGCGTTACTGTGACCTGACAAAATCTTATAGCATTGCCCAGTATATGCATCCCATAACCGCACGGTTCGGTCGTGTCCAGCACTAGCTAATAGCTTCCCATCTGGGCTGAAGGCAACTGTCCGTATAGCGCCAACATGCCCGCGCAAAACTTGGATACACCTATCCGTGTTAACATCCCATAGCTTTATGGTCTCTTCAAAATTGCCACTAGCAAGCACCTGTCCATTGGGGCTGAAAGCTAATGACATAGAGTAATCGCGCTCTCGTATGCTGCGCAAGCATTTCCCAGTAGCAATATCCCATATTCGTATGGTTCTGTCTGAACTACCACTAGCAAGTATCTGTCCGTTTGGATTAAAACAGATCGATACTATATCAGCATAATGCCCTTGGAACATTTGGCAGCACGTTCCTGAAACTAGCTCGTATAACTTGATAATAAAATGCTCATTGCTGCTAGCCATCATTTGCCCATTGGGGCTAACGGCGGCAGTGTGCAAGACTCTGAAACCACTTGGCCAGATTTGACGACACTGTCCGGTATTCACATCCCACAGCCTTTCAGCACAGTCTTCACCACTAGATACGATCGCTTGTCCGTCGCTAGTAAAGGCGACATACCAAACAAAACCAACATGCCCTGTCAAAGTTTTACGGCATTTGCCAGTAGAGATATCCCATAACTTGATCGAGCGATTTCCACCCCCACTACAAAGAGTTAGTCCGTCCGGGCTGAAAGAGATCGACCAGATAGTGTCAATATACCCTTGTAGGGTTCGCAGTCGTTCTCCTGTAGAAGCATTCCATAAACTGACACTACAGTTGATACCACCACTGGCGATTAGGTCTCTTTTCTGTTCCCCATTAATTGTATCTAGATGAGTTGAGCTAAATGCCAACGCATCGATTCTACCGGGAGTAGAACTCTGCAAGGTTTTGATACATCGGGCAGTTCTAATATTCCATAGCTTCACGCTTGAGTCGTAACTTCCACTAGCCAAAATTTTTCCATCCGAACTAAAAGCAACCGATCTAACTTCATCACGATGTCCTCTGATGATGGTTAGACATTGTCCCGTGTTTATATCCCATAGTCTGATGGTGCGATCGCTACTACCGCTTGCTAGTATATCCTCTTTAGGGCTAAAAGCTATTGATGAAACCTTGTCAGCATGATCTTTTAAAGTGTTTAGACATTCGCCCGTACTGATATCCCACAACTTAATTGCGCCATCCATACTGCCACTGGCGATCTTGGATCCATCAGTGCTAAAGGCAATCGATAGAATATAACCCTGATGACCCTTTAGAGTTTTCAAGCACTTACCCGAAACAACGTCCCAGAGCTTTAACCGCTTATCAAAGCTTCCACTAACTAAATATTGTCCATCAGGACTGAAAACAGCTAAACAACCATAACTAGAATGACTTGCAAAGGTTTTGAGACACTCACCCGTCTGAGTATCCCATAGTTTCACAGTTTTATCCCCACTACCAGTTACAAACATTTTGCCATCAGGGCTGAATGAGATCGACCAAACACGACAAATATGACCTCGATAACTCAGCAATCTGGAACCATCTTTTACCCGATATAGATGAATCTCCATATTCGTGTCACCAATCGCTAGCAACTGACCGTCAGGACTAAACGCCAATGACAAAACACCAGCAAAAGTCTCAGCAAACAATGATGTTGCTAGATTAGCATGGGCAAAGTTGACATTATGCAAAACTGCATTTTTTAAACACGCCTGCCTCACGACTAAATTTGAGAAGTCATAACCTGTCAGATCGCTTTGCAAGTAGCATAAGATATTCAAAATGTTGCCACCACCATAGCCTGATGAAAGCAAAGTTCCTGCACGCAACCTTTCTAATATTTTCTGAAGTCGTTCCTCTAGTAATGCTTGCGAAAGATATATAGAAGTTAATATCTCTAGGATAGGTTTCAGTATGAAGCGAATCTGGTTATCTCTAATGTATTCGCTCGCTTGCGCTTTAATCGTGGCATAACTCTTTAACCAATGAATCTCCTGTCCTTCGTTTGCCTGAATTTCTTCGCAGATGCATGTTACAAGCTTATCAGTTACATACTCCATAACAACAGGTTGTTGCGTAAAACCTGTAGGATGCCTTTCAATCAGCGATCGCCGACTGAGAGATGTTAAGATTTCCATCAAGTGAGCTGGAGAGATTGTAGGTATGATGTCTGCTTGCAGTTCTTCGAGAAAAATCGGTTCGCGATTAATGGCTAACCAGAACATTACACTGACTTCAATTTCTGATAAGCGCTGAAATTGTTGTTCTAAAAGATATCGAATGCCATTGAAAACAAAGGCTTCTTGCTTTAAAAAATTATGGGTATTGCCGTTAAACAGTTCCAGGATTGATGTAGCGACTATTTTGAGTGCTAATGGATTGCCATCATAGCGCTCAACTAGTTGCTTATCCTCATTTGTAGAGCTTGGCAGTCCTTTTGAAATAAGAATTTGCTGTCCTTCTGTGGATGGCAATCCCTTGAGCGTTAATATTCGTACTGGTAGGATTTCACCTTGCAGGGCTTCGATTTCCAAAGGCTTTTCTCGGCTAGTCACGATCGCGCAGCTTTGATGGTGAATTTCCCCTATGTGTTGTAACAACTGACCGTAATCTTCGTATCCCTCTCGGTATTGACCTTGGATACTACCACTTTGCAAAACTGTTTCAAAATTATCCAATACTAAAAGACAACGATGCCTCTGCAAATAGCCAATTAGTCGAACAATTAAATCGCTGGTATTACCAGACACATTTATGGCTTGCTGATTCGATAAGAATCTAATGATATCTGCCAGAAACTCTTGAAGAGGTCTAGGGTTGCGCAAACTTCTCCAGATTACGTAGTCAAACTCAGTCTGAATCTGTTGAGCAAGCTTCACAGATAAAGCAGTTTTACCAATGCCACCCATACCTAGAATGGCGACAACACTGCAATGATGGTTAGGGCGATCGCCAATAATCCACTCTTCTAATCGTGCCAGCTCGTCTGTTCGCCCGTAAAAAACAGAAACATTTATTGCTTCACCCCAATCTTGACATGGTGATGATAAGGGAGATAAAAACCCTCCTCTAGTCTCTTCTGTATACCCCTCTTGAGTAGATTCTATAGCTACCTCGCCACTGATTTCTGTTCTTTCTGTGGGAAATTGCTTATAACCACGACCTCTAAGAACATGACGTTGAAGCACAACGTGAAAGTTGCTTTTACTAACCTTAAAACCTAGCTCTTGGGATAGCAATCGCCAAACTTGAGCCCCAATTTGCCGGATATATTCCGAGTCATAACCAAGCTGTTTGGCAATCTCTCCATAGCTTCGACCTTCCCAAGCTTCGCGAAAAACAAGTTCTTGAATGGTATTAAGTTGCTTTGATTGAAATGCCGAATCTAATAAAACCAGAACTTCCTCAGTAGTCATTTTGACGATCAAGGCCTGCAATGGGGGTGTTTGATTTAGAATTTTAGCCTCGGTCGTTGAGAAAAGCTCACTTTTTTAACAATAATTATTGTTTTAGATTATCCCTAGTCGATCTTTAAATCTAAAAACAACATATTCTATATAGAAGCCTCATCAACAAAATAGCGTTTGATTCTCATGAATTTCACAAAAATTTGTATTTTAAGGAGCAATGTATGAGTGATCGTCACCTTAGCGATTTAGAAGCAACCCAATCTGTTCTAGATGCAAGCCGTAAAATGCAAGATGATAAAGGGCCGGACTTAAGACAACTGCATGCGAAAAGTCATGGTCTTGTACATGGAAGATTTATCGTTAACAGTTGCGTTCCCAACGGTATGGGGGTTGGAGTTTTTGCAGAGCCTGGGAAAGATTACCCCATCTGGGTTCGTTTCTCAAATAGCTCTCCACCAAAGGAGCGTGGAGTGCTTAATCCGGATACTGAATCTGAGGGCCGTGGCATAGCTATTAAGCTGATGGGTGTTGAGGGCGTAAAGCTCATGGATGATGAAGAGGAAACGCAAGATTTTGTACTTTTGAATTTCCCATGCTTCTTTGTTCGCGATGCTCAGGGATATCTTGCGTTGTTCAGGTATAGGTCTGATGAGATACTTAGTCCTGAGTTGAAAGCAGTAGTGGATAGCGCGCTCGAAATCCAGAAAAAGATCGCCAATCAAAAAGTGGAGAACCCTCTGTGTATCGAATATTGGAGTACGACTCCTTACCAACTAGGTTCAGAAATCATCAAATTCGCTCTAAAACCTGAAGATCTAGAATTGCCATCTAAATCTATTACTGGTGTATCTGGAAACTATCTGCGTGAGGCTATGGTTGAATATCTTACAAAGAGTGGGAAGGAAGCGAGATTCAAATTCCTGATTCAGCTCTATATTGATGACGATAAAACTCCAATTGAAGACCCAACCAAGGAATGGGAGTCCGAATTCCATGAGATGGCTACGATCATTATCCCCCCACAATCATTTGATTTTGATGAACGCAAACGATTGGATGAGAGTTTATCTTTCACTCCCTGGCATAGCTTGCGCGAACATAGGCCAGTTGGTAAACTCAACCTATCACGCAAAGAAATTTATCATCACATCGCGCAAAGTCGTCGTGCATATATAGAAAAGCGCCTCCGAGAACCTAAACCTTACGAATCCGTCAAAGACGACCCAAACTAGAGGATAAGTACACCAAACCCCTGCCCCATCGTGCCGATCTCGCGGTTGAGGTTGACTCCCGCCATCGCTCTAACTTGATGCCTACACGGCAGGAGTTTTGCTGAGTGCTAGCCACAGTAACAACACTAAAATCAGTAAGCCAAGTTTGACGATTAGAAATGTAGCACCATCTGTGACTGGGAAGATTTCCATAACCTTTACCTCGATGCGCGGACTTGTAGAAGAGATGTTCTGAGGTATGTAGCAATCGCTCGCGCTAGTTGGCATATCTTTTGCCTCCACCTCCCTACACTTATATTCTCTCTCAAAAAGCAATGCGTAGTAGGTGCCAGGAACTAGATATAGTGATGCCAAACTTTTACAGGGATTAAGCTCACAAGTTCCTCATATTATTCTTTTATACTAAATAGTGAGGCTATGCTAGCTGATTTTCCGACTTGTTTATTTCGTGCCAGATTGGAGTGCTAAGAAACGGCGTTGTTGGTTGCATACCATGATCTACCTCCCAGTTACTATACTACTATTCCTTTTATTTCTGCTGCTGCTACCCTTCCTCTGGTTTGCGATCGCGCTCGATGTCGTGCGAGTGGCGGCGGCGAAGTTGGGGTTTTTGCCCAACATAGCATTGCTCCTATTGGCGCTAATTATCCTGGGCAGTGCAATTAATATTCCTCTCTATCGCGTTGAGTCAGAAGAGGAGCCAATCGACGACTTCATTTTGCTCTATCAGCGGCAGTTCTGGGGGATTCCCTTCCACAGAGTCCAACGTACGACTGTAGTTGCCCTGAATGTTGGTGGTGGCCTAATTCCCATCGTGTTAGCTCTATACCAGTTTCAACAAGCCTCACCCATCGCAATTCTAGTGGTTACGGCGCTGGTTTCAGTTGTGGCCTACTACGCCGCTCATATAGTACCGGGCATTGGCGTGCAGATGAATCCTCTAGTTGCTCCGCTTGCCGCTGCTTTATCTGCCGTAGTAATTAGCAACAGTCATACTTCAGCAATAGCCTTTGCTGGCGGCATCCTGGGCACTCTGATTGGAGCGGACTTACTCCATCTTAAAGACATCACTAAAATGAGTGCTGGCGTGCTTAGCATCGGTGGGGCGGGTGTGTTTGACGGCATAGCCCTGTGCGGCTTGTTTGCTTTGCTATTAACTTGAAGCCCTAACTTTAAGGTGAAAAAGCTAATCTACATACGCCTCTATATCAACATCAGCATTGGAAGGAGGTTCTATGCTTTCATCCATCATTATTTTTCTATGCATCGTACTTGTATGCTTGGCCTCCTGGGCAATTGCGCAGTTCCCAAACCTGACTACGATGCAGTTCCAAGGTAAAGGCATCGATGATTTCCAAAGTCAGCGGTTGCGCATGGTAAATCGACAGTTGCGATCGCGCGGCATCCAGAACGAATCCGTTCTGATGGCCATGTCCAACGTGCCCCGTCACCAATTTGTCTATCCGGCTGACGACTACCTGGCCTATGGGGACTATCCTCTCGCGATCGGCTACGACCAAACCATCTCTCAGCCCTACATTGTGGCCTACATGACCGAGGCAGCTGAAATTTCCCCTCATGACAAGGTGTTGGAAATTGGTACTGGTTCGGGATATCAGGCGGCTGTCCTGGGCGAGTTGGCTAAAGAAGTTTACACTGTGGAAATCGTGCCCGTTCTAGCGGAAAAAGCGCGCCAAATTCTCAACCAGCTAGGCTACCACAACGTCCATGTCAAGACTGGTAACGGCTACGAAGGTTGGGCAGAATACGCACCTTACGACGCGATCATTGTCACTGCTGCGCCCGATCGCGTTCCCCCAGCCTTAATCGAGCAACTGGCGCTAAATGGGAAGCTAGTCATTCCCGTGGGCAGATGGCAGCAGGACATTGTGACGATCTCCAGGACGCGAGATGGCCTGGTCGAAACAAGAACTATCCCCGTGCGGTTCGTCCCAATGACGGGCAAACCTTCCGATCAACTCTCTATGCCAGAGAAAGCGCGATATTAACTCCCATCAACCTTTATAATTAGCTCTGCTCCTTTAACTTCTTCTGCTTCAAGCGGTCTTGCCAGCAGCAAAACTGGCAGACCAACCAGCAGCACGGCAATCCCTGTACTTTTGAAATAGAGATCTAAGGATGGCAGCACAACTGCTAGTGACGATGCCAATGATGGTTTTGTAGTTTGAGATCGCACCATAGAAATCGCTACAACTGCTCAGAATTGCATTCAGCCAATATGTGCTAAATCAGAGTAACTTGCGAAACTCCTCAACAGTCAAACCAGCATCTTGGAATATTCCACCCATCGTAAATGCCTTGATTGGGTTATTTCGAGGAATAGTTACTTGGCGTATTCCATCACTCATTACGATATGTTTGCTTTGTCGTATAATGCTAAAACCTGCTTTTTCTAATGCTCGAACTGCTTGTAGATGTTTGATTCCCGACAGTTTAGGCATGTATATTGAGGTGGACCCCAAAAACTGGACAGGGGGTTAAGCTCTGAACCACTCGAAATAATGATAGGAGTAGTTCATGAGTAACAAACGCAAGCAGTACAATCCCAAATTCAAAGCAAAAGTCGCCCTGGAAGCTATTCGAGGCGAGAAGAC
>CALRKB020000013.1:0-103541 GCA_943367755.1 Rhizobium sp. Q54 | reverse complement strand
TTGCTCTCCTAAATACTCTGGTAACGGTGGCGGAGTCTCTAGAACCGTGAGAAATTTCTCAAATAGTGCTTGGCGATCGATCATGTGTGATACTTTTTTGATGGTTTATGTTAATTTTTTATCCTTTATTCTGTTCAGAATGTTTCTCGGATTAATTCTTCCAGGCTAATCTCTAGGCGATCGCTCACACGTTTACGCAATTGCTCTAGAACTTCAGGGTCGAGCGTTACTTCTACGGGACGGACGTTAAAAAAGAAATCATCAGCTTGCGATGACTCCCCTTTGCGAATCGTATCGTAGGCAGAACGAATAGCTTTAAAGTCATCAGGGTGACTGTGGGCAGGAAATTCTTTTAACTTTGCATGGTAGGCGGCTTTAATTTCCGCAGGAGTGGCAGCAGGCAATACACCAAGGCGATCGTAGGGAGAAGTCATAGCTCAATTATAAGTTTGGATTTTGCTAGTCAGCGGCGTCTACGCTTGGAGGATTTCTTAGAACCTGGAAAGACACCGAAGGGGAAGCCGAAACCAGAAAAATTGTCATCCTCATCGTCTTCTTCAAAGTCAGGCAGATTGTTCATCATCATTTGTTTCAGTTCGGGGAGCATGCGTTTCAATTCCGCTGCAGGTACTTTACCGCCAAACATATTGCGGATCAGGCTATCGAGCATATCGTCCAAACCTTCCATGTCAAGATCGTCGAAGCTATCAGGCGCTGGAAAAGCCCGCTGCACATCTGCGGCATCAAGGAACGCCTTTTCCTCTCGAAATGCTTGCAATGCTTTAGCATCCTGCAAACGTCGCGCCAGATCGAACCCCTGCTGACTGAATTCCTCATAGTTTGGAGAATTACTGGGATAAGTCGTAGCTTTTGCCAACAGCAGCAGTGGGTTTTGTGGCTCTCGGCTGAGGGCATCCTCGATAAAGGAGCGCAAAACAGCAGCTTGGGGAATGGTTTGAGTATAGCGTCGCATCTGGAGTTGGATTTGAGCCAGGGCATTACCAGGTTGGGGCATAGTGCGAAGGTAAGACTGGAAAGGAATTTGCAGTTTTTTTGGGTCGCGCTCCTTGAGTGCCAAGATTACGAGATGCGCTTCTCTGGCAGTGGGCTGTTCTGCGCTCAAATTAAACAGCTTGAGCATGTATTGGGTAATGAGCGCAGCAATGCCCTTTTCCCGTTTGGCAAACAGTTGCAGGCAAAGGGCGATCGCTTGCAAAGTCGGCACCTGCTCTTTGGACGATAACCCTTCTAATAGGGCATCCCATTTTTGAATAGCTTGCGGCTGGTTGAGGATAATTTTTTCGCCTGTCTTGGTTTCACCCTGTACCGCTTCCACAAAAATCTGGCAGGCGCGCATGGCTGGATCGTTCTGGCTACTACCTTGCACTAAACGACTGAAGAAAGGATAGCTGCGAGTTGAGAGAGCATCAACCCAAGGCAAAACTTCCACCTCTGCTTCGGGACTGAGATCGCCAAATTTTTTGCCGAAACGACGACGGGTCTCTAGTGCAGCTTCTGAGTTGCCTAATTTTTTCCACGTTTCGATCAGCGTGCCATAAACTTCCACCGAGCGACAGCCTTCCTCTAGTGCCTGCGTGAGCAATTTAGTAGCATCATCGTAACGCTTTTCTATTTCTGCGATGAGTCCGCGTCGCCCTTTGACTTCGGGAGAGTCCGCCCAAATACGCTCCGCCGTTTGGACAGCGCCCATCGCAGTTCGCATTCTTCCCATCGCCATCCAGGTATCGGCTAAGCGGCAGTACCCATAGGCTAGAGTAGTTTTACGGCGCTCCTCTGTCCAGTCTTGGGGATGTTGTTTGATCTGTTCTTCCAACCATTTAAGCAGCCGGGTAATCAACTGCTGGAGATCCTGGTAGTCTTCATTAAGATCTAGAACCTTCATTAAATTGACTGCCTGCTGTGGGCTAAAGGGTTGCTCCCGCTGCACTAACTGCCAAAACTCTGAAGCACACGACATTTCCCCTTGATTCATCGCCTCTTGTCCAGCCAGAGTTAACAGGGTTGGACGCAAGGTCGCCACTTCGGGGAATTGGGCAGAGCGACGATCCATTCTTAGTAAGACATGGGCAGCATCATGCGGATTATTCTCTTCAATCAGCTCAAGCATACCGATAATATCCAACATTTCCATGGAGACCTGACTATTCTCCCTGACACGCATACTCTCTAGGGATGGCTTACCAGTTTTAACTTTTTGGAGCAAAGCTAACCGCATTAATATCGGATGGATCGCATAGGTTGGTTGACTAAACGAAAATCCTCCCCTAGGTAAGTTTTGAAACCCCAGTCGCTGAGCCGCTGCCTCCCAGTTTTGCATTCCCTGATAGGTATAAACCTGCCAAATATCAAGGCGATCACCCTGGGTTACGGAGCTCTTTACTTTCTGAAATGCTGTTAATGCGGCTTCAGGTTGCTCGGCTTTCAGGGCTAAGACACCCCGCAACCAGTGCTGATGGGCAGCAGGAAAGCGCTTTGTCTGTTTGCTTAACAACTGCTCAACTGTGGCAGTGTCACCCTTCAGTAATAACAGCTTGGCATAGCAAATGCTGTACTCTTTTGGCAAACTAGCATCTTCAAAGGCAGACCCAATTATCGCGATCGCCTGATCGAGCTGATTTCTCTCTAGCAAACATTTCGCCAGCCAATAATGCGCTTCACCGATTTCCCCTAGCTGCAAAGAGCCTTTTAATGAGATCTCCGCTTGCTTAAAGTCCTTCTTTTGGAATTCCTGCTTACCTCGGAGCAACCAGATTTCAGACTCGGCAGGCGTAAATACTAAATCAGGCTGGGCGCGTAGAGCTTTCTGAATTTCTTCTAGAGCTTGACGATATTTTTGCTGTTTCAGCAGGGATTGCAGTTGCATCTGAAACTGATCCTGAGTAATTGGTTTATTTCCAAGTCCAAGTTTCGGAAAACGTCGCTTAGCCATTTTTAGTTTCTCTCAACGAGCTATCCCTATAGTGCATTTAATCTGCTTTACGGCAAAAAAACAATCTGGAAGAAGAGTTTGCCCAATTCGTCTAGTTAAGACAGAGCATCAAGCATAGCCCTAGCTAACCGCGATCGCGTATCAAATGCAGTCAATCCTAAAATCCGCTGCCAGCCCTTCCAGCCTAAAGCTTCTATTATGGAGCAGAACTCCCTAAGCATGTCATTAGGCGGTTGATGCGCCAGGATCGGCAAATAGGTTGCAGCGATCGCTTGATAGTCAGGGTCAGAAATATTCCAAGACCTATAAGGAGTATCTAATAGACTTTGGAATATTTTCAGCCACTGTTTCCACCCCCCGGCAAATTGTTTGAATAGCTTGGATAAATGGGATTGCTTAATACCAATTTTGTTGGTAATTTCGGCCATGGATGGGGTACGACCAAGATCGTCGTAAATTTTTTGGAAGGTTGCGGTGATTTTTAGCCATAGCTGTTCGGGATTTGTGCCAGCTGCTGGCGTAATATCTACGGCTCTAACTACCTTGGTATTTAGCTCAGGTGGTAGATCGTAGTCGGCACAGAAGTAAAACTTCAGTTTTTGTTGTGGTCGCAGGTGCGATCGCAGCCTACCCACGGCCTGCGTAATTTCCGCATTCGTCGTCCACTGTACAAATGCTTGAAAATCGCAATCTTCATCGAGGTTAACCTGCTGACCCGTCAATGCCCTGTAGCGATCGGCCAGACTGCCAATATTCGTGTATGGGATGCCGAATGAAGCGATCGCACCTCTAGTCTCGAATTGATTTGAGCCGCGCGATGTCACGAACCAGTTACCATCGCCACTACTGGCTTTGTTTTTCCAGTCAATGAAGCCAATATCAGGGTGCAGGCGTTGCAACTCCTCTCTGAGTTCATTAATGCGTTGTTGACAAAGATCGGAGCGATTTTTGCCCGCTAAGCCCAACCCTTGTACCTGAATAACCTCCAGGTTATTGCACTTGGGGAGCGCTTGTTCGATGGTGATAATTTGCTGCGGCGAAATGCCCAGCCATAGTCCTAAATAATCAGGTGTGGCGGTGGCATCCTGGTAGCAGTTCCACTTGGCGGCGTGGGCGATCGCACCATGCCGATGATTACGTGTAGTAATTATGAGTTTGTCATTGTCGATGCGGATGGCTCCCTGTTGTTGTCCCGCCCAAATCTCTAAAAATGGCGCTAACCAGTTCAGAATTAAGCGTTCCTGGAGTTGTTGCCTAGATTCTTGGTAGTCTGCTTGTCGGATCGTTTGAGAGGCACTTCTTAATAATGACGCTTCCGCTTTGGTCAGTCCCGTAATTTTAGAGACAGGGATACTGTCGGGCATTTCGAGAAAATTTAGATCTGGCTGCGTTGCAGAGGCTACTGATACGGCGATCGCCTCTATATCTATGGGCAATTCCCCAAGTGCTTGCCGCAGTTCTCGATCGCCCCAGCCATAATAGGGTTGCGCTAGTTCTCCGCTGATTCTTTGCCGAATTGCGGTCAAGGCGGGACGTAATTGCAAATATTCATGGGGTAATTGGGTGGCGACCTGGGCGATCGCTCGATCTATATCCACCAGGCGAGCTGTAATGGTCTGCGTTGGTGCGATCGTGGGGATGGCCTCATCCCAAAAAATGCCCACATTTGGCCAGTCATACTCCAGGTTAGGTGCGCTGTCGGGGTGGGCGCGGATGCGATCGAAGGTTAGCGCCTGACGACGGCTGTGCCTAAACCCAAAACCCTCGCCTGATTTGCCCTTACATACGTCTTGCAAGTGGCAAGTACCGCAAATCGGATTGTCCGTGCTGTCGATATCGGGAACGTTCTTTTGTCGCAGCGTATTGAATAGAGGAGTTCTGAAGCAGTTGCCAATTGTGTCTGGCTTTTCGCCATCTTTGGCCCAGATTTCCCAGTCTTTGCCTGAAGGTGTTTGGCGGGTTTTATCCAACTTCATGCCATTGTGGCGGACTGGCAGATCGATATAATTACGCTCGATTGTGGCGACTGTGGGGTTGCGGTGCTGGGGACTGAAATAGAAAAGTTGGCGTACATTCAAGTGCGATGGTGTAGCTATGCCTGCCTCATGACTTTTGCCCGTGCCTGGGGCAGAGGTATCGAGGATGTGCTGCCAGCCTGCCATCACTAATTCGCGCAAAAGCTGAAGTCTTTGGTCTGGTTTAAACGTAATTTTAGTGGGGCGATTCCGTACCGGATGCGTTCCGCCGCAGTTGTAAGGACTGGGCAGCTTTCCTGGTTTGTATGCAATAGGTTCCTGTTGCGGGAGCTTGTCCGCTTTTTCAGGTGGGGCAAAACCTTGATGGGGTAAATAGCGAGCGATCGTGCGACCCAGCCAGAGCTTCAGCCGATAGATCGTACCCGTGTCATCAGGTCGATCTGCTAAGCGGCTTTGCATGTCGCGATCGCACAGGGCAAAGAACTCCGCCGGTGAAATGTAGGTAATTTCGTTAAGTTGCGCCGCTGTTAATTCATCGATATCGGCATGGTTGCCTTTATCAAACTGCTTCCACCAGGCGATTTCTACCTCATAGCCCCAACCTGTGACTAGAGCGATCGCTTTTTGGTATTGGCGTAAAACATTGAAGTTGGCGATCGCCCCTGCATCGGGATAGAGCCGTACCAGTTTGGTAGATAGCTCAGTCGATAGCGCGTCTAAGTAAGTTTTGAGGGTTTCGGGTGAGGCGCTAAAGTTACCGCCCGCCGCACCGATAAATACTTGATTAAGCTTTTGAGCGGCAATGTAGGGTTTTAAGAAACCTTCCGCCAGATTGATACTTTGGTGTGGACTGGTGGAATTTTGGGGATCTGGCAAGAGCGTTGTGGGGCGGCAACAGCTCAGCGGCATCTCGCCATTCGGTAAATGGGCAGTGGCACCATTGGGGTTTTGTTGATTGCGGTTGGTCGGCCAGCGATATTTACCGTCTTTGCTTTGATCGAATCGGGTTTGCCAGCCAATAATTTGACCTGACACGTCCCAAATTGGGCAGATTGTGCCAGAGCCACTCACTAATAGTTTCTGCCCAGTGCCGTCAGACCCATCCGAAACTCCAGCTAAACGAGCATCGACATTGCTGACGCTCTGCCAGGGGACAATACTCCTAAACATGCCGCGCTCGATCTGGTCATCGCTGAGGCCGCGATCGCGCAGATTTTGCAAATGGGTGGGGCTTAGATCTAGTTGCGCTAATAATTCCTGGATGGCGCGATCGCGATCGGGAATACTGAGGCTATTACGGCTATTAACAGAGCGATCGGCTCGATCGTTGAATTTTTTCTGGGATTCCTGCCTAGCTCTGCGGCGACGTCTAGTCTCAGAATCTGTGTTTTTGGTATTTTCAGTAGTTTTGCCGCGATCGGCAACCCACATGTTAAAGCCAATTTTGTCCTGACCGATGAACTGGAAACCTATAACAGAAGCGATATCGTGGCGGCAGTGGGTGATTTCTAGCTCCGTATTTTGGCGGCAGTCGTGGCGGATGCCTTGGCAAATCGGGCAATTATTTCTGAGAGGAGCAAATCTATGTGTAGAAGAAGGAGAATTTTCTGTTATCATGAACTTAAGTTTGTTTCCCCTCTTGAGGGGGAGATTGTTCCTGATAAAAGTCTTGGGTCGTCGAAAACTGTTGGACTTAGTCAGGGTGTACATTTGAAGCCTTGGTTGCTTACCGGCAACTGAGGCTTGTTACGTTTTAGGCGGTCTTGCGCTTCCCTCTGTTGGGTGAAATTAATTTGCCAAGCTCATTATTGCAGAAAGCGGCAGAACTAGTTAGTACTCTGTTTATAAGTAGTCTTGCCTATCGCGATCGCGAATTGCTTGAGAATAAGCATTTAGACTCATCTCTTCATTGCAGCACAAAAACACTAACCCCATTCTGGTTAGCTTTCAGGTATTTCAGTTATAAGCAGATATCGCGATCTGAGGTTGCTCAAGCTTCCGCTTGAGTTATTGTGAATTTTTGTAAAGATCGGATCTTGTCTCTAGGGGGCTTAATATTTGTTAACTTAATAATTCTGATGTGTAAATACTCTGCCAGTCGCGAAGCATCTGCTCTAAGCTCCGGTTGACGCTGCCAGCACCGCGCTCTATTTTAGAAACAAGTTCCTGTGAAACGCCTAAAATCTCCGCAAATTCTTCCTGGCTCCAGTTTTGCGACTTTCTAAATTCCCTGACTTCGTCACCTGTGATTGGTGTGGCATTGCTTGGCCTAATTTCTGGTGCTTGATTAGCGTCCAGATGATTATCTGGCGCGCTTATTTCCGTAGTATCTGCTGGAGGTCGAATTGAGATCCAGCTTGCCATGAAGTGTTCAAAGCCCGGTTCTTCGCCATAGCCCTCAATGTGCCATCCCAATTTAGTCAGCGTATCAAATGCATGGTTGAGTAGCCGTCTAAATTCCTGGGACTTGCGGCGCTCGGTTTGGAGTTTGTCAATATAGATTTGGGGCAGCACCTCTTTAACCAAGTGGCGTAGCCGATATTCGCCCTTAAAGTTCATATGGCTATCCATGAACACGAAAATCGCTAGTTGTAGTGCCAGATTGTTGGTTTGAGTATCAATCTTCAAGATTTCCTGCGCGAACCAATTGAAGTGTGCCGAGGCCCTTGTATTGTGAAAATGTTTAGCCCAGGCACCTGGTTTGACTGCAATCACCAGGTTATGGGGGGCTTCGATCTCGCCTTGGGAGTTAGACTCACCATATTGCCTGATTAAAGGGATGTGCCACATGCGTGTATAGTCAATGCCGCAGTTTGGCTCAGTTTCGCTCCAGATCAGCTTGACGGCGAGATTGCTTAATAACCAAGCTGAATGTGCAATGCGATCTAGCTTTTCCGCTCCGGGGATATCCTTACGCTTCTGCCAGCCAAGTTCTTTAATCAGGCTGGTGCCAAAAAGACGAAACCCACCTTCCCAAGGTTTTTCTTGTTGGAAGGCATGGGCTGTCAAAATTAGGAATAGTCTGGCTGTGTCGGCATTAAATCTCCGCAAAACTTCCCAAGCTGCCTTTTGCACAAACAGTAAAATATCCTGGGTCTCTGGTACAGCAGATGTGATGAAGTGCTCAATATTATGGCTATTCCGAACTTCCTGATTCAGCAAACTCGGTGGGCTGTCAATATTTAGCTGCCAGATATTTGTTTGACTATTTGTCTGTAAGCTGCCGATCATAGATGCTCTATTTTGGGAAATTATGGTGACTGAATGCGCCCTAATTCTTGATGATTCTCAACTGTGTGGACTGAAGTTTTGGCGATCGCTGTTGCTATGAGTATTCTATGTCTTAGAGTTGGGAATTCACCTCCATGATAAGCAATTCTGCGGGTTTTGGCTATTTAGATTTTGAATTTTGTTAGGCGATCGGGTTATTCTGCCTTCTGTTTTTGGGCTCTTGCAAAAGTGTAGCCACATCTTTGCTACACTTGTTGGCATGTCTGTGATACACTCGGCGTTAAGTATGCCAAGAGATAAAACTTTACGAGTGCGGCTAAATCAGCGGGAGTTTGACAAGATTCAGCTTCTGGCGCAGCAACATGATATTCCCATGTCGGAAGTTGTGAGAGATTTGATTAAGCAACTGCCGGAACCATCAACAGAAGCGCTATACATCAATAGCGATCTGTCTCCGTTGCCTCTGCATGGATATGTGCAACGCGGGTTTGGGGAGGCAGAGAGATGACAATGACGAATGGATCGATTCCTCCTGGACGCGCTAAAAAAAATCTAGACCTACGCGAAACAGCTTTGGGCATGGTATCTGTCAGCAGTTTCCCGGCGATTATTGGTACGGCTGATACGATGCTGAAGTCGGCGGCGGTCACTTTTGTGGGCTATGAAAAAATTGGAGGGGGGCATTGTACGGCGATCGTGCGCGGCAGAATTACGGATGTGCGGCTGGCGGTACAGGCGGGAGCAGAGGCGGCAGAACAGTTTGGACAACTTGTGTCCACCTCTGTGATTGCCCGACCGTTTCCGAACCTTGATGCTGTGCTACCGATTAACAGCCGTCTCAGTCAGTATGCCAATGGTGAATACAGTCGTCTCAGCAATCAGGCGATTGGTCTGTTAGAAACGCGCGGCTTTCCAGCCATGGTGGGTGCGGCGGATGCGATGCTGAAGTCAGCAGAAGTGCATCTGGCTGCCTATGAGACGATTGGGGCGGGTCTGTGCACGGCGATTGTGCGCGGATCGGTGGCGGATGTGGCGGTGGCGATCGAGGCAGGTATGTATGAGGCAGAGCGCATTGGCGAGTTTCATACTCTGATGATTATTCCTCGACCGCTCGACGATCTCGAAGAAAGCTTACCTGTGGCGAGTTGTTGGATCGAGCAGCCCAAGCCCGTGATGTTACCGCTGAATATTCGCGAAAAGGAAAGAGAGCTAGTGCAGTTGCCAGATTTAGAGAATCTCTCCACCGAAGATCGCAGCTAATTTGCATAAGGCTTGAGATAGTATCAATCTATATGCCCTACAGGAGTGGCGCAATTGCAAAAAACAAAGACACTTTATGACCAGGACTATAGCTTGTGGTTGTCTCAAACAATTGCACACTTACGCGCGGGGCGATTTGGCGATGTTGACTTGGATAACCTACTTGAGGAACTCGAAGCTTTGGGACGATCTGAGCGGCAACAACTGAGAAATCGACTCAACACATTGCTTGAGCATTTACTCAAGCGGTTATATGTCGATCTGCCGAATGAATTTAACGGTTGGGAACGAACGATTAGGGAGCAGCGCAAGCAGTTGATCTGGCTGTTGGAAGATTCCCCTAGTTTGAAAACTATATGGGATGAAACTTTTAATACGGCATGGCGATTTGCGATTAAAGATGTTTGCAAGGACTATCCACAGTACCAGTTTCCTGATATGTGGCCGTTTAGCCGAGACATCGATGAACTTCTGAATAGAGACTTTTGGGAGCAGTGAATTATGGGACAAAGCAAGCAACTTAATCCCAAAAAACAAGAAGAATATAAGCGAGAAAGAATATCTTGTACATCAAGGCATCATAGTCGTTCAAAAGGGAATAGGAACCTTAATCGTCCTGAAAGAAACTATATTAAGGAAATAATTCATTAAATCAAAATCGCTCAGAGAAAACTGAAAAATTTGCTCCAAGCGATCGCTAGTAATCTGAAAGAACCCAATCCACTGATTTCAGTTTTGAAACCTATTTACCTGATTGAGTAAGGTTTTTAACCCTTAGTTCTTGGGTTGGTAGCGGGTAAACCAGCAATAGAACATAATAACTACCGCAGTAGCAATCAGAGCTTCAGCCCAGAAAAAACTGAGAAAATCTGTCAGAGTACCCACGGGTGGGATACCAGGCTGAATGTTGCGCACGGCGGGAAGAGCAAAGAGCAGTGCTCCCATATAGGTAAATAGACCCGCTTCCACCGGGCGTTTTTGCAAAAGAACAGATAGTGCCATGACCAGCACAGTTATGGACACAAACCACATCGCTACCATGATAAAAATGGCAAATATTTTGGTGATAATCGAGCGAGTAATTGTGATTTTTATGCCGATGTTATCGACGTCATCAAATCCCTTAATGATATCTGCATCAACATTGAATCCAGGAATGGCACCATTGAATTCAACTGACATCGGAACGCTCTGCCCGTCGTTTTTGGGATTGATGAAATACAAATACAGATCGGCTTCGTGTTGATCGAAGGGGTAGTCGTTCACGCGACCGTTATAAAGGCTGAGCGTACCATCAATGGTGGGAGGCACTTTCCCTTTTGCGAGCGTGCCATCCGATTTAGCCCCTTCAATGCCAGTCACAAAAGTAAGATCCTGGCTCATTCTGGGTGTGTCTTTAATGGCGAAGCTGCCTTTGGGTTCTGTGACAACTCGGATGGGTAGATCGCCTTTAATGGGGTCGGCTGATAGGAGTGTCGCAGTAACATCCATACGATTCACTTCTTTGTCGTCTACACCAAACGTAAACGCACTGGTACGTTGGGTACTATCGTTCTTGTAAGCAGACAGCACGAAAAAAAATGCTGCAAAAAAAAGGGCTATGCAAGTGATCGCAATAGCAGCACGTCTGATTTTTATTTTTTGGGCAATTTCCATTGAAACCTCTAGTTGACAATATTTTCCGTCCACCCATCTCAACGCTCTTAACAAGGTAAGCCAAGAAGCGTAGTTATATACTTCCCTAAATCATATGCATTGATGTCAACAGAGCAAAAACAAGCTGCGGCAAAAAATAATTGCTGTAAAAAATCCATTGGCGTAGGGGGTAGGTTTAGTCTAGAAGTTCTTGCTTGTCACTGGTAGCGCTTGTACGAAACCTGTCCCTAAATTAAAGCCCATCAATGAACATTTGCAGGTGAAAAAATACAATAATGTGTTGACATTGTGCACACAAAACTCTTAGATTAAATGTAGGATCTTTTTTCCTCTTAGATGAAGTAAGCATTATGCACACCTCAGCATCTGAAGTGCCATTTAGCCAGACCCGCGATGTCACGATCAACATCCGAGCTAAGCAAAATCAACGCGATCTGATCGATCGCGCGGCTGAACTCCAAGGCAAAAGCCGTTCGGAGTTTATGCTTGAATCATCTTATCAAAAAGCCCAAGACGTTATTCTAGACCGAAGTTTCTTTGGGTTAGACAAACTTAAATATCAGCAATTTGTGGCTTTGCTAGATGCGCCACCTAGCCAAAACGAGAAATTGGACGCATTGCTGAATACAAAAGCTCCATGGGATTAGATCGCGCTCAAGACGGTCTCTGTCCACCTGAAAAACTGAATTCGTTGCATCGGGTAGAAAGCTTTGATTCAGGTAACGGTCAGTTAGATGAATGGCTGAAGCGTCGTGCTCTGAAAAATCAGTTGGAGGGTGCTTCACGCACCTATGTTATCTGCTCTGGTGACGAAGTCGTTGCGTACTACTGTCTTGCTAATGGCGCAGTAGCACAAACTATAGCAACAGGTCGAGTACGGCGTAATATGCCCGATCCAATTCCAGTTATGGTGATTGGACGGCTGGCGGTAGATCGTCGCTGGCAAGGTAAAGGTATTGGGCGGTCTCTACTGCGAGATGCAATTCTTCGTACTCTGCAAGCTGCTGAGATTGCAGGGATAAGAGCAATTCTCGTACATGCCATTTCGGAAGATGCGAAGCAGTTTTATATGAAATGTGGTTTTACCATTTCACCTGTTGATTCGATGACACTCATGGTGAAAGTTAGTGATGCTAATGCTTCACTTGGTTCGCAAGCGTCATAGATTAGCTAGTTTGTTAATCGTTTTGCATATTAAGTAATCGCGAATTCGCTAAACGCTTCAGCCATTTTTGTAAATAGACCCGATTTGCCTGCTTTTCCTCTGGATCGGTTGTGTTGATGGGATGTGGGGCTAATCCCTGAATTGCAGCGGTGGTAACGCAAAACATCGATTTTTGGAAGGAGACGCAAATTTGGACGCGTAGATCGGCTTCGCCGCGCACACTGTGTTGATAGATTTCGTGCAGATAGTCTGGCAAAAAGTGACGCATGTCCTGCATCAGTAATGTGGGCGGAATGCCCGATCCACCTACAGGGATTGGATCGGCGTAGAGAACTCCATAGTTGAAATCTGCGGGATCGGAGGAGATTTGATGGGCTTGGGCGTTGTAGGAAACTGTGCCACGGAAAGGGAAGGAGCGGAAGAATACAGCTTCGACATAGGGTACAGCCGCATCCATTAAAAAAGTGAGGCCAGCGGACTCAGGCATGATGTCATAGGCTTTACCATCAATTTTGACTGTATAGTCAATTGGTTTGTTCGCTGCCTCTACCAGGCCGTTGAGTACGTGTTCGACTACATCTGGGATGGATTTGATTTCGCCACGGTCGTAGCGATCGCTCAAATTTAGAAACATAGGAGCCATCACCGACCAAAATACTCCCAGTGCTCTGTAGTAGCACAGCTGACGAATCTGTTCGGGCAAGAATTCTGGAAATGCACGATGCAGTCCCATCATGATTGGATTCCATTTCAACTTCGCTTGAATTGCTTGTTCTGCTCGTTGCTTGAAATCATCAGAATCTAGATAGGTATCCATGGCACCGCCACCATGCCATAGCATTGCTTTCATGCAGTACTCCGCAAACTCGAAGTTGATGCGATCGTGCCACCAGAACTTTAACAGTTTGCCGACCGATATCTCTCCATTGAAATATTTAAAAAATGGGAAGAGATTGAGGAACTGGCGATCGGCAATATCGATCAAGTTAGTGTTGTAGGCATCCAAAATGATGCCGTAACTTTTGAGGATACCTACTACCTCCTTCACATTCTGCTCTGAATCTGGCAGTAGCGCCCCGCCTGTTTCCATGCGCTCCAAAATTACGGTTAGGGGCTGACTCATCGATGTTTTGCTCATGGTTGCCATTTTTCTTTAACCTCTTATTCTGTGGCTCCTGGTAAAAAACTAGAGTAAATTTGGTGTGGTAGGTGCGATTCCCTTCAGGATGCTTATTGCCGATGCCTGTTGGGTTACTGGCATGACATGAGCGATCGCCGTCGTTGTATGCTCGATCAACTGCACCATCCAACCTGGCTGTAAGCCTAAAATTACGAGTGCTGCTGCCAAAATCATGCTAGGAGTGCGTTCTTTCCAACTGACGGGTGGTAGTGATGGCGGTAAACTGACTGGTCGATCTGTCTCTAGTGTCGATACGGATAGACGACCAAAAAACGCGCGATCGATCAGAATTAAAAAGTAAACTGCCGTTAAACCAGTGCCAATCATGCATAAAAGAGTTTGGACTGGAAATGTCTCAAAGCTGCCCCTAAACAAAATGAATTCGGCAATAAATCCCATCATCCCAGGTATACCCGCACTAGCCATCACGCCCAGAACCGTTAAAGCACCGATTAATGGTAGACCGCGCTCAGGATTAAATAAGCCATTCAGTTTATTCAGATCTCTCGTGCCAGCTTTACTATAGATTACGCCCACAAGTAGAAATAACAAACCGGAAATTAAGCCGTGGCTGATCATTTGTAATGTCACGCCCAATAGGGATAGTGGCGTTGCCGCCGCCGCTCCTAACAAAATGTAGCCCATGTGTCCTACGGAGCTGTAAGCTACCATTTTCTTCATATCTGTTTGGGTAATTGCTGTGAGGCAGCCATATAGGACGCTGACCACTGCCCAAATTGCTAAAAAAGGCGCTAAAGCTTGCCATGCTTCGGGAAATAGTTGGAGTCCAAACCTGAGTAGACCATAGGTACCCAGCTTCAGTAAAACGCCTGCCAATAGGACAGAAACAGGTGTAGAAGCTTCGACGTGAGCATCTGGAAGCCATGTATGCAGAGGTACGATCGGGATCTTGATCCCAAATGCGACCAAGATCATGACTAACAAGACGCTTTGTGTCCCTATGGGTAAGATTTGAGTTCTGAGGCTATCCAGGTCGAAACTCAGTCCTGCTTGAAGTTCTGAACCGACGAGACCAGCGGTACCAAAGAAAGCTGCCAATAGCAGAATGCCTGATACGGCTGTATAGATCAGGAATTTGGTGGCAGCATAGCCGCTCCGCGCCCCTCCCCAAATGGCAATTAGGAGGTAAAGCGGCACTAGCTCTACTTCATAGAATAGGAAAAACAGCAGCAGATTTTGCGATAAAAAAGCACCAGCCACCCCGCCACTCAGTAAAAGGAGCAGGGCATAGTATAGACCCGGACGATTGACATTGCCACTGCTGTAGATCGCAATCCAGACCAAAAGACTATTCAGGACGATCAGGGGCATCGACAAGCCATCAATGCCGAGGGTATACGTTAAGCCCAGGTTTTTAATCCAGGGAAAGTATTCCTGGAGTTGCATGCCGACATGACTAGGATCGAATTTGGTCAGTAGAAAAACTGTCCAGCCCAATAGACCAGTGGCGATCGCGACAGTTACCCCACGGATCTGTTCGGGTTTCATGAAGCTTGCCCCGAAGCCTACTAGCAATGCACCGCAGATGGGAACCCAAATTAGAATACTCAGCATTATGTTTAAGCGAAAATGTTATGAATCGAAATCTATAGAAGTGTATATATAGTGTTTAAAAGCGTATTTAGAAGACTACGAATGCCAGGATACTGGCCAGAAATACTCCGATCACGATCGTTAAAAGATATTGTTGCGATCGCCCAGTAATTGTGTATTTGAGTGTCTCGCCCGTAAAAATTGAGGCAAAGCCAAACAGGTTGACGGCACCATCGACGATATAGCGATCGACCCAAGATATCAGCCGCGAGCCATTGCCTACGAGAAAGATGACGCTGACGCGATATATACCCATAACGTAAAGATCGTAGGCCAGCAGATCCTGCACAAATTTCCAGACGATACGTACGGGGCGAGGCGGCATCGGTACCGTGCTACCCATTTCGTAGTTTGTGCGCAGATAAATTGCGCCGCCGACCAGGCAACCAGCTATACCAGAAGCCATCAGTAGCGCGATCGCATACCAATTGAGCCTCTCCCAGGTAGGTAGTAGCTGCCACGCGTTCAACATTAATGGGACGAGTAAGGTGACGACGATCAGAGAAACCATTGGTATGGCGACAGTCCACGGTGCTTCTGGCATCCGACGGGTTTTGATTTGGGGCTTGCCCCAAAATACCAATCCGAACACGCGCGTTAGTCCAAATGCCGTGGCTCCATTTACGAATAGCATGACTGCCACTAGCCAGGGATGCTCGTTCCAAAAGCTATCCACCCATTGCAGCATTGTCCAAAAGTTGCCCAGGGGTACTATGGCGGTTAGCCCCAAAGCACTGACCACGAAGGCTGTAGATGTGGCGGGCATGCGAGTCAAGATTCCACCCATCTCAGTTAAATCCTGTGTGGGCGTAGTCATCATCACCGCGCCGCTGCTCATAAATAAGAGCGCTCTGGCGATCGCATGGGTGAACAAAAATACCAGGGCAATATCGCCGTGCTGCATACCGACAGCGATAAACACTAACCCTAAATAGGCGCTAGTGGAATGGGATAGCGCTCGTTTCATATCAATTTGCGCGATCGCTACCAAGGACGCACCCACAGCCGTGATTGTGCCTAGAACTACTAGCGTGTACAAAGCTAGAGGCGAAAGCGCCAAAATCGGCTGCAACTTGATTAATATGAAGGCACCGCAGGATACGACAACGGAATTACGCAGTACAGAAGCAGGATTTGGTCCCTCCATTGCCTCATCCAGCCATAGATGCAGCGGAAACTGCGCGCATTTACCCGTCGGCCCTGCAATCAGAGCTAGTCCCAACAAATTTGCTGCCTGTGGGCTGAGATCGGCAGTACTTGCCCAATCGGCTAGGTCGGAAAAATTGAGGCTACCTGTCAATGTGGACAGCGTTACCACGCCCATCAGCAGGATCAGATCGCCGATCCGCTTCGTCCAAAATGCATCCCGCGCTGCTGTTACGACTAGAGGTTGGGCATACCAAAATCCCACCAGTAGGTAAGTTGATAGAGTTAATAACTCCAGCATCGCATAGCTAAAGAAGAGAGAATCGCTGAGCGCAATCCCACTCATTGCACCTTCAAAAAATCCCATCAGAGCGTAGAAGCGAGCCAGCGCCCAATCCATTTCCATCGAACCTAGCGCATAGAACTGAGCAAATAGACTGATCGCCCCAATTAACACCGCTGCTCCCATACTGACTGTAGAAATATCCAGCGACATTGCTAGTTCCAGTCCTGGTGCTTGCAGCCATGGGATCTCGATGCGCAATGGTGGCTGTTGCCAAATATTTATTAAAATAATGCTGCTGTGGACGAGTGCCAAAAAAGTCATCAATAAATTAAGATAAGCCGCAGGTCTTGGCCCCGTATTGCGAATTATGCCTATTGACCACGGTAGCGTTGCGATCGCGCCAACCAGTCCATAGCAAGGAACTAGCCAAATTGTATTTACTAAAAATTGATCCATTTGATCCATGAAGAGTTGCCCAACAAATTCGGCGTTTACCAGCTGAATACTTTGAGTTTGCTCGATCTTGCTGCCCAAGGCAGCAAAAGCCCGATAGTTTACCCATAATACCGATAAACTAGACTCTATACATGTTTGTGGCAGGGCAGTTTTGGCTACTGCTATTTGTGGATCTTCTGTCCGAGATTAGCTACAGTCATCCAGTTGTTATATTGCGATCTTGATCTTTCCTATCATGCGATTACTGCTTTACTGGATCTCGTGTAATGGTCAGATCGTCAATGTTGCCTAACGAATCCGCTGTAAAAGATGGCTCGGGAAGATCTTCCAAGATCTGATGCAGAGGTGGAACGTATGAATGACTGACGGGATCGTACGCCAATACTTCGCCTGTTTCCAGATTATAGACCCAGCCATAAATATTTAATCTGCCTTGAAAAAGACGCGATCGCACGATTGGATAGGTTTTGAGATGATCGATCTGCGTCAATACATTTTCCGCACTCGTAATTTCTAGTAACTCTTTATCAGAGTAGTTGGTATAATTCTCGGAAACTAAACGCCGCGTACCTTCAGCCAGTTTTAGCCATTCATAAACTACGGGCATCTCTTCGCGTAAATGTTCGAGCTTTAATAAACCTTTCATCGCGCCACAGTGAGTATGTCCGCAAACAATTATTTGCTCGATGCCAAGGGAATGGATTGCATACTCGATCGTCGCGCCTTCACCACTTAGTGTCCCGTATGGAGGAATAATATTGCCCGCATTTCGCATAATAAACAACTCCCCCACGTCTGCTTGGGTCAGTAGGTTTGGATTAATCCGCGAATCAGAACAAGTAATAAATAAAACCCTGGGCGTTTGCCCCATACCAAGTTGTTGAAATAACTCTAAGTGGGAAGGGAAATGATTATCTTTAAAGTCTCGTAAACCCCGAATTAGCTTTCGCATATATGCTTTGTTAGTAAGTCAAGTCAATAGAGTTAACTCAGATCTTGCACCAGTCTTAAAAGGATGTTACAGAAACAGGAGAAGGGTGCAAGAAATAGCGTAAAAAGGTTCCATTCAAGTTTGCTAAAAATTGATCTATGAAGAATTGCCCAACAAATTCGGCGCTCACCGGCTGAATGCTTTGAGCTTGCTCGATCTTATCGCCTCGGGCTGCAAAAGTCCGATAATGTACTCATAATACCGATAAACTAGACTCTATAAATATTTGTGGCTGGGCAGTTTTGTCTACTGCTATTTGCAAATCTCATGTCGGAGATTTGCTGCAGTCATCCAGATACTTTTCTGTTTTCTGGGAGTACTGTCGCATATTGATATTTTTGATGTTTAAGTTTTGTAATGATTAAAACTGTTTTGATTAAAGCCATTTTTAATAGCAATTTATTCGATCAGTGTGAGGAGATCTGGGGATGGATGTAAGTCTTGTGATGTCAAATATCCTGAGTCCACCAGTACTCTTTTTCTTCCTCGGCATGTTGGCGATTTTTCTGAAGTCAGATCTAGAGATCCCTCCACCCCTACCTAAACTTTTCTCCCTATATCTGCTATTTGCGATCGGGTTTAAGGGAGGGAATGAACTAGCCAAGAGTGGAGTTAGTCAGGAAGTTTTCCTAACTCTGATCGCGGCAATTCTGATGGCCTGTGCTGTCCCTATTTACACATTTTTTATCCTCCGACTCAAGCTGGATATTTATAATGCCGCCGCGATCGCTGCTACCTACGGTTCTATTAGCGCTGTTACCTTTATTACGGCTGGTTCTTTTTTGGATGAACTCGGGATACCGTTTAGCGGCTACATGGTTGCTGCCCTAGCATTGATGGAATCACCTGCAATTATCGTTGGGCTCTTGCTTGTCAAAGTATTTACTAACGATAAACAAGATGGTGAATTCTCCTGGCCAGATGTGCTGCGTGAAGCTTTTCTGAATAGTTCTGTCTTCTTGCTGGTCGGCAGCCTGATTATTGGTGCTTTAACGGGTGAGAAGGGCTGGAAAGTCGAAGAGCCATTTACTCAAGGCATATTCTATGGAGTGTTGACCTTCTTTTTGCTCGATATGGGGTTAGTAGCGGCTCGGCGGATTAAAGATCTCGGTCAGACGGGTAGCTTCTTGATCTTTTTCTCGATTTTTATCCCCATCTTTAATGCGGGAATAGGTATACTCCTGGCAAAACTGATTGGTATGCCCCAAGGTAATGCCCTGCTGTTTTCCGTATTGTGTGCCAGTGCTTCCTACATAGCAGTCCCCGCTGCGATGCGGATGACCGTGCCAGAGGCAAATCCCAGCCTTTATGTCACTACTGCCCTAGCGCTTACCTTCCCATTCAATATTATTGTGGGCATTCCTCTATACCTATTTGGCATCAGCCTGCTGTGGAGTTAAAACATTATGCATGAAGTAAAAAGAATAGAAATAGTCAGTGATTCCGTCGAACTAGCTAAAATTATTGCCGCGTTAGAGAAAGCAGGCGTAAGTAGTTATACTGTCTTGCGCAATGTCGCAGGGAGAATCCCTGGCGGTATGAATTCCGACGATCTAGTAATGACTACCCTGGATAACGTTTACTTGATTGCCTTCTGCCTACCCGATCAAATTAAACCTGTTTTAGAGACGGTTAGACCTATTCTTAACAAATTTGGTGGAGCCTGTTACCTATCGGAAGCGATGGAAATCAGATCGACGAGATGCGTTGCCTCCTTATAGATTTAGACAAGATAAATTTAGATAAAGAATGTACCAAAATGACGCGCATCTATGGATTTCTTGGCCGTCGTAGTCTCCTGCAAATAGCGGGTATAGGCGGGTTTGGATTTGCTGTTAACACATTAAGTGGCATGCTTGGATCTATCCCTCCAGCTCAGGCAGATGGCGGACAAAGTTTCGATCCTAATTTACCTGATGCTGTACTAGAGCAACTGTTAGAGGGAAATCAGCGGTTTATGCAGCAAAAACGCAAATATCCCCATCAAACCCAAAAGCGCTTGCAGGAAGTTGCACAGGGGCAGCACCCGATCGCTACGATCTTGAGTTGTGCAGACTCACGCGTACCGCCAGAAATTATTTTCGATCAGGGCATTGGCGATCTGTTTGATGTACGAATTGCTGGAAATATCGTGACGCCTGAGTCCCTTGGCAGCATTGAATATGCGGCATTACTAGGTACTCCCATAGTTTTGGTACTAGGTCACGAACGCTGTGGTGCAGTTACCGCCGCTGTAAAAAGGGAGGTGCTACCTGGACAAATTGGTTGTTTTGTCAAAGCGATTAAGCCCGCCATGCTCAAGGTGAAGCAACGATCTGACGATCCAGTTGAGGATTTAGTGATCGCCAATGTCCAGTATCAGGTAGACAAGTTAAAACGAGATTCAAATCTTTTGTCTGGGTTAGAACAGGCAGGCAAACTCAAAATTATTGGAGGACGATATGACCTTGATGTTGGCAAGGTAACCGTTGTAGCTTGATTTGTTATAGGAGTCCACTTTAACAATAAGTTTTGGTAATCAATGTAATTTGAAATAATCATTGTGATTTATATTGCTAAAGGTGCAATGCCTCTCTATTCTGTATATATAAAGAAAAAATGAAAAGCTTGTTAAAAAGCTGATAATGGACACTCCCGTCCATAGATTTGTTAAGGAGTTACACACTACAACTGCGCCAAAAAATTTTGACTGAGCTAGTTCAAAGTACGCTTTCGTACCGATCGAAGCTCAAATAAAGTTGGAAAGATTCGATTGGTTGAATCAAATAGGGTAAACTTTCACTTGCTTCTGATGTTCTTAAAGAATGCGTATAAATGCGCAGAATGGCGGTAAAACTGAAGTAATAAACGGTATAACCCTAACAAATAGCGCCCAGTGAAAGTGTAGTAGTTCGTACAAGTTTTCAGATAGCAGTTTTAACCTGCGCGAGTTTTTCGGAAATTGTCGCTAAGTTGCCGCACCCATATCCTTGGTGTCTATGGGAATGGATTGGTGTGTAGCTTTCGGTGTAATATACACAACGCTAAAGAACCGTGTAAAACACGGGAATCTAGGAGATATTAGATAACTATGCCAATTGCAGTCGGAATGATTGAGACCAGGGGATTCCCTGCTGTAGTAGAAGCAGCGGATGCTATGGTCAAGGCGGCTCGTGTCACGCTTGTGGGATATGAAAAAATCGGTAGTGCCCGTGTCACCGTGATTGTACGAGGAGACGTGTCTGAAGTACAAGCTTCTATTGCTGCTGGTGTGGAGGCCGCGAAACGTGTGAATGGTGGTGAAGTAGTTTCTACTCACATTATTGCTCGTCCACAAGAGAACTTGGAATATGTTCTGCCGATTCGCTACACGCAAGAAGTAGAGCAATTCTCGTTCTAATCACTAGCGGATAGACCTAGTTTCATAAGTAAGTATATTTCTCTAATTTTATTTTTAGTTACTTTAAGGAGTAAAAACAGATGGCGATCGCAGTTGGAATGATCGAAACCCTAGGGTTTCCTGCCGTAGTAGAAGCAGCGGATGCAATGGTTAAAGCGGCTCGTGTTACCTTGGTTGGCTACGAAAAGATTGGTAGCGGTCGCGTTACTGTAATTGTGCGTGGAGATGTTTCTGAAGTCCAAGCCTCTGTTGCTGCTGGAACAGAATCTGTCAAGCGCGTCAATGGCGGTCAAGTGCTTTCTACCCACATCATCGCTCGTCCTCACGAAAACCTCGAATATGTTCTGCCGATTCGCTACACCGAAGAAGTAGAGCAATTTCGCGATAACGTGAACTCTATTCGTCCAATGAACAGACCATAGGTGTAAGTTCATTGGTTAGATAGATTTTTCAACGCCAACAACTAATAAGAAACGCTCAAAATGCAAATTGCCAAAGTTCGCGGCACAGTAGTTAGTACCTCCAAGGAACCTAGTTTGACAGGAACTAAGTTTCTTTTTCTCCAGCTTGTAGACGATCAAGGTCAACTCTTGCCAGAATACGAGGTGGCTGCTGATACCGTTGGCGCAGGTATAGATGAATGGGTACTTTTTAGTCGAGGCAGTGCTGCCCGTCAGGTACGGGATAGTGAAGGCAAGCCCTTGGATGCTTCAGTGGTAGCGATTATTGATACTGTTAATGTTGATAACTATCTGCTTTACAGTAAATATAGCTAGGGCTAATGGAAGTTCGCTATCCCAGTGACTTAACTGCCCAGTTGCTTAGCTGTAAGTCTATCTCAAGAGACTTTGAGGGGCTATATGAGTAATAATTCTTATCCCAGAAGAGACAAAGAGATCTAGTTTTGAGCAAAACTCCTTTGCTAGGGACGTTTTTGCTAAAAGCGGGTTCTCTATAACTCATATGCCCGCTGAGGAAGATGCATCACTCAATATAGTCTTTAAGGATGGATAAAGCGGGTTGTAACTTTGTAACTTGCAACCAAGTGCTTTGAGCTATCTAGCTGCTATAAATCAAACATCAATCAAAATTTGTCGTTATTCGGAGGGTGCGCTTCTATCTGGTTCAGGACTGCATAGCAGTCAGTAGGGTAGCTAATAGCGCGCTAATTCTAGATGGTAGTTTGTGGTTTTGCTGCACCACCCACTCCTCAATTAAAGAATCTCGCTGAGCCACAGATCGATCCAACTGCTTCTGTCCACTCGTTCTCCAATATTATTGGAGACGTTTATATTGGCAAAGATGTCCTGGTCGCTCCTGGAACTTCTATTCGGGCAGATGAAGGTGCTCCTTTTCGCCTTGGCGCAGGAGTTAACATCCAGGATGGAGTAGTGATTCACGGTTTAGAGAAAGGCCGAGTAGTTGGAGATGATGGGCATGATTACTCAGTCTGGATAGGCAAGAATTCTTCCATTACGCATATGGCTTTAATTCATGGCCCTGCCTATGTGGGAGATGATTGTTTTATCGGCTTTCGTTCGACAATTTTTAATGCTCGTGTTGGTAATGGCTGCATTGTGATGATGCATGCTTTGGTGCAGGATGTGGAAATTCCCTCCGGTAAACTCGTGCCTTCAGGAGCGATTATTACTAGCCAGCAACAAGCCGAGCGATTGCCCGATGTACAGGAAAGCGATCGCGCTTTCACACATCACGTAGTAGGTATGAATGATGCTCTGCGTATGGGGTATCGCCGCGTTAAGGATGACGCTGGCGTTGTGCCTATTCGCGATGAAATCAATAAATCTCATGAATTAAATAGAGCAACCCACAACAACGTCACGACTATGCAGTTACAGACTAAACAAACCAGGATCGATACGGCTCAGCAAGTACGCCAGCTATTATCTCAAGGCTATCGCGTTGCCGCTGAGTATGCTGATGAGCGCCACTTCCGCACCAGTTCTTGGTACAGCGCTCCGATTAATTCCAGTAGTGAATCTGCTGCGATCGCTTCCTTGCAAGCCTGCCTCGCCGATCATGCTGGCGAATACGTCCGTTTGATTGGTATCGATACTAAGACCAAGCGTCGCATTTTTGAAGAAACGATTCAAAGACCTGGCGACCAGCCTTCTCAAATTAGTTCAGGGGCGTCTACCTCTGCTGGCAGTAGCTACTCTAGCTACAATTCTAGTCAGAATGGTGGCTCTAGCCAGAACGGGCGATCCGTGTTGGAGGTGATCGGACAGATTAGACAATTACTATCCCAAGGTTTCCGGATTGGGACTGAGCACGCAGATGAGCGTCGCTTCCGCACCAGTTCTTGGCATACCTGCGCTCCAATCGAAGCTAATACAGAGTCAGGCGTAGTCAGTGCCTTAGAAGCCTGTCTCAACGAACACAGCGGTGAATACGTCCGTTTGATTGGTATCGATCCCAAGGCCAAACGCCGTGTGGTTGAGACGATCGTACAGCGTCCTGGTGATAAAGGACAAAGTATCGCCTCAGCCTCTGCCCGTTCAACCAGCAGCTACTCCAGCTATAGCAGCAGCAATAAAGCTCCCGCCTCTGGTAGTCAAAATGGCAAGCTTACCCAAGATACAGTCGTTCAGATTCGTCAGCTATTAGGACAGGGGTATCGGATTGGGACTGAGCATGCTGACGAACGCCGCTTCCGCACCAGTTCCTGGTATACCTGTAGTCCTGTGGAGTCAAATACGGAAACAGGAGTTATTTCGGCTTTAGAAGCTTGTCTTAACGAGCATGTTGGTGAATATGTCAGATTGATCGGTATCGATACAAAATCGAAGCGCCGCGTAGTCGAGACCATCATTCAACGCCCAGGCAGTAAAAATTCGGCGGCTACTTCTGCCTCTAGTTCCTTCAGTGCTGCAACCAGCAGCCAGCAACCCAGCGCTGCTAGCTACGTGCAATCCTCTGGTACGGCTACTGCTACGAGAATTAGTTCGGATGTAGTAACACAAATTCGTCAACTGTTGACTCAAGGGCATCGTATTGGTGCTGAGCATGCTGATGAGCGTCGGTTCCGTACGAGTTCTTGGTATAGTTGTCCATCCATTGAAGCTCATAATGAGAGCAGTGTAATTGCAGCTTTGGAAGCCATTCTGAGTGAATTTAGTGGTGAATACGTACGTTTATTTGGCATTGATACTAAATCAAAGCGGCGCGTACTTGAAGCGATCGTCCAAAGGCCTAAGAAATAGTCATGCATATATCCCCACTGCAGCCCATAAGCACTTCTCCCGCTTGCGTCAGTGGTGATGTCACAATCGATCCAAGCGCGGCGATCGCCCTTGGCGTCCTTATCCAAGCAGACCCTAACAGCAAAATTATCATTGCCGCTGGGGTCTGTATTGGCATGGGATCGATTATTCATGCTCAAGGCGGCAAGTTAGAAATTGCCTCAGGTGCGAACTTAGGGGCGGGCGTTCTAATTTTAGGGCAAGGCAAAATTGGGGAAAATAGTTGCATTGGTTCTTTAACTACTGTCCTCAATAGCTCTGTTACTGCTGGTCAGGTTGTGGCACCTGGATCTTTAATCGATGGTATTAGCGATCGGCAAACTGATCCTCATATTCAAGATATTCAAGCGAAGGCTGTGACAAATAGTCAGGTTGAGGTCTCACCGTCATCAGAAACAGTAGTGTCTACATCTACCACCCAAGTAATCGCCGAAGTTATTACTGAGGTGAAATCAAGTGAAGTTAAACCTGGAGAATCATCTGGTCAATCTGCCGCAACTACTCATGGACAGGTGCAGCTAAATCGATTGATGGGTAAGCTTTTCCCTCACAGACAAAATTTAGAGCCATCCTCCGAAAATTCCTTGCCAAAAGATTAAGCTGTGTAAAAAGCCGACGATCTTACCTATTCCTGGACAATAGTTTACAAATTGTAAAGAATAGTTCACAAAAAATAATTAATTGACTACGATTGTGTTTGATGTAGTGTTTTCGCTACTCACATTTCATTCCAAACTAATCATTCCAATTAATTCGCAATTATGACAACCGCAGTACAAAGACGCGAGAGTGCCTCTCTGTGGGATCAGTTCTGCAATTGGATCACCAGCACTGACAACCGCCTGTATATTGGCTGGTTTGGTGTTTTGATGATACCTTGCCTGATCGCCGCAACCGCATGTTTCGTAATCGCCTTCATCGCCGCGCCCCCCGTGGACATTGATGGTATCCGTGAGCCCGTAGCTGGCTCATTGGTCTATGGCAACAACATGATATCTGGTGCTGTTGTACCTTCTTCTAACGCTATCGGTCTGCACTTCTACCCAATTTGGGAAGCAGACAGCTTGGATGAGTGGCTCTACAACGGTGGCCCATACCAGTTTGTGATTTTCCACTTCATCATCGGTATTTGCTGCTGGATGGGTCGTGAGTGGGAACTCAGCTATCGCTTGGGTATGCGCCCTTGGATTGCTGTAGCATACAGTGCCCCTGTTGCTGCTGCTCTAGCTGTATTCCTGATCTACCCAATCGGCCAAGGTTCCTTCTCCGATGGCATGCCTTTGGGTATCAGCGGCACATTCAACTTCATGATTGTGTTCCAAGCAGAGCACAATATCTTGATGCATCCCTTCCACATGTTGGGCGTAGCCGGTGTATTCGGTGGTAGCTTGTTCAGTGCGATGCACGGTTCGTTGGTAACCTCCAGCCTGATCCGCGAAACGACTGAAAATGAATCAGCCAACTACGGGTACAAGTTTGGTCAAGAAGAAGAAACCTACAACATCGTTGCAGCCCACGGCTACTTCGGTCGTTTGATCTTCCAATATGCGTCGTTTAACAACAGCCGCAGCTTGCACTTCTTCTTAGCCTTGTGGCCAGTAGCAGGTATTTGGTTCACTGCATTGGGCGTTAGCACAATGGCGTTTAACCTGAATGGTTTCAACTTCAACCAATCAATCACTGACACGCAAGGCCGCGTTGTCCCTAGCTGGGCAGATGTAATCAACCGTGCCAATCTAGGTATGGAAGTAATGCACGAGCGCAACGCTCACAACTTCCCCTTAGACTTAGCTGCAGTTGATGTCACGCCAGTAGCTCTCACCGCTCCTGCGATCAACGGTTAATTTCTAATTAATCTCTAATTCATTCAAATTAGACTTAGGCACCTCCCAGTTAGGGGGTGCTTATTTTATGTTGGTAATTTTTGATGGCGATCGCTCGTTTCAGGATAGCGATCGTCAGTTACAGCAGTTTTTGTTTTTGATTGAGCATGCTACAAAAAAGGGTCGCAGGGCGAAGCCCCGCAATGGGTTTTATATTTTTAGTTGTGGTGCGTTTGAACTCAATCTGCTGTAAGTTATACCAATTTCAATCTAGTGTGGGTAGATTCCCCGCTGCTCTGCAGCAAAGAGGATAAAATGCAATCCGAATCTTCAGGTTCGGGAGCAGATCCGCTTCCATACCCCGTCTGCTTGCAGCGGGGTTGGTTGATTAAGCGACAGATCGAGATTTGAGTGCCTCGCTACGCGCGATCATTCTTGAAAATGGTACAACGAGATGGACAGGTAGCTCCCCTCTTTAGGAGCATTTCCCTCTCACACCCAGGTAAAATCTGTCCAAATGATTTAGGTGTTGGCTATACCTAAGGATGCAATTTTAAGTTCTCTATAGGTACATATGATCGTTTCACCTCTAACTGTGGGCAATATGTCTTTGAGGTTGATTAAAGCGGTTTCGTCTGAAATCATCTAAGCAACAGCAATTGCTGTTGTTACGGGGATTAGCTTAGGAGCTGTGTGCGATATCTCACCTGATACTGCGAGATTCGTCTGACAGTACTGTGATGAATTTCTAGCAAGCTTTCAACAATAAGTTGTGAGTATTTGGCAACTGTTCGCTCTTGATCGCAAGAGCGCATGTGTGAGTTGTCAGATTTGACGTGGCTGTGTAATGGGGATTTTTAAGTAACGGGGTTTGAAATTTAAAGATGCTAAACGAATTCATTGATCTGTCTAATAGCTCTAATCTTAACAAGAAGTTTGGATACGTAGGAGGAGGTTCATCAGAGAGTCAAAAAGTTTCTAAACATCTCTCTGCTTGCACCTGTGGAGAGTGTCAATCTTTATTAATCAACCGGGATCGTTTATCTCCTGCTCCTACCTTTGGTGCTGCAATTGCTGCTGCATCTATGCCTCTTTTAAGTAGTAACCCCAGTGCGATAGCCAAGCTGTATCTAGATTTTAACGGGCACACTACTTCTGGAACAGACTGGAATACTGAATTTAACAACGGTGCTAGCTTTACTACTCCTGCTTATAGCATCGATGCTGATACCTCTAATTTTTCTGCAACAGAAATCAGTAACATTACCGAAATTTGGAAGCGGGTTGCGGAAGACTATGCACCATTTAATATCGATGTCACTACTATAGATCCAGGTAACTTGTCAGCCTCTAACAACATGCGAGTGGTGATAGGTGGAGCCTGGGATGATTGGTTTGAAGAATCGGGGGGGGCTGGTGGTGTGGCTTATCTCTTCTCTTGGCAAGATAGCAGCGATACTCCCGCTTTTGTATTTGAAGAGAATTTAGCTAATGGTCAACCGAAGGCTACGGCAGAAGCAATTTCCCACGAGGCAGGTCATACCCTAGGGCTAGATCACCAGAGCGCCTATTCTGGGACGACGAAGACGGATGAATATAACCCCGGTGGCAACGGTTGGGCCCCGATTATGGGTGTCAGCTACTATCAGGGCTTGACTACCTGGAGTAATGGCCAGAGTGCGGCTGGGTCTACTGTCTATCAGGATGATATGGCTGTCATTGCCTCAGCTAGTAATGGTTTTGGGGGCTATCGTACTGATGATGTTGGTAATACGGATGCCACGGCAACGGCATTGGCTGTCAGCGGTGCATCTGTATCTGGTTCGGGCATCATTGCTCAAAATCAAGATGTCGATGTATTTTCCTTTACCACTGGGGCTGGTGCGATTAGTTTGAATATCAATGTTGCGGCAGTAGGTGCAAATCTGGATGCTGTTGCTGAACTTTACGATCCCAATGGCAATCTTGTTACTTCAGGCAATCCTACCAACCTACAATCCGCCAGTATTAGTACGAATATTGTAACGGCTGGAACTTATTTCCTACATGTTAAGAGTAATAGTCTCTACGGGCGTGTTGGGCAATATTCTATTAGCGGTACTATTGTTCCTCCTCCCGCACAAACATTATCTTTTACCTCTGCCAGCTACAGCGGCAATGAAGGCAATAGCGGCAGCGCTACAAGTACGATTATCGCCACGATCGCTCGAACGGGGGGAAGTGTTGGCTCGGTGAGCGTACCCGTGCAATTAGCATCTGCCCCTGGTACGGCTACCGCTGGCAGCGACTATACAAACCAATTTCCAGTTGTTGTTAATTTTGCCGATGGTGAGACCAGTAAAACCGTATCTATTCTGATTGTGGGAGATACATCTAGCGAAGGCAATGAGACGATCGCCCTGCAACTTGGCACGCCTACGGGTGCGGTGCTTGGTAGCCAGACTAATGCTACCTATACTATTCTGAATGACGATCTTCCAGCAACGTTTGCGATCGCGGCGACGAATGCAATCCAAACTGAGGGTAATAGCCTTACTAAGGCTTTCACGTTTACAGTGACGCGCAGCGATAACACCATTGGTACTAATGCTGTTAACTGGGCTGTGACGGGTAGCGGCGCAAACCCTGCTAATGCCACCGACTTTGGCAACGTATTACCGACGGGTACGGTCAGCTTTGCCCCAGGTGAAACTACTAAGGTTGTGACTGTTAATGTCAAGGGAGATACGACTATCGAGACAGATGAGGACTTTAACGTTACGCTGTCTAATCCCACTAATGCTGCCACTATTACTTCTGGTACGGCGATGGGTACAATCCAGACTGACGATCTCCCTGCGACGTTTGCGATCGCGGCGACGAATGCCGTGCAGATGGAAGGGAATAGCGGTACGAAAGCATATACCTTCACGATTACTCGTGGTGGTGGTACGGGAATCGCCAATAATGTGAACTGGGCAGTTGCTGGAAGTGGAGCGAACGCTGCCAATGCCAGTGATTTTAATGGCTATTTACCAACGGGAACGACCTACTTTGCAGCTGGAGAGACTAGTAAAGTTGTCACAGTATATGTCAAAGGAGATATCTCACTAGAAGCAGATGAGGACTTTACGGTTAACCTTTCTAATCCTACTGGAGGCGCTAGCATTATCACTCCTACGGCGACGGGCACGATCCAGAATAACGATCTCCCTGCAATGTTGGCGATCGCTTCCACCAATGCCAATCAAACTGAAGGTAACTCTGGGAATAAAGCTTTTACCTTCACAGTGACGCGCACGGGTGATATCAGTAGTACTAGCAGCGCTAACTGGCTAGTTGCAGGTAGTGGGGTAAATCCTGCGGATGCTAATGACTTTAGTACTACATCTGGTACTGTCACCTTCTTGGCTAATCAGACTAGTCAAACTGTGACGGTGAGTGTCAAGGGTGATGCGATCGCGGAACTTGATGAGAACTTCATGGTGACTCTATCTAATCCCTCAAGCGGTACTTTAATCGGTACTGCTAACGCCACAGGAACAATTCGCAATGATGATGCGATTCTTGGTACAGCAGGCAATGACACTCTTACTGGCTTGTCAGGTAACGATACGATTTCGGGTTTAGGTGGGCAAGATGTCTTGTCAGGCTTGTTAGGCAACGATTCTATCGATGGTGGATTGGGTGACGATCTCCTCATAGGTGGCGTTGGCAATGATACCTTAATTGGGAATAGCGGTAACGATACTTTGATTGGAATTGATACTACTCTCGGTGCTACAAGCTTTGGTGCTGGGGAAATTGACAGACTGTCGGGTAGTGCTGGAACTGATCGCTTTGTGTTAGGTGATGCAACTAAAACTTATTACCTTGGCAATGGGATGTCCGATTACGCTTTGATTACGGACTTTGGGGTGGGTGATGTTATCCAAAAATCTGCGTTAGATAACCTGACGATTGGTGGTGCGCTACCTACGGGAATCTCCTATGGCAGTGCGATTTATCGAGGCACCGATCTGATTGCAGTAGTTCAGGGTTCTACTCCAACCTTAGCTGCTTTTGTATCGGTCTAGAGCCAGACTAGATATCCTCCTCACCGATCGCTTGATAAAAGGCTTTCTCGGCGGCGACAGCTCTGGCGCGTTTGGCATAGCGATTGAAGCTAGCCTCGGACTGGTGACGCGTCAAGCTGCGGGCTAAATAGCTTTCCATACCTAAAAGCAGCAGCCCTGTGGCGTAGGTGTGGCGCAATCTGTGGGGATGTAAGGGCGCGATCTCTGCCCGTTTGCCCCAATCTGCCACGATTTTATAAATGCCTTCATAGCTGAGGGCTTGTCCTTTGTTACGGTTGCTGCACGAAAGTAGGAGCGGCAAAGTATCTGCTAATTTTCCCTGTAGGGGCGATTGCCTTTCCTTAAGGTATGTGCTGATATGTTCTCTGGCTTTGGCATTAAGGGGTACTGTGCCTGTGGAATCATCTTTGGCGGTGCGGATATGTAGACGTTTGCCATCAAAATCTCCCACGGTTAAGGCGGCAACTTCACTGGCTCGTAATCCGTGACTGAGTATGGATAGCAAGGCTGCATCGCGGAGCTTGACTGGTGAGAATGAGTCGGTTTGAGTGACAATTTCCCACAGTCGCATGACTTCAGCTTCCGATAAATCTTGGGCGGGTGGTAGTGGTAAAGACTCAAAATCTATGGCACCTGTAGGGTTATGGCTAAATTGGGCAGGATAAGCTTTAATCAGCCAGTTATAAAAGCTTTTGAGCGCAGCAAGGGCGCGATTAAGTGAAGCATGATTGAGTTGGCAATCTATCTGTAGATATTGCTTAAATTGAGTAATTTGTCTAGAACTAATCTCGACTAGGGATAAGTTACACCAGTCCAAAAAACGGTTTAATTCACGTTTGTAGGCTTTTTTAGTATTGTTTGATAGGTTACGTGCTGCGAGAAATTCTTGTACGTGTCGCGATCGCAAATCTGTCACGGGCTGAGGCGCTAGCTTGCTCGCCCCTAGAGGAATAACTTGCACGGCTGGCATTGGTTTGAGCTGGATATTCATATAGCTGTTTATACCGTTGCGGTGTAGAGGGATAATTCCAGATAAACAAATATTATCTGGAATTATGTTAAATACATAGTTATTTAGCACATTAATTCAAATGCAGCGGATAGTTGAGAGCTGCTTTGCTTCGTTTTACTTCTATGCTGTTGCTGATTTGAGCTGTTAGTCTGCAAATCTACGGTTTATAATTGGACTGTCTCCAGCCCACTTAAACCCTCAAAATCTAGGAAAGGTGAAGTATGAAATCCTACTTTGCCTATTTTGTTCGTAACGAAGCGATCGAGAATGCTCGGAAGGTATTTGGTAAAAGGGTCGAACCTCTACCAGATTCCCCATGGTTGCTCTGCGCTTTTCTACCCGATGATGAGTGGAATTCTGGTTGGGTATGTGTAGAAGGAGAACCCGAAGATTGGGAAGCCACGTTGTTTGGTCCTCGACAACGCTTAGGGAGGGTTGAGTTTTACCTCTAGAGGGAGATTGATCGGTCAAAGGATAGAGTTTTAACGAGATTGCTGAGTTATTTGCCCTCCCAAAAGGGTCAAAATTGGTGATTGGAAATCCTCTATATGACAGGTTCGATCGCATCACAAACCGCTTAGATTTAGATGATGTTCTAAATTAGGGGCAAGATTATCGTGAACATCGGCGCTTGGTATCTGGGTGGCGATCGCTGCCAGTTTACGGTTTGGGCACCTAATACCAAACAGGTTTCCGTTAAAATTATTTCTCCTACCGAGCGTTTATTGCCCATGCAGCCTGCTGAATTTGGCTACTGGCAGATTACGGTTGATGGCATCGCAGCGGGGACTACTTATCTTTATCAGCTTGATGGACATTTAGAGAGTCCTGACCCCGCTTCCCAGTTTCAACCTGAAGGTGTGCATGGGCCATCTCAGGTAATCGATCGCACCACATTTACCTGGAGCGATACGACTTGGTCAAACCTGCCCCTCGAAGATCTGATTATTTACGAGCTGCACATAGGTACGTTTACTCCGGAAGGCACCTTTGACGCGATCGCGTCTCGCTTGCCCTACCTAAAGGATCTGGGTGTGAATGCGATCGAACTCATGCCGATCTCGCAGTTTCCGGGCAACCGCAACTGGGGTTACGACGGTGCCTACCCCTACGCCGTTCAAAATTCCTACGGTGACCCCGATAGCCTCAAGCGTCTGGTCGATGCATGCCACCACCAGGGCATCGCAGTCCTTTTGGATGTAGTCTACAACCACTTTGGCCCTGAAGGCTGTTACATCGGCAACTATGGTCCTTATTTTACCGATAAGTTTAAAGGGGTGTGGGGCAACGCGATCAACTTTGATGGCCCCAGCAGCTACGGCGTGCGCAACTACTTTATTCAAAATGCGCTCTACTGGTTTGACACCTTTCACATTGATGGCTTACGCATAGATGCTAGCGACCACATTCTCGATCTAAATGCTAAACACTTCCTACAAGATCTGGTCGAAGCCACGGCAGATCTCGCTCGCAAGCAAGGTCGAAAATTTTACCTCATTGCCGAAAATGACCTCAGCGATGTTCGTGTAATTCGTACGGCTGAGCAAGGTGGTTATGGTCTGGATGCCCAGTGGAACGATGCCTTTCACCATTGCATTCATACCTGGTTAACGGGAGAACAATCAGGCTATTACCAGGACTATGGACGCGGCGACCAACTGGCAAAAGCGTTTAAACAAGGATTTGTCTATTCTTGGAACTACTCTCCGGCACGAAATCGCTGGCATGGTAGTGATTCTAGCGATCTACCAGGGCACAGATTTGTCGTTTGTATTCAAAACCACGATCAGGTGGGCAATCGCATTTTGGGCGATCGCTTAACGCATTTAATATCGTTTGAAGCGCTGAAACTCGCTGCTGCTGCCTTATTTCTGTCTCCCAATGTGCCACTGCTATTTATGGGAGAAGAATACGCTGAAGATGCTCCATTCCTCTACTTTGTCAGCCATACCGATCCTGAATTAATTGCCGCTGTTCGAGCTGGACGGAAGACCGAATTTGCCCACTTTCATCAGGAGAAAGATTACATCGATCCCGAAAGTGAGGAAGCCTTCTGGCGATCGCAATTGCAATGGGAACTCTGCAACCAGGGCAATCACCAGGTCCTGCTTAATCTATATCGACATTTGATTCAACTGCGCCGCACCATACCTGCCCTTAAGCAATTAAACAAACAAAACCTGGAGGCGATCGCGCTAGAAGACGAAAAAATTTTGTTGCTGCATCGCTGGTGTGATGAAGGTCAAATATTTTGCCTGCTAAATTTCAATCAGGCTGATATATCGCTCGCACCAACTATTCCTGAAGGGCACTGGCAAAAAATCCTTGACTCTGCTGATCGGAAATGGTCTGGTCCTGGTTCTTCCATGCCTGAAACACTGAGTGTGGGTCGGTCGATTGCGATCCGAGCCAGTAGTTTTGCGCTCTATCAATTCCACAATTAATGGCTCGCTACAATTATGAAAATTCCTACTGCCACCTATCGCCTTCAGTTTCATCAAGACTACACCTTTGCCGCCGCTCGGTTGATCGTGGCCTATCTGAGCGAATTAGGTATATCCGATCTGTATGCTTCTCCAATTTTCAAGGCTAGAACGGGAAGCACTCATGGTTACGATGTGGTTGACCCTACGCACATCAACCCCGAGTTGGGTACGGTAGATGAGTTTGAATCCCTGATTAGGGAAGTTCAGCATCATGGTATGGGCTGGGTGCAAGATATTGTGCCCAACCACATGGCCTACGATAGCCAGAATCTCTGGCTCATGGACATTCTGGAAAATGGACCCGATGCAGAATCGTTTGACTACTTTGACATTGATTGGAGCCAGACTTCTGAAGATATCCCAAGTCGTGTTTTAGCACCACTGCTAGGCAATTTTTATGCCGAGTGCTTAGAGCAGGGAGAAATTAACCTTGCCTACGATCGAACTGGCCTTAGCGTCAATTATTTTGGCTTGAAATTACCCGTTCGGATTGAATCCTATACTCGATTCATCACCCATAATTTAGGCCAGGTAGGGCGATCGCTGGGCAGAAACCATCCTGATTTTGTCAAACTTCTAGGAATTGTATATCTGATTAAAAATATTCCTAACGAGGCTAAAGGCAGAGAACGCTACGTTCAGATTAGTTTTGTGAAAGGGCTGCTGTGGGAGATGTATAGCCAAAATGATGCTGTTAAGGAGTTTCTGGATGCTAATATTCAGGCTTTTAATGGAGAAGTTGGCAAACCTGAGAGCTTTAATTTACTAGATGGACTTTTAGCCGAACAGTTTTACCGACTCTCATTTTGGAAGGTTGGCGCTGAAGAAATTAACTACAGGCGGTTTTTTACTGTAAATGAGTTGATCTCGGTGAAAGTTGAAGAACTTAAGGTGTTTCATAAAACTCATGCGCTAATTACACAGTTGGTTGAAAATGCTACTTTTACTGGGCTGCGAATCGATCATATTGATGGTTTATACGATCCAGTTCAGTATTTAGAGCGACTCCGCGAACAGGTAGGAGAAACCTACATTACTGTCGAGAAAATATTAGAACTGTCAGAAAATCTCCCGTCCGATTGGCCGATTCAGGGAACCAGCGGCTACGAGTTTCTAAATTTTGTGAATGGCCTATTTTGCTATGCCAAGAATCAGGAACCGTTAACGCAGTTTTATTCAGCGTTTACTAGGTTAAGTGCTGAATATGAGACACTAGCTGCCGATAAGAAACGCCTGATCGTGGAAAAAAATTTGGCGGGCGATGTTAGTAATCTAGCCGATCGCCTAAAACGAATTTCGGCGCAAACCCGACTCGGTGGAGACTTCACCGCCTATGGTTTAAAGCAAGCCTTAATCGCAGTATTGACCTTGTTCCCAGTCTATCGGACTTATATTGCCTCTGATGAGGTCAGCGCAATCGATCGCACCGTTATTCAAACTGCGATCGCCGAATCTAAACAACAAGTCCCGCTGCTACTAAGAGAGTTGGACTATATTGAAAAACTTTTGCTGTGTCAGTATGAAGACTATTTGACCGAGGAGCAAAAGGCCGAGCGCCTGCAGTTTGTGATGCGATTGCAGCAGTTAACGGGGCCGTTGATGGCCAAAGGCATTGAAGACACCCTCCTGTACAGCTATAACCGTCTGCTGTCGCTCAATGAAGTCGGCGGCAATCCCAGCCATTTTGGGATTTCTCTGCCTCAATTTCATCAATTTAACCAGCACAAAGTTCGGTATTGGCCGCATTCCATGAATGCCACAGCCACCCACGATACTAAACGTGGAGAAGACGTGCGTGCCCGCCTGAATGTGCTTTCAGAGCTACCCGAAGCTTGGATCGATCGCGTGAAAACCTGGGCTGATATTAACGCCGATCGAAAGCCCAAAATCAATGGCAAAGCCATTCCTGATCGCAACGATGAATACTTTCTGTACCAGACGCTGCTGGGTGCGTTTCCTTTTATTGAGAGTGAGTTTGCGGACTTTGTCGATCGGGTGAAAGCCTATGCAATCAAATCGGTGCGCGAAGCCAAGGTACATACGGCTTGGCTCAGACCTGATAGTGACTATGAAAACGGCTACCTAGCTTTTGTTGAAGCCATATTAGCTACGCCGGAAAACAACCCATTTCTGGACGCATTTAAACCTTTTCAATGTCAGGTAGCGGAGTATGGCATGCTCAATTCGCTCTCGCAAGTGCTGTTAAAACATGCCGCTCCAGGTGTCCCCGATCTATATCAGGGCGATGAATTCTGGGATTTGAGCTTGGTTGATCCCGATAATCGTCGTCCCGTGGAATACCAGCAACGGATTACTGTCCTCAACTACATTCAGGAGCAGCGCGCGACAAACATTCTGAGCCTGATTGATGAATTGCTGGCGACCCGAACTGACGGTCGGATCAAGCTGTTTCTCACTTACCAGTTACTGCAAGCCCGTAAAGCCCATCAGGATCTCTTCCAAAAGGGCGATTACGTACCACTAGAGGTGACGGGCGCTCTAAACGAGCATATCATCGCGTTCGGGCGCAGTTTCAACGGACAGATGGCGATCGCGATTGCACCTCGTTTCTTGGTTGGCTTAGTTCAACCAGGAGAACCTCGTCTCGGGCAGGCCATCTGGAAAGATACTTGCATTCAGCTGCCGCAATCCGCACCCTTACGCTGGACTAACGCCATCACGAACCAATCCCTGCAATCCACTGCCTTGCTCTCAGTCGGTCAAACGCTCCAGCATTTCCCAGTTGCGCTCGCGATCGGTCAATAATTCTTATCAATATAATCTCCTATGCCTGTCTCTAATCCATCTGTTACATCGATCCCAGCTATTCCTTCCACCGCACAAATCCAGTCGGTTAGGGATTATATTAAACGTACATGGAAAACCCTCTATCGCTCTCCAGCACACATTCTGCAGGCTGCGAAAGATCCTAAAATCGAACATACACCTGACCAGCGTTGGGTAGTCTACATTTCCCCGCAAGAGGACTACGATCGCGTTGAGCAGACGCTGCGACAAGTGCTGCCAGCCCACGAGTGGAGCCAAATCGATCTGCGCATCTTGCCGTCAGAGGTGGAACAAATTCAAGATCACGGTCTCTTGTACTTGCCCCATGCCTATGTGGTGCCAGGAGGGCGGTTCAACGAAATGTATGGGTGGGATAGTTATTTTATTCAGCTCGGACTGTTGCGGGATGGCGAAATTGACCTAGCTCGTAGCATGGTCGAGCAACTGCTGTATGAGATCGAGCATTACGGCACGATTCTCAATGCTAATCGCAGCTATCAACTGGCGCGATCGCAGCCGCCCGTATTAACGCTAATGATTTTGGCGCTATTCGATCGCACTCAGGATCGAGACTGGGTGCGATCGCTCTTGCCCATGGTGGAGCGCTACTACTATTACTGGACGGTGCCGCCCCATCTGAACCCAGCTACGGGACTTTCGCGCTACTATGCCCTGGGAAAAGGCCCCGCGCCTGAAGTGCTCGTGTCCGAGAAAGACGATCGGGGCAGAACCCATTACGATCGCGTGCGGGAGTTTTACCGTGAGCACCGCGTGACTGAATATGAACTTAGCCTTTACTACGATCGCGAGCAAGATCTCCTGACTGACTTGTTTTATCAGGGCGATCGCTCCATGCGCGAGTCCGGCTTTGATATTACTAACCGCTTTGGCCCTTTTAGCGTTGATATCATTCACTATGCGCCCGTCTGCCTCAACGTTTTGCTTTATCAGATGGAGCAAGACACGGCTAAACTACACGAAATTGTGGGGCATGAGGACGCGGCTCAGCAATGGCGCGATCGGGCGATCGAGCGCCACCAGCGCATCGACCAGTTTTTGTGGGATGAGGAGGCAGGGCAGTACTTCGACTACAACTTTCGTACGGGCGATCGTCGTCCCTATGAGTTTGCCACCACCTTCTACCCACTGTGGGCCGGAATTGCCTCTGCCGAGCAGGCTGCGAAAGTAGTCCAAAATCTAGAGAAATTTGAAATGCCAGGTGGGTTGCTCACCAGTACCCATGCGAGCGGCAATCAGTGGGATGCACCCTTTGGGTGGGCACCGTTGCAGCTATTTGCGGTGAAAGGTTTATGCCGCTACGGCTACAAAGAGGATGCCGATCGACTGGCGCGTAAATTTATTGCCATGCTCGTGCAAGAATTTGTCACCTACGGCACCCTAGTCGAAAAGTACGATGTCTGCACCTGCTCTTCTGACGTTTCTGGAGAAATCTTGTTTGGCTACAGTTCTAATGAAATTGGTTTTGGTTGGACAAACGGCGTGTTTTTAGAGCTTCTAGCAATTTTAGATAACAAATGAAGGCACAGAACACTACCCAATTCTTGCAACTATCCATCTTCAGATTGAATACAACTTGAGTGTTGGACTATGCCAAGGCGACTAGGCAATTTCTTTTGCATAGTTGGTATCTTCTTTCGCCCCTTCTATGTCACCTAACTTGGCGCGTGCCATACCCCGATTAAAATAAGCTTCGGCGGCATCGGGGGCTAGCTCGATTACCTTGGTATAGTCGTCGATCGCTCCTTGATAATCTTTTAGTTCGGAGCGATCGTAGGCACGATTAAAATAGGCTTCAGCATAGTCTGGATCTAAGCCAATCGCTCTTGTATAGTCAGCGATCGCACCCTGATAATCCTCCTCTTCGCCGCGATCGACGGCGCGGTTGTAATATTCCTCGGCTGTATTTAACTCTTCTGGCATTGGTAAGCACCCCAATTACACCAAATTCAGCATATTACTTTGCGGCTATTTTGCGCGAAGATAGTTACATTGGAGGCGATCTCCTCTAGAACTTTTTTGGGGAGGTGCTGTATGCTCTCTCAAAGTAGCCATGTTATTAATGCCGCAAATGAGTCGAGTCATTGCTCTGTTTAATCAAGCAGGTGGGGTGGGTAAATCAAGCCTCGCTATGAATGTTGGCTATAGCCTGGTACAGAGAAAGCATAGAGTTTTACTTGTGGATATGGATCCGCAGGCCTCCTTAACCTTTTTTATGGGGTTGGAGCCATCGGAATTAGCGCAAACCATCTATGAAGTTTTGGTGGAAGACCAGTTACTAGAGTCTGTAATCCACACAGATATTAATGGCATGAGTTTGGCACCGGCAAACCTGCGTCTGAGTGGTGCAGAATTAGAACTAGTCACAGCCGATATGCGCGATCTGCGCCTGAAGGATGCCCTCAGTCCAGTGCGCAAGGACTATGACTTTATTCTGGTGGATTGTCCGCCTAGCTTGGGGATCTTAAGCTACATTACCCTCGTGGCCGCTACCCACGTTTTAATCCCTGTGCAAACTCAGTACAAAGCTTTTTGTGGTACGGAAATGTTACTTAGTACGCTCGCTCGCGTGCGATCGCGTGCCAATCGGACGCTGAAGATTGCTGGATTTATTCCTACGATGTTTGCCTCACGTAACTCTCAGGATGTGCGGGCCTTGGAGGCAATTCAGACCCAAATGGCTGAATTTGGCAAGGTTTTTGAGCCGATTGTGCGGGCGACAGCTTTTGCCGATGCTGCGGAAGAACACCTGCCTTTGGTCAAACATATTCCTAAGCACCCATCCCTGGAAGTATTGGATCAGGTTGCCAAGCACTTGGAGGAATTGTCATGAGCCGTAGTAAGAAGGAGATGCCTTTTCGCCAAATTAGAGGCAAGGGTTTAGATGCACTGTTCGGCGAAATTGGTGAAATTAGCGAAACCCCTAGTTCAAATTCTAGGTCGACGCTGGATATAGAATTGATTGATTTGCCTGCACAGCAGCCGCGCCGCTACTTCGATCCAGAAAAGCTAGCTCAGCTAGTGGAGTCCGTAAAGGCACATGGCATTATTGAGCCTTTATTAGTGCGTCCGCTTGAGGTAGGTGATGGTGAGTCTCTCCGCTATGAGTTAGTTGCAGGTGAAAGGCGCTATCGCGCTGCTAAAGAAGTTGGCTTAACCGAAGTTCCGATTGTGGTACGCGAGCTTAGTAGTGACGAAGCACTACAGTTAGCCTTGATCGAAAACCTACAGCGCGAAGATCTAAATCCGGTTGAGGAGACGGAAGGAATCTTGCAGTTGCTGGCGTTCCGTCTGAACAGCTCGGTTAATGAAGCCTCATCACTGCTGTATCGCATGAATAATGCTGCGGTCGGAAATGTTAATCATAACGTTATGATTAGTTCGGAAGCCGCTCTGGTTAAGGCTTGCTTTTTAGAGTTAGGAATAATGGGTTGGGAATCGTATACCCGTAACCGCCTACCGTTACTAAAACTGCCAGAGGATATTTTGGAGTGTTTGCGGCAGGGCAAAATTGAATATACCAAAGCTAAAGCGATCGCCCAAATTAAGGAAAAAGTGGCACGCACGAATTTGTTGCAAGTGGCGATCGCCCAGAATCTATCACTCAAAGATATTCGCGATCGCGTTGTGGCCTCCCGTCAAACTGATTTGCCACCGCCACAACCATCATTGCAATCCAGGTTGACAGTAGCCTACCAAAAAGCGCAAAAGGCTCAAATTTGGCAGAATCCTAAAAAACAAAAACAACTAGAAAAGCTGCTACTAAAGTTGGAAAAACTGTGCGACGATCTAAGCTAGGGCATTGGCCGGAGGGTTAAATGATGCAATCTGATTTAGTCCCAGCAATTACCGTTAATATCCCGCCTTCGCTCACGCTTACCGTTACGCACGAGCAGTTAGTTGAACTGGCGATCGCTAATCGAGATCTGCAATTAGAGCGAACTGCGACAGGAGAATTAATCGTTATGGCTCCCACTGGCAGTATTACCGGAAATAGAAATTTGGATATAGAGGGATCGCTAGCAATATGTCAGCGCAAAGACAGGAGTTGCTGCAAGCAGGGCTTGAGCACGATCTAGATCGAGTCCTAGTGCCGATAGACAACTCAGTTGATTGATTACCTCTAGCATACTGAACTCTTCAGTCTGAAATCCTTGCTCTTGCGCAAATTGCCTTGCATGGTCAAGATCGTCAAATTCATTCTCGCTAAAGGCTCGACCTGTTGAACTGACAATGTTCTGATTGATCTGTTGTAGAGTGGGATCCCTTTGTCGTAACTGCCCTGCACCTGTTTTTGTTATAAAATCAGAAGTAATCCAAACTCCACCATAGGTTTGCAGAATCTCGCGCACATTGGCAAAGACCTGTCGCTTTTCAGCAAATGTCAGGTACATTAGCAATCCTTCGCACAAAATGGTGACTGGTCGATCGGGCTGGAAATACTTGTTTAGGGGGCGAAAATCCTCACTATTGGTGGCATCGATTGCCAAAAAATGTAAGTTGGGGCGATCGCCAATTAATTGCTGCACTAATTGCTGTTTTTGTTGAATCATTTCAGTTAGATCGCTTTCCACGAAGACGATCTCTGGATTTTGCGATAAGAGTATGCCGCGTGGTAACAAGCCAGAGGCGAGTTCGAGAATTTGAGTCCCATTAAATCGCAAGCTGATTTGCTTGATCGCTTTACCCCGCGCCTCAATGATGGCTGCCATGATTGTGAGCGGCTCCTGTTGCCATCTCATATTGGCTTACACGCAACGATCGCGGCATGGGCTTTGGGCAATTCGTATTGACCATAACTACGCATAATCTGAACTTGAAAACCCACATGACGAAGTTTTTCAGCAATGTCTGTCCCCTCAAATAGATGTAAATGGTGCACTTCATTGTCTCGTCTGTAGTGTTCTCCTACCTTACGGAGGGTGATAATTCGACGAGTTAATGTTGACCGCTCTCGATCTTCTTCTTTCTCAACAAGGACGAACCAATCCTTTCCTTCAGTAAACCCTTTAACTGTTGTTCCTGGCATAACTTGTCCTGGTTCAGCAATGTCAAAGATGAAAACACCTCCTGGCGCTAATGCGTTATAGATGCGATCGAAGAGTTGAACCAGCATTTGGAAATTGTTATCTGCATCAAAGAGGTAGTTTAAACATTCACCAATTGAGGTAACAGCGTTGCAAGATGGAATGTCAGTTTTAAACAGCGATCCAACTCGAAACTCAGCATCTGGTGCTCTGGTTCGAGCAATAGCAATCATTGACTCAGAAATATCGACTCCGAGAACGCGATAATGAGCTTTTGTGAATTCTAATGCTGACAATCCACTTCCGCAGCCCAAGTCCACTACTAAACCTGCATGGACGTTGTTTTGAATCAGTATACCCAGTATGCCAGGAGCAGATTTGAGAGCGTAATCGCTATACCCAACATCATGAATATATGCAAGGTCTTCTTTGTACCAATTTTTCATTGTTTCGTTTTAAGGGGCTGAAAATTACTGGTCTAAATCCTCGGACATTTATACTTCCTAATGACGATTGTTAATCAGTATAGGAAACTTTGCTGTATCAATCTTTTAGATGATCGCTATTTTTATCGATTCTTGCTCTGTTCGGGAATCATTTTTGGTGTGACATCGAGCAATCTCTTGATGTGAACGTTTAGATGCGCTTGATTGGCGAACCCGACTTGTTGCGCAGTAATTACTCACCGATCGCCTGCAACGACGGATTAGGTAATATGTGTAGGGCTGGCCAGAGCTAGTGCCAGTAGTTGACGGTCTGAAACTTCCGCCAACCCGAGGCGACGATAGACCGTTTGTGCGGGGCCGTTACTGTGGCCAACCTCAACCGTAATTGCGCGAACGCCAATGCTCTTGCAGAAGTCGCGAACCTGTAACAAAGCGGCTGTGCTTAACCCTCTGTTGCGACTTTGCGGGATTACGAATAGATCGTCGATACACGCCATCAAGCCGCTATACTCCATCCCATATCTGAGTGTAATCACAACGTATCCAACATCTTTTCCATTCTCGTTAATAATCCAAATGTAGCCAAGACGCGTGTCGGCCAAAATGTCAGCAAATGCCTTTTCTACAAGCGGGTGATCGAGTTCGTAGTCAGACTCGGCATAGAACTCATTCATTAGGTCAACTAGCGTTGCAATGTCGTTGGGTTGCGCTTGTCTCATTTACCTAACATAGCATTAAGTGCATTAAGCAAAATCGCTAGATGCGATCGGTAAAGTAAACCAGAACTTGGAGCCAACATTCGGCTCGCTGGTAACTCCGATCTCGCCACCGTGGGCATTAATAATTTGCTTGCAGATATAAAGCCCCAGACCTAGACCAAGCGATCGCCTTTTACTCGCACCCTGTGCGTACAACTCGAACATTTGCTCGCACTGTTCAGGTGAGATACCCGTACCATTATCCTCCACCGTACATAGCAACATCGTTGGGGTGAGGCTAGCACTAATTTTGAGTTGCAAGCCTGGGGCATTATGGTTGACAGCATTAGCGATTAAATTTTGAAACACGCGTCCCACTTGCATGGCATCGACATTGGCATTGGGGAGATCGGGATCGATTTGATTGATTAGGGTCGCGTGATTTTTCTTGAGGATGGGGTCTAGATCGTAAATTGCTCCCTGGAGGATGTCACTTAGTCTGGCAGATTGGCACTTGAGCGTTAATCCTTGAATATCATTGGCATGGGACTCCAGCAGGGATTCAATCAGGCTCAATAGTCGGGCATTACTTTGAGCCATACGTTCTAAAACACCACGGGATAAGGTAATTTGCTCATCTGGGTTTTCTAGGAAGTTCTGGATCACCATATTCATACCTGTGACTGGATTGCGCAGGTCATGGGAAACGGCATGGAGAAATACCCATAGGGCTTTTTCCGCTCGCTTGCGCTCTTCAATCTCTTGTTTAAGTGTGAGATTGAGATTTTGAATCGTTAAGTGCGTGTGGAGGCGAGCCAGAACCTCTTCATGCTCAAAGGGTTTGGTGATATAGTCTACAGCTCCGAGATTAAAACCTTTGACCTTATCGATTGTCTCGGATAAGGCGGTCATGAAGATGATAGGGATTTCTGCACTATCAGGAATGGCTTTTAAACGCTTGCAGGTCTCAAAGCCATCAATCCCAGGCATCATAACGTCGAGCAGAATAATATCGGGCTTAGCATAGGTAATTTGGGCGATCGCGCTTTCGCCATCGACAGCGACAAGAGTTCTATATCCAGACTCACGCAGGAGACTAACTAGAACACTGAGATTGTTAGGGTTATCATCTACGACTAAAACAGTACCTGGATGTGTAGTTGGGAATAGATCGGCGCTGGACATAAATGTAAGTGAGTTAGAGGTTTGGGGGGCGAAAACAAGTAGATCTTCAGATTTGGTCTGGCAAATACTTTTTGAGTAATGTTTGAATTGGCTTGATCTGGAAACCTTTTGCTAACTGACGTAGTTGAGTTGTAAACCCCATGAATCTATCATCTTGCTGTGCAATTTGGATTGCCTGTTCCTCAATGCTAACTACATCACCCATCATGGCTAATTGCAGCAGGCGCTCGATTATCTTTGGTTCTGGCACCGCACTTGGTAAACCGGGGGCGCTAATTTGACCTGGCTCTGGTAACGTTGACTCTGGTTCTTCTTCGTATTCCCACTCTAAATCTAAATAAGTTTTGAAGCGATCGAGGAGGGTAGTATAGTTCACTGGCTTGGGAATGAAAGTATTACATCCTACATCAATACTGGTACTCTGGTCGTAGCCAAACACACTGGCGGAGACGGCAATAATAATAGTGGATTGGAATTCTGGTAATTGGCGCAGTTGTCGCGTTGCCTCAAAGCCATCCATTATTGGCATAACTAGATCCAGCAGAATTATTGCTGGCTTGAATTCCTGAGCTTTTTGGATGCCTTCTAGTCCGTTCACTGCTTCGATCGTTTCAAAACCTAAGGGAGCAAGAAGGTTAACTAAAACCAGGCGATTTTCGCGCTTGTCATCAACTACCAGTACGCGGATTGGATCGCGATCTGGCTGTTTGCGATAGCCAATAATGCGCCTCTCTTTCAGTGCAAGGAGATCGATGACATCCTCTGCTGTCTGCAACTCTAAATCAAACCAAAACCTACTACCTTGACCTAGTGTGCTGCGGACTTGCAAACTACTCCCCATCATTTCTACCAGTTTTTTGCTAATGGACAGACCCAAGCCGGTTCCTTCAGTCATGCGCTTGCGATCGCCCACCTGTTGAAAGGGAAGAAAGATTTCTTCTAATTGGTCTGGACTAATGCCGCTGCCTGTATCGTCAACTTGGAAGCGAATCCCAATTGTGTTAGGAGTTGATGTGTCGATCTCACTAACTTTGAACTCAACATGTCCGTTATCAGTGAATTTTACAGCGTTGCCTAGCAGGTTAATCAAGATCTGCCGCAATCTTTGTTCATCCGTATTAACGCCAACTGGTAGCTGATTTAATTCTGTGTAAGTAAAAGCGATGCCTTTCTGCTCGGCTCTAACCTGAAAAATGTTAACGATGCTACGCAGAAAATTAGGGAGATTAAATGGATGTGGGTGTAACTCTATACGCCTAGCTTCGATTTTAGAAATGTCTAAAATGTCATTAATTAGGGTGAGTAGATGTTCGCCGCATTGTTGAATAATCTGGAGCCCTTCTTGCTGTTGTGGTGAGAGCGTGGAATTGCGGCTGAGGATTTGCACGTAACCAAGAATGCCGTTAAGGGGAGTTCTGAGTTCGTGGCTCATATTCGCCAGGAATTCGCTCTTGGCCCGGTTAGCCACTTCGGCCTCTTCTTTAGCTTGCTGAAGTACGATCTCTGCTTGGTGGCGATCGCTAATATCTTCAGAGATACAAATTAAGTAGGCGGCCTGGCCATTGTCATTGAAGATCGGTACTTTGAGGGTTCTGAGCACGATTCTGCCCCGCTCCACCGTATCCAAAGTAGCTTCGGGGATTTCGATGATGCTGGCGCGTTCGATCGCTTCTAGATCGCCCTCAAGAAAGAAATTAGCTTGCTTAGGTGAGTAAAACTCCTCGACACGTCGCCAGAAGATTGCCCTTTTGGTAATACCAAACATTTCTTCACTGGCTTTATTCCAGATCACGTTGCGGAACTCGTTATTCACATCCTTGACTGCAACGGCAAGGGGAATATTGTCGATGATGCTATCGAGGAATTTTTGCGATCGCCATAGGTCTAGTTCTAATTGCTTGCGATCGCTAATATCATTGAGAATACCCAGGAGATAGTCTTCTCCGTTTAATTCGATGATTTCGCCCGAATATAAAACCGTCCTCGGATCTCCGGTTGCCGTATGAAATGTATATTCACGGTTGCGGATCGAGCCTGTCTCCTTGAGGATCTGAAATACTTCACGGCGATCGCGCTCATCTTCCCAAATATCTAATCTGAGCGAACCACTGTCGGCGGATTCCGCATCCGCATGGCCGAAAAATTTGAGCGCACTATCATTGACTTCTATAATCTGCCTGTCTTTCATTCTGATGATGCTACTGGGATTAGGGCTAGACAGGAATATTTTGGCGAATTTTTTCTCTGACTGGCGTAATTCTTCTGTTCTTTCCTGAACGCTAAGCTCCAATCCTTCATTTGTTTGAGCCAGATTTCGGAATGCCTCGCGGAGCTGCCCTGCCATCTGATTAAACGAGCAGGCTAGTGCATTCAATTCATCTATTTGAGATCCTTTGACTTCTCGATCAAGATGACCATTCGCGATCGCCTCAGTTGCCTGGATTAGTTGCTGAATCGGTTTGGTAATCCACTTGCTGCTAGCGATGCCAAAAGCGATCGCTATAGCTAGAGACAGTAAGCAGAGCAGGGCAGTGTTGCGATTATTGTCATAAATTTGGGCGAGGAAATCATCTTCTGGTAGGACTACGGCAACTAGCCAATCAAGTCCCTGTTGATCGCGAAAGGGTATCACTTGCAAAAAGTTGAGTTTCCCATCGATTGTAAATTCTAATTCCTGGCGACTCTGTAACCGATGAAGGTCTGGAAACCGGAGGAAGATTTGTCTGGCGGTATCTCGAATCAAGGGGATATTACTCTCGCTGGCTTTGAGACGCTTGATTTGATTCCCCTCAACCCTAAAAGGCTGTTCTGGACTGGAACTAGCTACGATATTTCCAGATCGTTCCATAATAAAAGTCAGCCCAGATTCCCCAACTTTGATGCTCTGTAAAAAGCGATCGATTTGTGTTATGGATAAATTGACACCTGTAACTCCGACGATCTTACCAGCGCGGTCGCGCAGAGGTGTCGCTTTACTAATTAGTAATTTGGGATAACTAAATTTTTGGAAGATCTCACTCCATGTGGTTTTGCCAAGGGCGATCGCAGGAGTATACCAAGGGCGAATGCGAGGATTGTAATTGGTACTGCGCCTGATTAATTGGATGCGATCGTCATTAGCACTCAGTCTATAGGTCAACATCGCTTGATCTGCTGACTTGCTTATGAGATCGAGATTGAGACTGCCATCCTCCGTCCGCTCTATAGCAATAAGCTCACCCGCTTCTGTACCAAATTGGATGGAGTCAACAGAGCTAAATAACTGCATCTGCCGCCAAATATAGCGCTCGGCACTAGATTTATTCTGCAAATCAAGTTCGTTAATAGATACGGCACTAGCATTGATGCGATTGATTGGTTCAGGGATGGCAAGATAGTTTTGGAGATGCTGTTGAATACGGTTTGCCACCTCATTTTTGTAACGATTGGCAACGTCCTCCACTGCCTGTTGACCATTGCGCCAGGAAAGCCACCCCGTTACTCCTACGGCTAGAACAATTTGCAATAGGAACGGAACCACTAGAACGAGCTGTAGTGGCAAGGAATATGAGCTTTTATTAATACGTGCAGATGGGTTTACCATAGGTCTAGCAGCAATCTTACCCTTTAACACTCTTTTCTATGCTAGGTTTCAGTAAATATCTCAAGCTTTTATGAATTTACCGACAAAGATTCCCCAAATTAAGATTTTGATTGTTGAGGACGATCCCTTAATTCAACTGGGCTTGGAGCAGGCATTTTCTAAGCATGCTCAAATTACCGTTGTAGAAATTGTAGACGATGGTTATTTGGCTGTCAGTGCAGCACTTAAGCACAAGCCCGATGTGATTTTGATGGATATTGGCTTGCCTCGGTTGGATGGTATTGCCGCCACGCAAAGGATAAAGGCCGAACTTCCCGCTACCCATGTGGTCATGTTGACCTCACATACGGATAGTACGGAAATTGTAGCAGCGCTCTCCAGTGGTGCCGAAGCCTACTGTATTAAGGGTACGAGTATGGATCGGTTAATGAGCGCGATCGCTGCCGCCTATGAAGGTGCAACTTATTTAGATCCTCAAATAGGTAAAAAGATTTTTGAGTTTTTGAAACCACCGATGCCTTCCCAGAGTTTTGGCGAACTATCAGAGCGAGAATTAGATGTGCTGAAGCTTATGGTAGAGGGCAAAAGCAACCCGGAAATTGCGGCGGTGTTGCACCTCAGCACAAATACCATTAAGACTCATGTACGCGGCATTATGAATAAGCTATCCGTTGACGATCGCGTCCAGGCAGCAGTGGTGGCACTACGCACTGGCCTGGTTTAGTTTTTTAGCGGGAGGGGGGAGTAACGGGAGTGACGTAGAATTTGTCTAGACCGACTAATTGCCAGAGCCACTGGCTGCGGATTGCCATCACTAATAAAACCAAGAATCCACACAGTACAGACATGATTTTGCCAGAGGCCGTCTGGATGCTGCCCAGGTAGTGTGAGCCGATCAAGATTGTATGGATGGCAGTGAGCCAAAGGGCAGGTACGGCTAAAAGATGCAGGAGCCGCCAGTACTTGCCAAGCTTGTGTACCATCCAGTCAAAACTGGTGATCGCAGCAGGTGTCATGCACACCAATGCGCCAAAACCACACCAGATGGCGCATTGGTGTGCCGGCAACATAAAGGCTAGGGCTTGCGGTTTCCAACCGAAGGAATGTTCTAGCATGTGGATTGTGTGGGCGATCGCCAGAATAAAGGCTCCCACACCAAGGGCTCGACGATAGCGTAAGGGCTGTGACCACCAACGGCTCAACGGGCGGGCAACTAGAGCCAGCATCAGCAGTAATAGGGATGCATGTCCTGTGTAATCGAACTCATTACCGGTGCGCATCAAGGTGAGGATACCAATCGAGAGCGTGACCCAGCCGCCGAGGCGAAATAGCTGACTACGGCGATCGCTGCTGAGCAAGCTAGCGGAAACTCCGACACCAATCATCGATGGCATGGTGCCGAGTCCAAACGCAAGCATGGTCAATGCTCCTCTAAAGAGATCGCCTGACTCCGCTGCTTTGATTTGAGCAATGTATAGAAACCCGCAGGGAATCAGTCCCCAAGCCATACCAAGTAACCCTGGTGTCCACCAGCTATGACTGAGTGAAAGTTTCACCATCGCTGAACTCAGTCTTTGGTGCAGGTTCAACTGTTGCATGGGATGCGGTAAAGTCAGGCGGGGCAAGATTTTGGGATTAAGTTGCACAATGCCCATCCAGACCAACAGGACACCTGTGAAGATGGCTAAACCTCGCCGCAGGGCGCTATCAATACCGGCGAGTTGCCCTCCAGCCACCAATACTGAACCTAATCCGCCGATGCCTGCGCCGACAAGGGCATAGCTGATAATACGCCCGAGATTCAGCAAGCTATGAAAAACCAGATACTGCTGCCAGGGACGCGCCGTTTCCTGCTTGCTGGATAGAGAAAAAGCAACAGTTAGCGGGCCACACATACCAACACAGTGCCCAAAACTACCGAGAAACCCCAATGCCATAACCAGGAGTAGATCTAGCATTGCTAATCGCTATTAGATCGGATCAGCCAAATCGCCGCGCCAACTATGCCAGCCACTAGCACAATACCGCTGGGAACCATCCACCAACCATTGTTATCCGACGATCTCGCCTCTGTTTCCACCGCTAGTTTCGACTCTCCCTTAACTTCTGTTTTTTTGTCGGTCTCTACCTGCTGATCTGGTGTAGTTGGCTTTAATTGTGTTCCCTTGTCAGGTTCCCGACTGACTTCGGATTTGTCTGCTACCACTACTTTATAGCTCAAACTAAAGGGAGCAAACTTAGCACTAGTTTTCGGGCTACCGCTTAGCTCTAGCTCGTACTCCCCAGTTTTGGGGAAAGTGACCTCTGCACTGGGAATACCCTGGTACTGTTCGGCCACGATGCCCTTGAGCACTGGTTCTAGTAGAGGGGTGCTCCCTTCTTTATGTGGCTCGTTGCGCACTTCGAGTTTACAGTTGCATTCTGAAAGTGGAATCACCCGTCCGCCTTTAGCTGTGAGTGCAAACCATACCTGGGTTGGCTCGCCTGCTTTAGCGCGATCGTTGGGTTCTATGTGCAGTGTTGCACCGACCTCACCTGAGGTTTCCACTTCGTGGGCATACATAGGTAGGGCGGTTAACAAAACTGCGGCTAACCACCCTAATCCTGTAACTCTAGACATACTTCCTCTTAATTTCATAGCGAAACTACACCACAAGCAATTCTAGCTTTCGCATCCACACCTGGAATTGTAGATTTACCGTTTGCGCCTGCATGAACAAGTACGGCAGTACCGCCAGGCTTCAGTAGTGAATTCTTACCAGTACCTAGCGTCAGACTTGGCAGAATAGCCGTCAAACTACTTGTACCATCCGATTTGACTTTGAGGTCAGGCAAATCTCCAGCAGGCTTCTTCCCTGGTTTTTTCTGGGCAGAATTACTTGATTTGAGCGGATCGAAATGTTCACCAGCGGATAAGAAATTTGGCGGTTCACACTTACCGACTTCATGGATGTGAATGGCGTGTTCACCGGGATTAAGTCCTTTCACCTCCACAGTGACTTGCAATCCTTTAGGTGTTTCCGTGAACTTAACTGTCCCGATCGCTTGTTTTTTAGCATCTGTCAGTTTAGCTGTAGCAGTCCTGGCAGACACTGCCTCTGCCAGGAACGTTTGTATAGCTACTAACATTGGTAGTACCATACTGGCCGCAATCGCTAGGGAAATTACCTTCTGATCGGATATGGGGGAAATAGACATAATTATTTGAGTTGCTGATTTAAGTAAAAATTGTCTTTTGTTGCAGTTGACGCAGTAGTTCTAGAGCATGGTGGGAAGCATTCTCCTCTCCTTTGGTCAGGAACTCTCTAGCCGCAATTTGTAAGTCCTGGAGTGCTTCTCGATCGCGCCCTTGATTATGTTGGGCGATCGCTCTGCCCATGTAAGCATCGGGATTATGTGGATCGAGTTGCAGGGAGATCGTAAAGTCCGCGATCGCTTTTACGAAAAAGTGCTGCCTGTGGTAGGCACAGCCGCGATTAAAAAAGGCTCTAGCATTGCGATTATCAAGAGTAATTGCCTGACTGAAATCGGCGATTGCCTCGCTTGCATCCACCAGCATAAATTTGGCAATGCCGCGATCGGTATAGATATCAGCAGAGATTTCAGAGAGAGAATCTATCGATTGTTTATCTAATTGGCTGACATTGAGAATTAGAACGATTGCTTTGTCATAGTCGGCGATCGCATTTTTATATTTACCCTGACCTAGCTGTGCCAAACCTCGATTGTAGTAGCCTCTCAGGTCGTTGGGTGCCAATTGCAGCATGGTGTTATAATCCGCGATCGCCGCTTGGTAATTACCCATGCGGAAATAGGAGAGTCCGCGATTGAGGTATGGTTCGACATTCTGGGAATTAGCGCTAATTGCTTGGCTACAGTCGGCGATCGCATTTGTATAATTATCGATTTGCAAATAGGCGAGACAGCGATTACTGAAAGCTGTGGCGATATCCTCACGATCCTGGATTGCCTGCGTAAAATCCGCGATCGCGGCTTCATAGTTATTTTGTTGGAGATGAGCGATCCCCTGTTGCAGAAATCCATGCGAAGTATTAATTTGAACCTTATCGGATATGTTAGTACTTGCCGCTAATGCATTGTATGGGACTAAGAGATAGCAGAGTATTATAAGTGAGATACTTAGTGTTGCCAAGCCTGTCGATACTTTGCGTAAAAATCTCATAAATTCGCCTTTAGATTTCTGTATGGGCATCTGTAGGTGCAGATCTAGGTGTCCGCTCCCACAGATGTTCTCTTTCTATTTCTTCTTCCAACCGTTATCGGCTTGAGCTAATACATATGTGGCCACATTTTCAATGTCAGCTGGCTTGAGTTTTTTGCCAAAGGCAGGCATCACGTTCTTACCGTTTTTCACCTGAGTCATGATCGCTTCTAACGAATACATGTTATTTGCTTGTAGCGCTTCTAGCTTCAGTGTTTTCCCCTGCTGTACGCTGTTGCCACCATTGAGGTGGCAGGCGATACAGTTAGCTTTGAAAAGCTTGGCCCCCGCCTCAATATCTGCAGCAAGAGCTGTTTGACTAAGATTGAGCATAAATAAGCTCAGGGCTAGTAATAGGGTAAGAGCGATATTTTTGAGTAGAAATTTCATGGTTGATAACTTTACAAACACATAAACATAAGTGCAAACCACCATTGTTTAAGCTCTATAATGATTACGTCAAAAGACAGGCTGTCAAACTTGCCTAATTTTAAGGAAGGCTTAACAATTGCGCCTTGCTGCTCTCTCGTGGTTTTGCCAAAAAGGATAAATCGCAATCTATGTCTTCTCTCCCTAACCATCGTCCCAAGCAACTTTCTCTTGGCCCACTAGAGACCGAGATTTTGCATATTATTTGGGATATTGGTGTTGCAACGGCAAAGCAAGTTCACGATCGCATCCTCGCTAATCCCGATCGCGAACTCACCTATTCTTCTGTGATGACCGTCCTATCTCGACTGGTGAAGAAAGGTTGGCTGACTTCACATAAGCGCGGAAAAATTATCTTTTGGGAGTCTCTAGTTTCCCGCGCCGAAGCGCAGTCATTACAAGCATTTAATCAGTTAAATCGTTTTTTGGAAGTGGGAAATGCTGATATTGTCGCTGCCTTTGCCGACGATCTTGACTATGCCAGTGTCGACCAGATCGAAGCGATCGCCCAAAGACTAAAGGCTATTCGCAAAGAACGGGAGGAATGTTAATGCATATCGCCATGATCTTAGCAGTATTGAGTTTAGCCTGGTGTTTGCGATGGATGTATGCACCCTCAATCATGCGACAAGATAGACCTCAGCCCACGCATCAAGAGCGTTGGCAAAAGGCTTTGTTTGTATTCCTGTTCCCACCTCTGCTGGTTTTGATGACGGCGATCGCAGTGGTGTTTATGGGGCCACAGGGACAAATGCTTGGCTTTCAGGCCGGGTGGTTTAGCTATACGATCGCGATTGCTTTTCTGATCTATGCCGTAATTTGGGGTTGTATTCTAATTTCGCAAGGGCTGCGTGCAGTGCGCAAAGTTTCTAGTTACCCTCGAAGTGAATTAGCAAGTCAACTGGCTGGGCAAACAGTAAGAGCGATCGATACACCGCAAATCTTTGCCGCTCAAGTGGGATTTTGGCAACCTCATCTCGTAGTTAGTGAGGGAATGTTGCAAAAGCTAGATAAAGAACATCTAAATGCGGTGCTTAAGCACGAACAGGCCCACAATTGCTATCGTGATACTTTTTGGTTTTTCTGTCTTGGTTATATCAAGCAATTGACCGTATGGCTGCCCAATTCCGAGTATGTTTGGCAAGAACTGATTTTATTAAGAGAGATGCGGGCAGATTGGTTTGCAGCGCAATATGTGGATCGGCTGTTACTTGCAGAGGCACTGTTATGGTCTGTGGGCAGTACCAACTTAGAATCTGCATTTTATTGTGCTGCTTTTAGTTGCGCTGTTAGTTTTCCTATGCCGCGCAGTCGATTGGAAGAGAGGATAGAAGCGATTCTAGACGAAACATTACCTGAAGCTAAGCCTGACTACTGGTTTCTTACCTGGCTGTCACTATCCTTAATTCCCCTCATTGCTCTCCCATTTCATTCCTAAAAGTATATTTTGAATGGTGAAAACTTCTACATATGCGCTAACACATCAAGGAAGTGACTTACAATGATTGCTCAAACTGAAAAACAAACCTATACACCTGAAACCTATTTAGAGCTTGAACTGAGTTCGGACGAGCGTCATGAGTACATTGATGGAGAGCTTATTCCAATGACGGGTGGGACACCTAATCATAATGAGATTGCCAGTATTCTAAATGCAGCTTTGAGGATCAGTTTAAAGGGGCAGCCATACAGCATTTTTGTTGCAGATCAAAGACTTTGGATTCCTGAATACAAAATCTATACTTATCCCGATGTCATGGTAATTCAGCGTCCGATCGCACTACAAGAAGGACGATTAGATACGGTGACAAATCCCGTAGCGATCGCCGAGGTACTTTCTAAGACGACGAAGGGTTATGACAAGGATGGAAAATTTGCTGCCTATCGCAGTATTTCCAGTTTTCAGGAATATCTTTTAATCGACCAATACACGCCACAGGTTGAAATATATTCCAAAACGGCAGAAAACAAGTGGATTTTTTCAGAATACAAAAATATGGACGATCAGATCGTACTGTCATCGATTCCCTTTGGGATTACATTAGCAGATTTATATGAGAATATTGAGTTTTGATTAATCGTTGATCGCCGATTTCGAGGCTAAGGATTGCCGAAATATTTGATGCTCTGCCGATTCCAGACCTAACTTTAACCCAGCTACTACTTCAGTTAAATTAAGCGCTAGCAAATCTGTCATAGACAACCATAGCCCTGGAAATACTCGACTACGCATCATCCCATCGGCATCAACAGGCAAATTTACATAGGTTCCATCCTGTAACACAAACCAATCAAAGGCCTGATCTACAACTCGCCACACTAGATACTCCTGTACACCATTGCGGCGATACACCTGCTTTTTCTCGTATAGATCGTAGGAGGCAGTACTTGCAGCCACTTCGACAACTAGTTCCGGTGCGCCCTCAATGTAGTCATCTGCTGTGATGCGAGACTGTCCACCCGCCATTTCCTCAATTCGCAGACAGGCATCTGGCTGAGGCTCATTATCAGCATCCAGCCGCACGGTAGGATTGTCAAGCAGTTCAGTACCGGGGGTATCAAGCCAATAATCACTCAACCAAGCAATTATTGCAGCGTGGGGTCTGCCATGCTTTCTGGCGCGAACTGGGGATGACATGTATACTCTTCCTTCAATTAATTCCGCTTTTTTGACATTGGGCATGGCGTGATAGCGCCGCTCAAATTCAGCGCGCGTCAGGCGATCACCATTTTCTAAAGGCAGAATTAGAGGAACGGAATGCTTGGCAAGAGTCATAACCACTGAGAAGATAAAGCTTACTAGATTTTATGCTACATTGAAAAAAGATGGAAGAGTATCTTCAGGTTAGCGAAGTAATTGACTGGCAACATCCTACTATTTTACAACTTGCCCAACAGATTAGAGCAGAATACTCAACGTCTGTAGCAATCGCCCAAGCATCATTTGAATGGGTGCGCGATTGCATCAAACACAGTGTTGACTACAAGATGAATCCCGTTACTTGTCGCGCTTCAGATGTCCTGAAACATAGAACAGGTTATTGCTATGCCAAGAGTCATTTGTTAGCAGCTCTATTACGCGCGAACGGAATCCCAACCGGATTTTGTTATCAACGGTTGAGCATTCAGGATGACGGTGAACCCTTTAGCTTACATGGTTACAATGCTATTTACTTATCTGAATTCGGTTGGTATCGCGTTGATGCACGCGGCAATCGCCCAGATATTGACGCGCAGTTCATGCCTCCAGAAGAGAAATTAGCCTATGGCATTCGATTGAATGGAGAGGCTAATTTCCAAAACATATTGCCTGAACCGCTACCCATCGTCGTAGAAGCATTGCAGCATCACAGCACATGGGATGAGATGCTTTGCCACCTACCAGATATTTCCTTGGAATCCTTGGAGCAATTTGGATTAATTTCCTAATGATTAATGGCACTCATAGCAGACTCTGGATAGCGATCGCCACTTGCAAATCCTTTCGGTGCTACTGCTTCGATCTGTTGTAACTCATCGTTGGTGAGGGTAATTTCTGTCGCAGCAATGTTTTCTTCTAAATTCTTTTGTCGGCGCGTACCTGGGATCGGCACAATGTCATCGCCTTGAGCCAGCAGCCAAGCTAAAGCAAGTTGACTGGGGGTGACCTTTTTTTGAGCGGCGATCGCTTTGACTTGCTCCACCACCTGGAGATTTTTTTGGAAATTCTCACCCTGAAATCGCGGTGAGATACGGCGGAAATCATCTGGGGCAAAATCATCTGGGCTGGTAATTGTGCCAGAGAGAAACCCTCGTCCGAGCGGACTGTAGGGGACAAAGCCAATTCCTAACTCGCGTGTCGTGGTCAAAATCTCATCTTCAGGGTCGCGGCTCCATAGTGAATATTCCGTCTGCAAAGCTGTAATTGGATGCACAGCATGAGCGCGACGGATTGTCGCAGGCGCTGCCTCTGACATGCCCATGCAGCCGAGTCCTAACTCTGAAACCACCAGCCCTTGATTACCTAGTTTGCGCGTCTTCATAAGGTTCTCCAGTACATCTTTTGTCTTTGGAACATTGTGTTGGGTACTATTATATTCTATAGACTCCAAGTAGATTTAGAGTCAGCAAGTGGTTAAGATGCAATAACAGATTTCAAGGTGGACGACTCTATTAGTTCACAACTAGCGATCGCCTAGCCTCGATTTCGGGGATTGGGGATAGGACATATTGTAACAGTCTTAAAGTCTATGGATAGCCTAGTCATTTGAATAGTTGCGATCTGCTCCAAAGTCAATCTTCATCAAAGAGAGAAACCTTTAACGCAAATCCTGGTAAAACTTCTTCACCAGATAATTCTGTTGGGAGTTGACAGATTTCAGTCTCTTCACCCTGGCGATAAATTTCCACCTGCTGATCCTGTGGATTAAACATCCAGGCGAGACGTACACCGCTGTGCATGTACTCTTGCATCTTTTGTCGCAACGTTTCGAGGTTATCTGTTCGAGAGCGCAACTCAATTACAAAATCTGGCGCAATGGGTGGGAATTTTTGCCGTTGCTCAGGAGTGAGGGCCTGCGAACGAGAGAGTTCAACCCAAGCCACATCAGGAGAGCGATCACCACCCCCAGGTAACTTAAAGAGTGTAGACGAACTAAACACTTTACCCAATTGCGTTCGACGATTCCAAATTGCTAAATCTGTGCCAAGCTCCATTTCATAATTTCCACTCTCTCCTCCAACTGGTGACATAACTATTAAGGCTCCTTGGGCATTACGTTCGAGGGGGATATCGGGATTATTGATACAGAGTTGATAAAATTGTTCATCACTCAGGTGCACATGACTGAGGTCAAACACAAGTGGTAGCGTTGGAGAAGTCATAGGAGTAGCTCCTAATAGAGTCCTTTTTAAATATTGTGCCACGCTGTCACTACTTGCACCCTAATTTACTGATGTTTTTATTGGTGTCTGTAACCTTTGGCTATTAAAATTAGTAAACAGTTTGACTAGATTGCCCAAAGACTATGACAGAAAATCAAGCAGCTTCTAGCCATGAGTTGCCCGATCGCCCAGGCGATCTGTTATGGCCTTTCTGGCCTGCTGTTCCCCTCTACCCATATGGCAGGCGGAGGACGCTTCGAACCGAAGTAATTAAAGACACGATCTGGACTTTTGAGCAGGTGCAGGGCATTCTCTACGTCGTTGTGCCGATTCGCATGACCGTTGTCAAACTTGAAGCAGGGGGATTCCTAGTCTATGCACCCGTCGCCCTCACACCCGAATGTCTACGCCTCGTTAATGAACTCGTGGAAGCACATGGTGAGATTAAATACATTATTCTGCCGACAGTCTCAGGTATAGAACATAAAGTGTTTGTCGGCCCCTTTGCCAAATGCTTTCCCAAAGCACAGGTGTTTGTAGCACCAGATCAATGGAGCTTCCCTCTCAATCTTCCCCTCACCTGGCTGGGCTTGCCCTGGGGACGTACTCATATACTGCCAGAAAATAGTGCGGATACGCCATTTGGCGATGAATTTGACTATGCGATCCTCGGCCCAATTAATTTGGGATTGGGGCCCTTTGAAGAAGTTGCCTTCTTGCACAAGCGATCGCGCACGCTATTAATCACAGATACCGTCATTTCCCTACCTGAAAATCCACCTGCGATCGTGCAACTAGATCCCTATCCCTTACTTTTTCATGCCAAGGATAGTGCCTTCGATCTGGTTGAAGATAATGCCAACAACCGTCTGAAAGGCTGGCAACGCACTGTACTATTCTCTCTGTATTTTCGTCCTAGCGTGTTAGAGACAGTTGGTTTCAGGGAAGTAGTTCGTAATGCTTTTAAAGCACCAGAGCGATCGCGGCAAGCATATTTTGGCTTATTCCCATTCAAATGGAAAGATGACTGGGAGAACTCATTTGACATCTTGCGAGGCGGTGGACGCTTGCTTGTGGCACCGATTTTGCAGGCACTGATTCTCAATCGTGCCCCCAAAGAAACTATTAATTGGGCAAATCAAGTAGCGAGCTGGAATTTTCTGCGGATTATCCCCTGTCACTTTGACTCACCAATTGAGGCAGGTGCACAGCAATTTCGGCAAGCATTTACATTCCTTGAGAAGCATGATGTCACCAGTTACTCAGCTCTACCTGAAGCAGACTTTGAATTTCTCAAGGAAATCGAAGCAAGTCTCTGCAAGCTTGGCATCACAGTTCCATCGCAGGAAAAAGTGTGAGATGGGCTTGCAATTGATATAAGACAATTGATTACGAGCTAAATCTGTTAAACTTAGTTATCAGTAGTTTGGCAATTTCAGTATGAATTCTTCTTTTTTGCCTAAAGCTCCGACATCATCACCTCCACGCAGAGACATAAACAAGGTTCCCTTTGTTGAGCTATTTAACGATCGCTTGCAAGGTGTTATATCGAGCGGCTCTGACATTGAACGAGTTTATATTGCCTACTACGATCGCAACTCACTCAACTACAATTGCAGTACCAATAATAATCGCCCCTGTGGCGGTGTGTCTGGCGGCCCGTGCAAGCATTTGCAAACACTGCTCAAAGAAAGCATGGCTCAGTACGAACCCACAACCGTAGCTCGGTATTTGGGCATTCCAGACGATCAAGCGCTAAAACCAGCAGATGTTTCTCGTTATGTGACAAGCCACAGTGGCAGCTTAACCAGAGCCCCAGCAGGGGATATTTTTAGTCGTTTCCTGAGCTATTTACGCTATTTAGAGTTACCATCTTCTAATTCTCCATTACCCGAAATGAGTTGGTTTGCGTAAGTCCTGTTATGTCCTTTACCAATAACTTAACTCCTCTCTCAGATCGTAGTAGTGCCGCGATCGCACTGCTCGGCGAAATCGATCCTTGCTTTCTAATTGGCTTTGCCCACCTTGAAGAAAAACATTTAGCGGAGATCGATTCCCTACAACGCATTTTCCAAGGGACGACCTTCTCCGCAGCCCTAGAAGCGATGGGCAAGGCATTTACCAACTATGAATTCACTCCTTCTGTCTTTACAACTCTAGCTGTAGCCCGTGCTTCAATTTTAGGAGCTTTGAGTGACGATCTGCAACAGCAAGTCCAGCAAGCTCTAGGGAGATCTCCATTAGAAAGCTCTCCTAGCAAATCTCATCCTCCAGGCGCAATAGATTCAGTAGCAGATTCAGTACAGGCACAGATAGATAGCATCCAACATTGGTTAATGGAGGTTGCAATCAGTGGATTTACTCGGCTAGGGACATCCACCTGGACACCGTTTCTACCAACTTTAGAAACACTCCAATCAGAGTCTAGCCTCATCCGTCAGGCGGCTTTATTAACTGGATTAATTGATGAATTCACTACGCATTTGCCAGCACCTAACATCCATGATATCCCGCTTCATCGTTGGGTCGATCTATGGACACAGGCAACGATCTCAACCTTGCGATCGCCATCCCATATCCAAAATCTTCAGCCGATCGCAATATCTGGAAATTTGCAGCTTTTAGGTTTAGATATTCGCCACCATGTCAATTTGGTGAGCTTGGTTGCTTATGGTGTTTTAAAAGTTACGAATTCAGAGCGATTGCAATTAGTCCGAATAACTCTCTCACGCTATTCCGTACCAGCAATCACTGGCGATGAAGTCTGGCTTTTGTTTGAGGATGCGAAACCATTATTTGAGGCATTGGCGCAGCAACAAACATTGCAATTAGAGAAAGCCCAGCTACTGCCTACAGGTGATTTAGTCTGGGATGGGAAGACAACAAATACTACTTTGGGTGAAGCTTACGATCTACTCAAATTAGCTACTGCCTTCAGTCCCAATACTACTAACGATATTCCCATATTATGCAGTATTGCTCCTGGCGATCGCCACCCAATTCAGATCGCCGAGCCAGTTTTTCTGAATGGATACAAAGCTGTGAATCAAAATGATGCAATCAGCCTTACCTGGGATGGACATCCCTCTCTACCTATCGCTATGGAACGTCTTAGTCCCCTATCAGCGATCGCGGTTGGAGATCTTGTCAAATCCACCCAGATGTTTGGTTTACTTCGTTTTGATGCCGGATATTGGTCAATACAACCGTTATTTATGACAATCAAAAGCAAGCGCATTTGTCCCAGTCAAACAGCGATCGAGATGCTCAATAAACCTCCCGCTACTAATAAAATTACTATCCTGCAAGAACGTGCCAGTCGTCTATTACGCAAAAGCAAACCACCAAGCAACTCACAAAGCAATCCTGAAAGTAACTCTGACAGTAATCCTGAGAACAATCCGTGATGTCTGATACTCTAGATGCCAATGTGATCGCAAACCGCCGTCAAGCCCTTTACTGGCGCTTGCTGAGCAATCTTTTGAACTGTCAAAAAGATGTCCCAACCCTCGAAAACCTCTCTAAACAGATTGTCAAAGACTTGAGCCTACCTGAACTGATCTTAGATCCCACAATAGGAATTGAGAATTTACTCCTGCGTCATCCCGATCTCGAAACAGACTTTACGCAGCCGTTGCTCACAGAGCAGGAATTAGAACAGCCAGAGTCTCTGGGTAGCGATCATAAAACTCTACGGCGGGCACTGGTGATTTCTAAACTTCTGCTCAACACGCTTGGGGCGAATACGCAAACGCCAACTGTCAGCGCCGCCCAATATGCCCAATGGCTTCAGGATAAGCGCTATCTGGAGCAAGTCTTGGGTTGTGGCGTACCAGGCTTACAGGGACAGGGGCAGCCTGGCGATCGCCGACCGCCAGGAGAAGGGCAAGCGGCAGGTGAATCTAGTGACAGTCAAGGTGCAGGTTTAGAGCGCGGACAGGGCTTTACGATCGAAGACGAACAGTTACAAAAAACACTTAAAGCACTAGAAGGAGACTTGGTGCATCGCATGGCTCTGCGGGAAGTCTTAAGTGACAATCGCCTGGCAATGCAACTCACACCCTCGATGCCCCTGATCGAAGAACTCCTGCGCGATAAAGCTAATCTCTCTGGAGTTGCTCTCAAAAATGCCAAACGATTGATTCGTCAGTATGTGGATGAGCTAGCTCAGGTATTGCGCCTGCAAGTGGCACAGGCGGTATCGGGTAAAATTGATTTCTCAGTGCCTCCCAAACGTGTATTTCGCAATCTGGATCTCAAACGAACACTTTGGAAAAATCTCACGAACTGGGATGCTAAAACCCAGCGCTTGATGGTAGATAGACTGTATTATCGCCATACCGCCCGTAAGCGCATACCAATTCGCTTGATTGTTGTGGTCGATCAGTCAGGCTCTATGGTAGATGCAATGGTGCAATGTACGATCTTAGCCTCGATTTTTGCAGGACTTCCCAATGTTGATGTGCATTTACTAGCTTTTGATACACAGGTATTAGATTTGACCGCCTGGGTTCAAGATCCATTTGAAGTGTTACTACGCACGCAACTTGGCGGTGGTACATATATCTATCAGGCACTCGTAGAAGCATCTAAACGAGTTTTAGAACCTCGTCAAACCGCGATCGTCTTGATTTCAGATTTTTATGAAGGAGGCAGCGAACAGGTATTATTCGATTACATCAAAACTCTCAAAGAGTCGGGCGTACATTTTATTCCTGTCGGTGCGGTCACGAGTTCAGGCTACTTTAGCATCAATGATTGGTTCCGCACGCGACTCAAAGCTTTGGGCATGCCAATTTTAACTGGTTCGCCCAAAAAGCTGATTCTGGAATTAAAAAAACTGATCGTCACCTAACTATCTTTATCAGAAAATCCTATGGCTCAAGCGAAAAAAGAGAAAGAAAAGGATACAGAAAAAGAACAACCTACTCTACTGCGTCAACCAGCAGAGATGAAATATCGAGAGGAATTAGACTATCTCATATCCATCGATAAGGGGGATAAACCCTTTTCCTGGTTACTATCACCGCAGATGGTGCGAACCTTTGTAATCGGAGGCACACCAGCCCAAAAACTCGATCGCCCAATTGGTCAAAAATGGTATGGTGAAACGGCGATCGCGGAACGAGCGATCGTCACACTGGCATCCGATCGCGGCCTGCTCTTAATCGGCGATCCAGGTACGGGCAAAAGTTGGCTGGCAGAATTGCTGGCGGCGGCAATCTGTGGAAATTCCACCTACGTGGTGCAGGGCACAGCAGGCACTACCGAAGACCAGATTAAATATTCCTGGAATGTGGCGATGGTAATTGCGACAGGCCAATCGCGCAGTTCTCTAATTCCTTCTCCCATGATGACTGCGATGGAAATCGGAGCGATGGGCAGATTTGAAGAGCTAACCCGCTGTACTTCCGATGTTCAGGATGCCTTGATTTCTATCTTGAGCGAAAAATACGTAGCGATTCCCGAACTCAAAACCGAAAATATTGTATTTGCGAAACCTGGCTTTAATATCATTGCCACAGCCAATAGTCGCGATCGCGGCGTCAACGAACTCTCTTCAGCACTCAAACGGCGATTTAATTTTGTGCATATGCCCATTGTCACAAATAAAAAGCAAGAGCAAGAAATCGTGCTGTTCCGTACGCGTGAATTACTGAGTCGACATGGATTCACGGTCGAAGTACCGCCCACATTGCTAGATGTGCTGCTGCAAACCTTTGCTGACCTGCGTGAAAGTAATGCGGCTGCCACCTCCGATGACCAACGCTTAGAATCTGCCCTCTCCACAGCCGAACAGATTGGCGTATTGGAAGATGCCCTCCTCTACAGCCGACACTTTGGCAATGATGCCCTAGATGCTAGCGTGCTAGCACGTTCTCTGATTGGTACATTAGTGCGCCGCCAACCTGAAGATGTCGCCATCCTCAATCGTTTCTGGCACGCCACCGTCGAACAACGCACAAAAGCCAATCAAGGCGAATGGGAAGCCTTCTTAGAAGGTGGGAAAGAAGCAATGCGAACTATGAGTTAAGGATATTTCTATGAAACAAAATCCCTGTAGGGGCAGGTTTAGCCCATAAATCAATGGTTTATCCATAGATGTACTACATAACCTGCCCCTACCCATTGATATATTTTCTCTCAGAAATCTCCTAAGAAGCGAAAGAACATGACCGATCTACCTGCATCTCTCGCACCTCTCCAAACCCAACTATTAGCGTCAGCAGCGCAGTTTGCTGATGACACCCAACCTCTGAATCAATTACTGAGCGATCTCGCAGGTGATGTCGACAAAGTACTTGCCGAACCGTTAGAGATTTTCCCAGTTTGTCATCATTCACCTACTGCTGCAATCCAGATGCTGCAACGGTTACAGCGAAGACCACCCAAGGTAATTTACATAGAGCTATGCGAAGATCTGCGTCCAACGATTGAGAATTTGGCAGATTGCCAGTTACCTGTGGCTTTGCAAGCATTTGCAGCAGAATCCAGCACTTTTTCAGCAGATCTCATGCCTCTGAGTGTGATTGTACCTTTAACTGAGGCTTCGGCGGAATATCAGGCGATCGCTTTTGCCTTACAATCGACCGATACAGAAATCGTGTTTGTGGATCGTAGCGCCGATCTGGTCGTGCAGTGGGAACCGCCCGATCTCCACTTGCCAGAGAATGAAGATGAACCGCCCAGCAAAGAAGCAGAAATTCATGGCAGCGCGATCGCGGTAGAACTTGGGCAGATCGTGCCAAGCTTCGATGCTTTTCTACAAGCCCTACTCAAAAATTCCCAGACCCGCCACTTTGCTGAATGGTGGGATCAGTATGTGGAACAAGCACTGATTGGTGCAGACTACCATACCTATCGACAGGTGTTGAGCTTAGTGGGTAGCCTGATTCGCCGATTGGGTACTAAACAGGAGAATCTCAATCTCAATCGTCAGCGGGAGAGCTTGATGTGGACGCGTATCAAACAGCATATGCAAGCACATCAAGTTAGCCCTGAAGATGCCATTTTTATCTGTGGAGCAGCCCATGCCGCCAGCGATGTACCCGAATATGGCATCGCTAATCCAATCCAAGCCGAACTCCCCAAAGCATCGCAAACCACCTGGTTGTACGGCATTATTCCTTCTAGTTATACAGCGATCGAATATCAGTTTCACCACCCAGCGGGTACATTGTCTTTGGCAGAGGCCACCTGGAGCAAAAGTCTCAAACTTGCCAAACTCTCTCCTTTTCGCCTGACAAAACCCGATAAAGAGAAATCTACTAAAGCTACTAAAACTAAGCAGAAAAAGGCTATTGCCACATCAGATCAGGAAGACAAAACAACTCAGGTAGAAGATTTACAAGATCGTGCCATGGTCTCACTGCTGATGCGCTCGCCCTCTCAAGTAGGAGCCGATCGGGATCAACTATTAAATTGGTGTGTGAATATTGTGGCGCTAGCTCGCAAGAATGGCTATCTCGCTAGCACCGCCGATGCGATCGCGATTTTTCAGACCTCCATGTTACTCGCCAATATTCGTCAACGCAGTTTCCCCAGTCCCTACGACTTTCAAGATGCCGCGATTACTTGTCTAGAAAAGGACTACACACCCAAAAAACGCAATATTGCTCAAATCTGTCGAATTCTGCTCGGGGGCGATCGCATTGGCACCGTGGGTTATGCTTCTCTTCCACCCTTGGCACAGAATGTCTACGACCGTCTCGCTCCACTCAATATCAATCTCTTAGCAAAGACTAACCAACGAGCATTGCTTGATTTCAAACAACAGCCCGAACTACTGGCTTGTAGCGATGTGATGTGGCGGCTACGAAGACTCGCAGGCGATCATGTCGTTCATCCCATCATCGGCGAACGCAGTCTCGGTTATAAACCAGTGCAAGAATCCTGGGAAGTGCGCATTGGCAAGTACCAACGGGACCTAATTCTTTTGGGTTATGAAGGAGTCACAATCGAACAGGTCTTAGAGCAACGCCTCAAACAACAGTCGTTTGCGCCAGAAGCCAAGGCCGCACATGCCTTAGCAGCAGCGGAAGATAGTCTACTTTATTTGCATCATCCTCGCCTCACCGAAGCGATCGGCTCCCATGCCACCACTCTTCTGAGCCAAGAAACCGCCGCTGAAGATGCCCCCACAATTTTTGATCGCATCCGTCGTCTTGTCCATTACTATCGCAGTACGCCCACAGGTTTACCAAACTGGATCGAGAGATTTGTCTCAACTGGCTACGCGCATTACAGTACGCTCCTACCCATTGCCTTTGCCGATCGCGGTACTTCTCCTACTCAAATCAGCGGTATGCTCAGTTTTATTTTCACACTAGAGAATTTAGCCTTGGCGCTGGGTTGTCAGCGCAGTCAGTTGCTAATTAGCATTCAGCAAACCGCCCAAATCATTGAAGATCCAGCCAAAATGGGACTGTTATGGACGGCAGAATGGTTACTCAAACTCAAAGATTTAGCAGCAATCCGTAGCTTCTTTGCCGCCCTACTACAGGATCACCTGCGCATCCAAGCCTTCCCCGAATATCTGAACGGATTCATTCTAGCGCTCTCTTTTGCGCCGCGCATGGGCAGCTTTGTCGTAGAATTACTCAATCAATTGTTCGCAACTGTTCCTGATGCCGTGCTATTGCCTCAATTACCACAGCTTATCCTCAGTTTGCGATCGCAGTCACAACTACTCTCTCCTTTAATCAAAGACGCAGGCAATAGTTTTCCCAATAGTTTAAAAGAACTCGATCGCCGCACACCGATGGTATGGCAAACTGAACCTCAATTGGCAGAGACAGAAATTCCCATAGCTAAAATCGCAGCACTATCTACCGCCGAGCAAGCTGTCCAACAGTTGCTGATCGAATATCCTGATAATGCAATTGCCCTAGCAAATTGGCTGGGAATAGAAGCGATAACTTGGCAAGATCTCAATCAAGATCTCAATCAAAATTATAGTGGCGATCGCGCCCAAGGGCAAAATTTAGAGCAGCCAAGATCGCTATCCCAAATTGAGCAAGCAACAGTAGATCTACTGCAAACCTATCCCGCAGCATTTGAAGCACACAGTCAATCTCTAAAGCAGTTTCATTGATAATGATGCACTCATTATTTTGATTCTATGGCTTGGGCTTGGCTTCTATGACAAGCCTACAGAAGGTTGTATGCCGAGCTTTCTAATGTTTCCCACAAATCAGAAATTTGGTTAAACGCATCTTGAGGAGAAATTTTGCCGCCATTTTCTAGAGCGCAGATCAATCCTACTCGTCTAGAGAATTGTTGAAGGTTAGCATCAAAAACTAAATTTGCCGGAGTGAATTCTCCGTAGTAACGATTGCCTAAATTGACAAAATCTGAAACATTCATTGCTCTATCTATCCCATGTAATACTTACTACTAAAATGCTTATGGTGTCCGATCTGAAGCCAAAATTTCTTATTTGTCTATTTTTCTATGGCGACCTAGAATCGTCTGCGATCGCGATCGCAGGATTTATGCGATCGCGATCGTATCATGAGAGCCCTACCATCAGAAGCATCAAATTTACATTGGCTCAATGATTTCCAATACTTCTATTTACCAAAGATCTTACTTTTTCTTACCTTTTATCACCTTTTATCACAGTAGGAATTCTCAAATTCTCACTAAGAGAGATTCTAATACTAGAGTGTATTGATTTAGTTATAGAAAGTTCAGAAAAATTCAGTTACACTAGGAAGTAACCCTTGATTTTGCCTCCACAAAGACATGGATACTGATGAAGCATCTAAAATTGCCGATGCCGCTGTCTTTGCAACAGCCAGAAGGCATTTGAAAGATATTGAAAAGCTGATCATTCGCGGTGCGGTGCGAGGGCAGAAATATGAGGAAATCGCCGAGTCCCATAGCTATACGGCGGAATACCTCAAGCAAGATGTGGGGCCAAAGCTATGGAAGCTACTTTCACAAGCACTAGGAGAAAGGGTAAGCAAGACAAACTTCCAAGCTGCCCTAGAGCGGTATCGTCATCTGCTAGATGCGGAAATAGCCAATACGTTTCCCTCTGAAGCGCCAGGCACATCAGAGAAGGCAGAGGCAGTAGATTTATCACCCCCTACCACCATACTTCCCCCCAGTGGACTATTGCCTAGCAAATTACTAGCCAATAGTCCTGTTAACCAACCTATCCACCAGTCTCCCCAACCATCTGCTCCAAATAGCCTGCAAGATTTGGGAGAGGCTCCTGACATCTCGCTGTTCTACGGTCAAACTGAAGCATTAGTAACCTTAGAGCAATGGACTATACGAGAGCATTGTCGTTTAGTAGCCTTATTTGGTATGGGTGGAGCTGGCAAAACATCCCTAGCAGTGAAAGCAACCGAACAATTGCAGAGACACTTCGATCGCACAATCTGGCGATCGCTACGCGACGCACCTCTACCAGAAGATATTTTATTGAACTGGTTGGTGTTTCTTTCCGATGGACAGGAAGCCAGCTTACCAACAACTCTCGATAGTGCCATTTCGCGCTTAATTGGTTACTTACGCTCGTCTCGCTGTTTGCTCATCCTAGACAATGTTGAATCAGTTTTATTAAGTGGCAGTAATTCTGGAGAATATAGGCAAGGCTATGAAGGTTACGGCACCCTATTTACGCGCTTAGCCGAAATCGCGCATCAAAGTTGCCTGATTTTGACCAGCCGAGAGAAGCCGAAGGAAGTAGGATGGTTTGAGGGGAAACTTTTACCAGTGCGATCGCTGCGAGTAGTAGGTCTCAATCAAGCAGAGGGGAAAGCGCTACTGCAAGCGAAAGGTCTGGCGGGAGAACAACACGAGTGTGAAACGCTAATTAATATATATCGGGGCAATCCACTGGCCTTAAAAATTGTTTCGATTACGATTCAAGACTTATTTGATGGTCAGATATCCACTTTTCTGGATGGAGGAGCCACAGCGATCGCCGATATCTGGCGTCTCCTGGATGAGCAATTTCATCGCCTATCGGATCTAGAAAAGCAAATTATGTATTGGCTGGCGATCAATCGCGATGGAGTTTCTCTATCAGAACTAAGGGATGACTTACTGGGGCCAGTACCTGAGCGTAAGCTGCTAGAAGCTTTAGAGTCTTTGCAACGGCGATCGCTGATCGAAGGCAAATCGGGCAGTTTTACGCAGCAGTCTGTCGTCATGGAGTATGTGACCGCAGTCTTGATCGAGCAGATCGGTCAAGAGATCCTGACAGGAGCAATCGTGTTGCTCAACAACCATGCCCTGCTCAAAGCCAGAGCTAAAGATTATGTCAGAGAAACTCAACTGCGGCTGATTATCCAACCGATTATCGAACAATTAACGCTTGCGCTTGGCACCAAAACGCATGTAGACAGCTACCTAACGCAAATTCTGCTCTACTTGCGCGAACAGGCCCCCAGAGAGCTTGGTTACGCAGCTGGGAATATTCTCAATCTCCTATGCCAGATGCAAGTAGATTTAAGCGATCGCGATTTTTCTAACTTAGCAATTTGGCAAGCCGATCTGCGCGATCGTAATTTATCTGGGATTAACTTATCCCACAGCGATTTATCTAAATCAGCTTTCACGGAGATCTTTAGTGGCATCATCGCTCTCACTTTCCATCCCCAGGGACATCTCTTTGCCACAGGCACCGTCACTGGGGAAGTCCATCTTTGGAGCGTACCCGATGGTAAACAAATAGTTAGTTTTAGAGCGCATACCGGCTGGTTATTATCACTGGCATTTAGCCCAGACGGCAACTCAATCGCTACCTGTAGTGACGACCAGACAGTTAAAATTTGGGATGTGAGCACAAAAGAATGTCTGCACACTTTCTGCGAACACAGTGGCTGGGTATGGTCAGTAGCTTTTAGCCCTGATGGCAAAACTCTAGCTAGTGCCGGGGCCGATCGCACGATTCGTTTTTGGCATACCGATCGCGGCAGTACGTATCCCGCAGGGAATCACTCTGTCAAAACCTTACTCGGTCATACTGGATTAGTCAGATCGATCTGCTTTAGTCCCGATGGCAAAACCCTAGCTAGCGGTAGCGACGATCGCACAATCAAACTATGGGATGTCAACACAGGCATCTGCACTAAGACACTTGAAGGTCATGCTAGCTGGGTCTGGGCAGTAACCTTTAGCCCTAATGGCAAATTCCTAGCCAGTAGCAGTGTTGATAGCACAATCGGACTATGGGATATCGGTGATGGCAACCTCGTCAAGAAGCTACGCGGACATTGCGGTTTAGTCAAATCGATTGCCTTTAGTCATGACAGTCAAATTTTAGTCAGCGGTGGCGACGACAATACCGTCAGGCTATGGGATTTGGAAACGGAGAGTTGCGCCAAAACCCTGCCCGGACACGGTGGTTGGGTATGGGCAGTTGCCTTTAGTCCGATCGACAATCTCATCGTCAGTTGCAGCGATAACTACATCATTAAAATCTGCGATGTCCAGACCGCAAAATGCCTCAGGACACTTAAAGGACACACAGCCGAAATCCGAGCCTTAGCACTCAGCCCTGATGGGCAAATCATTGCCGCTGGTAGTAGCGATCGCACAACTCGACTGTGGCATCTAGGATCTAACCAGTGCTATCAGGTCTTATCCAAAAACTTACACTGGGTCTCAGCCGTAGCATTTAGTCCCGATGGCAAAATTCTCGCTAGCGGCAGCGATCGACTCAAGTTATGGCATGCGCCAAGCGGGCAGTATCTCAAAACTCTGGACGGACACACGAGCCTGATTAATTCGATCGTGTTTGACCGCACGGGAGACCTCCTAGTTACAGGTAGTTGCGATAACACAGCCAAACTCTGGCATCTAGAGAGCGGAAAGTGTCTGCAAACATTCCAAGCCCACAAAAACTGGGTCTGGGCAGTGGCTTTCAGCCCCAACAATCGCACCCTGGCCACAGCTAGCGGCGACACCACAGCTAGATTATGGGATATCCAGACCGGTCAATGTCTCAAAATTTTACGCGGTCGAAGCGGTCATAGTGGCCAGATTTGGACTGTTGCTTTTAGTCCTGATGGTCAAATTGTGGCAACGGGAAGCGACGATCGCAGGATCAAGTTATGGGATGTCAATACGGGCGCATGTATTGCCAATCTACAGTCTCATACCAATGGTATCAAGTCCGTAAGCTTCAGTCCTGACGGTGAAATTTTAGCTAGCGGTAGTGACGATTGCACGATTCGGCTTTGGCATTTACCAACCAAAACCTGCATTAAAACTCTGACAGGACACAAGGGACGCGTATGGGCGATCGCTTTCACGCCCGACGGTGAAAATCTGATTAGTGGCAGTCAGGATACCACGATTGAATTTTGGGATATAGCTACTGGGGTAAACTGGAAAACGCTGAAGCCCAACGATCTTTATCAAGGGATGAATATCACGGGAGCAACTGGTCTCACAGAAGCACAGCGATCGGTACTACTATCTTTAGGTGCAGTAGAAATATAAAAGTGAACCTTCTCTAAGGTGCTGTTGTCTAAACCGCAGAACAAAGCACTTGGAGAGAAATTATGAAGCTTTTAACCTGCACAATCCTTGCTACTACTGCCACTGCTGTTGCCGGTGCCATAATTGCTAGCCCCATGTCAGCTTCTGCTGGTGAAATCCACAATCGCACGATCAATCAACAACAGCGCATTTACCACGGCATTCAGAATGGTACAGTCAGCGGTGCCGAATATCGCAATCTCGAAAGACGCGAAGCATCAGTAGCGTTGCAGCGTGCCTACTATAGCCATACTGGTGGAGGTTTACAGCCTTGGGAGAAAGCCAGACTCAACAATCGCCTTGACCATATCTCATACTCTATCTATCGAGATAAGCACAATTAGATTTGTTGGATAGTCCTATAAAGCAATGAAGATGGGCCGCGCACCGCACAGCCCATCTTCACCCAAAAATCATTATCTCTAATGTACCAATCTAGCTTATTGGGAAACGCACTGATCGAGTACCTTTTTGCCGTTAGCTTCTACGAAAGCCTCTTTACCCTTGGTGGAAAGAGTAGTTTTGCCATCGCTGTATTTTGCTCCAGAAGCTGACTTGACAGAAGGAAGAGTTAGTTGCTTTTTATCTAACTCAAACTTTGCACCTTTGTCAGAGAACTCTACTTTCAGAGTCTTTTTGCTAGCGCATTTATATTCAACCGTCTTAGTAGTAGGGGCAGCAACTGGCTTAGTTGCAGGGGGTTTAGGAGCTGGTTTGGTTTCAGCTATTTTAGGAGTCGAACTGGGCTTGCTTTGAGTTGTAGTATTAGCAACGGCTATACCGGAGGTCAGAGAACCCAGTGCGATTGCAACTGCAATAATAGAAGTACGAATTGAATTGGATTTCATATATAAGATCCTTACTAAGCTAGACATTGTCAAACTTAGTAGATAAAGGTGAGGAATTGGTGAGGTTTGCGATCGCGCGCACGGATCAGAACAGGTCACTTTAAGGTAGTCTATGTTTTGCAAGTGGCAGTCTGACTGTAAAGATAGATCCTTTGTCTAGTTGACTGGTAACGCTAATTTGTCCGTTGTGATGGTTAGCGATCGCTCTTGCAATTGCTAACCCCAGACCAGAACCGCCAGAATGATAAGAGCGAGCACTATTAGCTTGCCAAAAGCGATCGAATATTTTGTGAATATCCGCTGGGGCAATACCAATGCCCGTATCCTCAATTTCTACCTGAATATATTTGCGGTAAATACTTGTTCTAATATCGATCTGACCGCTGTTCGGCGTGTATTGAATAGCATTTTCCAACAAATTACGAAATAGCCGCGATAGCTGAGGGGCATCACCAGCAACAGACAAATTAGCGATCGGATTTAGGTTTAGTTGAATGACTTTATCGTCCAACTGCGGTTGTAACTGCTGGATCAGCTCGGCTAAGATGCGATCGAGTTGATGTACCTGAGTATGCGGTTTAGCTCGATCGACCCTGGCAAGCAGGAGCAAATCAGCAGTTAGTTGAGTAATCTGGTTAGCGGCGCTGATAATTGCCTCAAACTTTTGCCGATCGCTAGATCGAAGACCCGTTGGATATTTGAGCGCAACTGCGGCATTATTTTTGATCGCGGTTAAGGGACTGCGCAGCTCGTGGGAGGCATCGGCGGTAAATTGTTGCAGTTGCTGAAAGCTGTGCTCGATTGGCTGCATGGCCTGACTCGTGAGCCAAACTCCGCCTGCACCACTGAGTATGAGTGCGAGGAGGATGCCACTGCCTAGTCCCCAATTTAATTGATCTAGAGTTTTGTCTATAGCGTTTAAGGACTGGCTAGCTCGTACAAAACCGATACGGTGCCCGTCTTTACTGGCAATTGGTAAAGTGACGCTCTGAGTGTGTGCCTGACTGGCAGAACTCTTGCCCTGACGGTTGAGTACACTTGGTAAGTGAGGGAAGGTGATGCCGTGGGTAACTATAAGTTTTCCGTGTGAGTCAAACCATTGCAGCGATCGGTCGCGACCCTTCAGATCTTTGTCAGTAAAATCGCTATCAACTTTAGGCTTATTATCTTCAAACTGTAGCTCTCTAGTCGCAGCTTCAGCTATGGTGGTGAGATCTTCGGTGAGCTGGTCAACCCGATTGCGTTCAAACACAATTCTGACCGACAGAGCAAATATAGTCAGAACTGAGCCAAGCACTAGTAAATATGACAGTAAGAGGCGGTAGCGTATTGCTCGAAACATATGTTGAGCCCAGAGCCTGAAGATTTAGTTGGGAGATGCGGGCATGGACGATCGCAGGCGATATCCCATACCATGCACTGTCTCAATTATGTCCTCTGCATCTCCAACTGCCTTCAGCTTTTGCCGCAATACTTTAATGTGCGTTTTTACTGCGTCTTCACCGGGAGAGCGATCGAAGCTCCACAGTTTATCGATCAGCGTACTGCGACTAAAAATCTGGGTGGGATGCCTCAAAAATAACTCCATCAACATATATTCTTTGGGGGTCAGCGATAGGAGATTCCCTTTATACGTAACTTTACAGGCAACGAGATCGAGCTGCAAATCACCATGTACTGGGTTGATGAGGTTTGCGCGATCGCCTCGCCTGGAAAAGGCCCTCACCCTGGCTTCTATCTCTTCTAATTCAAAGGGTTTGACCAAATAATCATCTGCTCCCGCATCCAGACCGATTACCTTATCTGCGGTTGTATCTCTAGCGGTTAGCATCAAAATGAAACCAGAGAATCCATCGGCACGCAAGTGCTTGCATAAGGTAATCCCATCCAAACGAGGGAGCATGATGTCTAGCAAAATCAGGTCGTAGTCTGTGGCTTGAGCGTATTCCCATCCCTGCAAGCCGTCTCTGGCAACGTCAACTAAATGGTGTTGGTGTTCGAGATCCTCAGCGAGAGGTTGGGCTATGCGATCGTCGTCTTCAACCAGTAAAATTCTCATAACCACCACAAGCCAGCATTAACGGCTTTGCTACTGGCAACTTAGCTTACCACTGTTGGTGTAGGCATAGGTGCCATAGGTACCGTTAACAGTGCGACAAACTTGCCCTTCTGAGTAGTTAGTAGTCTTGTCATAGGTATAGTTGGTGCCATTGTAAGTGCCGCTGCGATTAGCGTTGCGGACTCCAGTTTTAGTGGTTTTGTCGTAGTTGTTACTGACCGTACCAGTACCGTTATTGCCATTACTGCGCGTCCAACTATTACTGCGCCTATTACTAAAGTTTGTACTGGTGTTGCTGTAGTTACTTTGACCTTTGAATGTGTTGCCTGTGCCATCGTTGTAAGTTGCTTTGCATCCGCCTCTGCTCGTGCTACCCGCACAGCCTGCCACACCATTATTACCAACTACACCAGCCGCAGCACTATTGCTGTTATGTACGGCCCCAAAGCGTCGCTGGGCGTGGGCGGCAGATGGGTAAAAAGAGGAAGCAAAAAGAATAGTAGAAAATGCGGCGATCGCGGTATTTTTAGCTGAAAATTTCATAAAACTAACTCCTTGATTACTTGACCGAACTTTGATGTATATAAGTTATCAAGCATTACCAAGGTGTGTCATCGGACAGAGGTCATGTTACAGGCATGACTTTAGTTATATTTCCTACCCAGTTTACTGAGTCAGTTATACTTCAGGTATGGATTATGAATGGGACGCGATCAAAGCAGAGGCTAATCTTAAAAAGCATAGTGTGAGCTTTGAAGAAGCTAAAACAGTTTTCAACAATCCGCTTGCGCTAATTTTTGAAGATGAATTGCATTCAGCAGAAGAGCATAGGGAAATTATCATCGGTCATTCCCGACAAAATCGGCTACTGCTAGTCAGCTTTACAGAACGTCCCAAGGCGATCCGCATTATCAGTGCCCGCATCGTAACTCAAAGGGAACGTCAAGATTATGAAAACAACGCCTTCTGATAAATCTCAGCAGAGTGAAGATGATTTGGCAGCAGAGTATGACTTTGATTATGGTAAAGCAAAGCCTAATCGATTTGCGGGGCAAGAAGGAGAACGAAAAATGACAGTAGTTGTTTTAGATGAAGATGTATCTCAAGTTTTCTCTTCACCGGAAGCTGTAAATAAAGTTCTTAGAGCATTGATTGAAGCGATGCCTTGAGTTATGGTTGTCATATTCCTCCCAAATGTGTTAGCCAAGTACTTGTTCCTATGCTTTCTTCTGATGCTCGAATTCAAGTCCCTCCAGAAATCTTATTTTGTCGCATAAAAATACGCCAAACATTTTAATGTCGCTAGCCACATACACCAGTTTCTATACTCTTGCGCCCCGAAGCCATTATGTTGGCAACCCAATGGGGGCGCATCAAAATGACGTTATCAATGACGTGAATAATGCCGTTATCTGCTTCAATATCAGCAGCGATGACGGTAGCATTATTGACTTCAAATGCCCGATCGGAAATATCTATTTCGATCGCAGTACCTTCAAGTGAAGTCACCGATGTAAGTTTGGCTAAATCCTCTCTCGTGTATCGACCTGAAACCACATGAAAGGTAAGAATTCTTGAGAGCTGCGGAATATTCTGTACCAGTGTTGTAATTGTGCCTGGGGGAAGCTTCGCGAAGGCATCGTCGTTAGGGGCAAAGACGGTGAAAGGGCCTGGGCTTTTCAGCGCATCGACTAGATTTGCGGCTTGCACAGCAGTTACCAAAGTTGTAAAAGCACCCGCACCTACAGCGATATCAACGATGTCAGCCATATATTTCTTTAATCTCCATTATATTTTTCTGTTTGAGTAGGGGCGAACAGCCGTTCGCCCCTGTGGGATAGTTATCTATAACTCTGCTTTTGGATATTGCGTAGCCGCGCCGCCTCATTCATGCCGTATTTGCGGTTGCAGAAGCGGTTGAGTTGTCCCTCAAAGTAGGCACGATTTGCCATCAGATGTTTGGTATTGGGGTCGTCAAGGGGGTAGTAAAACGCTGCCCGTCCGGCCTGAATAACAGCCGAGGTAACGCAATACATCGATCGCTGAAAACTAACTGCCAATTGAATTAGCATGTCGTCTTCACCGCGACAGTGTTGCTTGTAGTATTCCACTAAATACGGTGGCAAGAAGTGGAACATGTCCTGATGCAGCAAAGTAGGTGGAATACCTGCGGTGCCTACAGGAAACTTATCAGCATAGAGGATTCCAAAGTGGAAGTCATTTTGATCGTCTGGCACCTGTCCCGCCTGAGCGTTGTAGGATTTTGTGCCTCGGAAAGGAGAAGTGCGATAGAACACTGCTTCCACGTAGGGGAAAGCCGCTTCATATAGCCAGGTAAATCCCTTTGATTTAGGGATAATCTCATAGCATTCACCCCTGATGTAGACATGGTGGTAAATGGGGCGGCCAGAAATCGCAAAAATTCCATTAACTAGGAAGTCCATCGCTTCCGGTACGCTGGTAATTTTGCCCTCATCGTAGAGATCGCTCATCTCAAAGAAGACAGGAGCCATGATTTCCCAAAACAAGCCCAAATTGGCGTAGTAGGACATCTGGCGACATTGTTCCAGGAATAAATCGGGGAACAGCTTGTACAGACCGAGCATCACAGGATTGTATTTGAAGTAAGCCTTAATGGCGCGATCGGCATTGGCTTTATATTCATCGCTGTCGAGATAGGGATCGAACTGTCCGCCCATATTGCGATGCCAGAGCATTGATCGCATGCACTCTTCGGCAAATTCCATATTGATGCGATCGTGCCACAAATGATGGAAGATGCGTGGGAGTTTTATCTTTAACTCCCCTTTCTCCATAAACTCCAATAGTTCTTTGTGAGCGGTGGCATAGCCGCGCCAGATGCGGAGGTCAGCATCGTCGCCAGCGTAGTGGTTGTGCAGGTCTAGATATTCTTTGGGCAGGAAATATTTAAAGAAGGGAAATGGATTGAGGAAAACTCGTTCAGCAATATAAAGCAGATCGCGCCAATAAAAATCCATGGGAACAGCATAGGCTTTATACAAACCGATGATCTGCATGAGATTCTCTGGCGTATCAGGTAGCATCGCACCGCCTGCTTCGAGGCGATGGATAACTTCGGCATATTCATGCTGAGAAGGCGGTAATTTTGTCGCTGATTGCGGAGGTGACTGTACCATAGTGAGTAATTAAAGTTAGTAATTAGTGCTGTCAATTAAGTTAGGGACTTGAGGGTTAGTGAGTGAAATGCGATTGCTGGTAGTAGGCATAGATGATGCTAAAAGATTTGTAGTCACTTCAGTCCAGCGCACCAGCCAGGTAGGTTGCACGCCCAGGAAAATAATCAGGGCAGTCAAAATTAGGGCTGGAACTTGCTCAGCTATGGTGACACGAGGATAGTAAGCGGTAGCATTATCCAACTTACCGAAGCAGGTACGGTTGAGCAGAATCACAAAATATACAGCAGTTAGTCCCGTGCCTACGATACAGAGCAGCGTAGGGATTGGGAATTTGGCAAAGCTACCTTGGAATACCAGAAATTCAGAGATAAAGCCCACCATCCCAGGAATACCCGCACTTGCCATGCCACCTAACACAAGCAATGCGCCGACTGCTGGCAGACCGCGAATGGGATTGAGTAGTCCATTTAGAACATCCAAATCGCGCGTGCCAACTTTAGCTTCAACAAGACCGACTAGATAGAACAGAATAGCCAGAATTAGTCCGTGGCTGACCATTTGAGTCACACCACCCACTAGAGCTAAGGGAGTCGCGGCAGCACAGGCAAGCAGAATATAACTCATGTGACCGATGGAACTATAGGCAACCATGCGTTTGATATCTTTTTGGGCGATCGCAATCGTCGTGCCATACAGTACGCCAGCCGCAGCCCAGATTGCCAACCAGGGAGCAAAATACGCCCAGGCGTCAGGAAATAGCCCCAAGCAAAAGCGAATTAGACCATAGGCTCCGAGCTTTGCCAGGATACCGCCCAAGAGAATTGCAGTTGGTGTAGATGCTTCCACATATGTGTCAGGTAGCCAGCTATGTAATGGCACCAGTGGAGTTTTTATCCCAAATCCAATTAGCAACGCCAATAAAATCGGAATCTGCAAGCTTAGAGGCAGAACTGCGGATTTGAGCGTCGCATAGTCAAATGAGGGATTGGGATTAGCTGTAATCCAGCCCAATGCTACAAATCCTCCCAGAATCAGAATACCTGAAACCGCCGTATAGATCAGAAATTTCATCGCAGCAGCTTCGCGTTTGGCTCCACCCCAAATCGCGATCATCAGATACAGTGGAATTAGCTCTAATTCATAAAACAATACGAATAGCAACACATCCTGCGCTAGAAATGCACCAGCTAAGCCTGCATTAATTAAGAAAAGCAAGGCATAAAAGAGTTTGGGGCGCTCGTAGTTAGTGGGAGTACTAAGGATAACCAGCCATGTCAGCAGGGCATTTAATCCCACTAGCGGTAGAGAGATACCATCTACACCCAGACTATAGCTGATGCCCAATGATTGCAACCAGGGGAAATATTCCTGGAACTGCATACCAGATTTATTGATATCAAACTGGACGATCGCATAGGCTGTAATTAAAACAATGCCAGTCGCGATCGCCAAAGCCAGATACTTGATTGTAGAATTAGCAGTGCTGGGTTTGAGCACCGTTAAAGGGAGTGTTTTGCCCCTACTATCTCTGTCAACAACATCAGTGACAATCGGTAGAAAGCCAATTAGTAAGGCTCCTATAACTGGTAACCAGATTAGACTACTGAGCATAATTAATGTCTTTGTTTAGTTAAAAGTGGTTTGTTAAATCTATTAAGCACAAACAGGTAAGCGCAATTATCTCATCCCAGATGCCAGTAATAGGCAGACCAGAACAGCTATGCCTATTAAGATTGTGAGTAGATACCCCTGAGATCTTCCAACTGTACTATATCGCAGATTCTCACCACCCAAGATGGTGCCAACTCCAATTAGTTTGCCAACTCCATCAATAATAGAGCGATCAAATACATCGGAAATTTTAGAGAGAGAATCAACACCAAACACAATGCTCAGTTTGTATAGTTTCGCTGTGTAGAGGTCGTAGGACAGAAAATCTTGTAGAGTTTTGCTTGGCAGTACCACGGGTTTAGAAACATTATTATTGAGGTAAATTCCTGCTCCAAAAGCAAAACCAATGACGCTAGAGAGTACTAATACGATTGATGATGGCTCTAGCACTACCGACCAGGCAGGTAGAATTTGCCAAGCCGCTAAGAGATGGGGAACGTGCAGCACCACACCTGACAGAACGATCATAGGTAAAGCCATTGGCCAGTGGATTTCTGGCGATCGCTCGGTCATTTGCTTGGTCTTACCGCCAAACACAAGGCCAAATACTCTAGTTAAGCTAAAAGCCGTGAGGCCATTGACAAGAACCAAGACACCAACTAGCCAGGGTTGACTTTGCCATACAGTTTCTATCAATTTTTGGACAGCCCAGAAGGAGCCAAACGGAGGAACAGCTACTAAGCCCAGCGTTCCCACGATAAACGATAGACCGCAGACAGGACGGCGCGACCACAGGCCACCATAGAGTCTTAAATCTTGAGTAGTGCTATTCCAAATCACACCGCCGATGCTCATCACCAGGAGCGCGATCGCGACAGCGTAGGTAAACATCAGCATGAGCGCAGTATCGATCTGGTGCAAGCCGACTGCGATAAAAGTCAGACCCATGTAAGCACTGGCTAGATAAGATAGAGCGCGCTTGATATCAATTTGGGCGATCGCAATTAAAGTAGCACCGATCGCAGTTGCCGCCCCAATCGCGATCATGGCTGACATGACAATAGGCGAGAGTGAAAGCACAGGTTCCAACTTCACCAATACCCAAGCCCCTGTTGCTACCACCACCGAGTTACGCAGAATTGTGCTTGGCAAAGGCCCTTCCATCGCCTCATCCAACCATAGGTGCAAAGGAAACTGGGCGCATTTACCCATAGGGCCTGCTAACAGAGCCAGCCCTACTAGGGTAATTAAATTAGGATCGACATTCGCAGTTTTCGCCCACGCTGCTAATTCTGTGAAGTCCCAGGTGCCAGCAATGGGAAGCAAGGCTACAACACCCATCAGCAAGAACAAATCGCCAATGCGTTTAGTGAGAAAGGCATCCCTCGCACCCGTTACCACTAAGGACTGGTTAAACCATAGACCAACCAGCAGGTAGGTACCAAGCGTGAGAATTTCCAGAATTACATAGCTGAAGAAGAGGGAATTGCAAAAGACAAGGGCAGTCATGCCAGCCTCAAATAGGGCCAGCAAAGAGAAAAACCGCGCCCAGCCCCAGTCCATCTCCATGTAGCCAATGGCATAGATCTGAGTTAACAAATTCAAGCCACAGATTAAAGCAGAAGCTCCAACTGCGACTGTTGATATTTCCAGTGAAATTGTCAGGTCGAGATTGGCAACTTTCAGCCAGGGAATAAATAATTGCTGAGGTGGCTGACCCCAAATCTCTCTCAGTGCTAGAAGGCTCTGCGCAAATGCAAAAAAGGTGGCGATCGCATTTACATACCCGGCTGGTCGAGGCCCCGTCCGACGTGTAATCGACGGAAACCAAAGCACAGAAACGAGCGTACCAACCATCGCGTAACAGGGAATCAACCATATGGTCTGGAGGACTATGGAATTCATAGATATTTCTCTATGGAACAGCAAACATACTTAAGTATTTGTCAATGATGTCCTGTAACGCGGTCAAAAGTCAAAACTTTTTTGGCATTTAGCGATCGAAATATTTAATCAGGTTATAAAAGTTTGCTTATATGTTCGTCGATGACCTGTTGTCTGAAGCACAACGTTCTATGCTTTGAAAGATACCACCCAAAAAGTCGATTCTGGATGTTAATTATTGCTGTTGCCGAGGGCAGTATATAAATGTAGGGAAAAAACGACGAAAATCATGCAAAAATTCATCTCTTTTTGTGCAATTGCCGCGATCGGCGGTCTAGTCTTATTTGGGGGCAGTTCTGCCGCTAACGCCGCTGACGTTGAATGTTCTACCAATGGCTCAGAGACGGCTTGTGTTGCTGTTGACGAACATGGTAATGCGGCAGCTTCAGTTGTAGATTCAGAAGGCAATCAAGTCACTGTGACAGAAGATAGCGAAGGGAATCGCACCACAGAAGTGATTGAAACAGCTCAATAAGTCAGATCGGGTATTGGGCAAGCGCTTTGATGATCAAATCTTGCTGAAGTAGAATTCCAAATCAGAAAAGAACCATAAATTTTACGGTAGCATGTGGGGGACATCGCCGTAAATTAGTGGTTCTTTTTCGTGAATTTATTTGCTAGGGCTGATTAAACTGGAGCAATATCTCAGTCATCAAGGAAACCAAATTGCAAAAAAGAGCGTACCAAATAGTAGGTAACAGGTTAAAGTTCAATTGCAGTCCTCATAACTCAAGCAAGGTGTTCTAGCGAAACCTATGAATGTGATAAATCTCGATCGCAAAATTCTGTGGAAACAGGTGGGAGGATTAGCTTCTATGCTAGCTGCCATCATATTTTGCTGGATGGCGTATGAGTTCTATCAACCCCAGATTTTGCGAAATCTCGGTTTTTTAGAATTAGCAACCTGGCTAGGTGTAATCCAGGGCATTTTGGCTGCTGGTGTTGAACCTGTGGTAGGGGGATTGAGCGATCGCATCATGCGTGTAGTCGGCAGCCGTTTACCCATAATTGCCGTAGGCGTAACGCTCGCAGGGGCAATTTTTGTGATTGTCTCAGGTTTACTCGATCGTAATTTACCGGAAGGGATCCGCTGGCTAGTACCTGGATTAATGACACTATGGGTAATTGCCATGATCGTGTTTCGTGGTCCTGCGATCGCAATTTTGCAGCAACTCGCCCCCACAGAAGCACTACCCCAGGCGAATGCCCTGCTTGTATTTGTATTCGCCCTAGCAGCAGCCTGTCATCCCATGATTAATCTCCTGCTCAAAAATGTCGGTGCAAGTGCAACTTTTATTGGAGGTGCATTGGTTCTACTGGTTGGTGCCACATTGTTATGGGCATCATCACCCAAGCACCTGTCCACAGCAACTCAAGCATTCTCTCAAGCGCCAGCTTCGATCCTGTCTATGGTTTTGACATTCGCGATCGGCATTGGTGCGGGTATAGAAGTAAATCTGATGATGGCTGTAGTGCCTAAAGTCCTGTCTCAAGGTTCCTTATTAAACCTCCGTAGTGAATATATCGCATCTCTGATTTTGCTGATTGCCGCGATCGCCACTTTTCCTCTTGGTCAACTGGTGACCAAATTAGGTGGGCGTAGCGGCATGGTATTTGGTTTATCGGCGATCGCCATAGGAATTGTCCTGACACTGTTAAGACAAACTATCCTCGGTCAAAATATCATCTTTGAGCTATTACACATCCTCATAGCTGGAATTGCCTTTGGTTTGGTGTTTATCAGCATGATTCCATTTGCTCTCTCCATGCTTTCTAACGGTCATGAGGGACTCGCTACAGGTTTATATTTTGGTGGTGGTGGGTTAGCTACGGCGCTGCTGAATGGAATCGCTCAGTATTTTGGTAGTCAACTAGATCGAGTGGAAGCGGGAACAGCAGTTCTGGTTGCTTTAGTAGCTTTGCCGATCGCAATTGGATGTATTGCCGCGAAGCGTTGCGATCAAGTTCCTATGAGCTAATAGATAAGGACGCTGACTGACTGCCTTTTTTTTAACACAGAAAGAGAGTTAAAGGAAGAGGTTGCATTGAATTTTCACCAAATATAAAACCTTGTTTGAGATTCCAGATTATTCCATCTTTCGGAGTTATGCTTGGTTAAAGTCCAATTCTAAGAGAGGTAGAGAGTATGCAGAAATATGTTTGTTCGACCTGTGGGCATGTCTACGATCCAGCCGAAGGTGACCCTGATTCAGACATAGCACCAGGTACTCCCTTTGAGGATTTACCTGAAGATTGGGTGTGTCCTGTGTGTGGCGCAAGCAAAGAGGATTTCGAGCCCGAATAAAATGCGGGAAATGCCGTATGGGATAAAAATAAAGGGCGAAGCATTCGACCAATAATCTTTGCGATACATGCCAAGATCTTCTATCGAATGCTTCGCCCGTACTTATGCGTTTATAATCGCGCCATCATTTCAGCAGGATTCCAATAAGCCTTCAGAGTTTGAATCAGCCCATCAGAATTAAGCTCGAAAATATCTATCCCCTCAAATACTATATCCTTCCCATTCTTACTAATTCCCTCTCCTCTCCACTTCACTGCGACTTCATTTCCCGCGACAGTGACAAATTCTTCAGTGAGCCCAACACGATCAAAAAGGCCAGAGATACCGAGGAAGAACTGCCGCATCGCTTCATGACCTTTAAGCGGTTCTCCACCTACAGGATCGTGATTAATCGCATCAGGGGCGAAAGCCGCTAGATATGCTTCCACATCCATGGCGCGGGTAGCAGCAAAATAGTCCTGAATCAATTTAGGAATTGTTGTTGCAATCATATGATCGATTGAGTAGTTGTGGACAAAATAAGTTTACCAATGCTTTAAGGTATCGCAGTTTCCATATTAGTGCGGATAGGGCAGGCACACAGGTCTACCCGTACTAGAAGGCGTCCATGTCAACATAAAAACTGCAATAGCTATCTGCGCGTAGTCGAAATCAGTTAGACCCTCACGATCCAGTGATCGCGGGTATCATTGCTGACAAAAGCGGCGGGAACTACTTTAAGATCCACACCCAAAGTCTTAAATGCATACCGAATAGCAGTAGCATGAGAAGCCTCAGTCGAGCCAATACTAGCACCCGCCGTAATCAGAGCAGGATTCTTCAGCTTCGCAATTTCTGAGGTATACGCGATCGCTGCATCCACTTCCAAAGCTAAGGCCAATTTGGCAATATTTACATCAGAATCTAGATTGCCTTCACCCTTTTCCAGATAAGGTTTCACCGTACTCAAATATTCAGATTGAGCGCCCACAGGCATACCGCCTAGTTGCTTGATTACAGAGGCCAGCGTATCGCGGTGCTCCTTATGATCGGCCTGGTTTGCCAGCGCGATCACCAGAACCGCCTTACCCACATCACTTTGGCTGAGTTTGGGAGCAGCGAATCCATAGGCCCAGATTGCCTGATGCTCGTAGTACAGAGCATTATTCAGGATCTTGATATCATTAACCTTTTGTGCGCGTCGTGGCGAGTACGCTTGGTACGGCAGCAGCAGAGGCTATACCTACAGCACCAAAGATCCCAGCCTGGAGTAATTGACGGCGGGACGCGTTTCTGGCAGCAAGGCTATTTCTGTTTTTGTACATAACTCTTCTCTCTAGATAATAAGTTTTAGTTTCGATCCTGGCTTTGGTAGATAGTTGGTAGCACGTCGCATCACTCGGCGATCGCGCTAATGATGCGAAGAAACCTGATTTGGATGCGATCGGCAAAGTATTGATTGATTAATCTACCGATCTGAACTGGTATACGAGAGCTTTTAATCTGCGGATCTCTAAACTCGCAAGAAATTCTTGTTTGCGCAGAAAGATATTTCATATGAGCGAGAAACCTCCCTTCCTAGAGAGATTTGACTGGTAGGTGCGCGTCAAATAGTATTGATTAGGTAAGGTTTTTATGCACTCACAAACATTAAGTTATAATAAGAGGACGTAGTGTCAGTAAATGGCGCAACAACAGCATAGTGTCGATGAAACTCACCTGTTAGAGAGGATTACAGCGAAAGATCAAACAGCACTCTCGACTCTCTACGATCGCTATGCGCGTGTTATTTATACGCTTGCTTACAGAGTGCTAGGCTCTGTCGAGGAATCTGAAGAGGTCGTACTTGACGTATTTAATCAAGTGTGGCGTATTGCTGGAAGCTATAGTCCCCAAAAGGGGAGAGTGGATGCCTGGTTGTTTATGCTTACTCGCAGTCGCGCCCTAGACCGCTTGCGCAGTTTAGCCAGATCTGCCAAAGCAGTTACTGCCTCTGAGGAGGTTGTAAAGTTGCGATCGCAGGTCGATTCACCTGAAGAAAATGCCATATTGCTTGAGCGCTCTACTCTCGTCAAGTCGGCGCTCGATCTGTTGCCCGCAGAGCAAAGGCAAGTACTTGAGCTCGCCTATTACAAGGGCATGACCCATACCCAAATTGCTCTAGCCACTGGCAAATCGTTAGGTACGATCAAGACACGCATTCGTTTAGGGCTAAATAAGTTACGCGAGACGCTGAAAAGTGATTGGCAAGATAATTGACCAAATTGATAAGAGCGCTTGATAAAAACTTTGATAAAAACAATGAAAATTGATGCATCCCCAAGGGAGATCTAAATGCTACCTGAAGAATTCTCTGAACTTATGGCGTTGGCAGCCCTAGAAGCAGTTGATGATGAAGCAATAATGCTTGCTGATACGTATGCCTCAACATCAGTCGAGCTAGAGCAAGAACTGGCAGAGATGCGCAGGGTGGTTGGAGCTATTCCCTATGGCGATACACCGTTGCCCATCTCTCACAATCTTAAGGATCGCTTATTCAAGCGCATTGCCAATGAAGAAGAGCAAGCGAACCAACCGAATGCAGATATAGTGCCATTCCAGGCAATCCGTTTTAGCGAAATGGAGTGGCAGCCCCATCCCGTACCAGGCGTGACCATTGCCGTTTTACATGCCGATCCAGTAACGCGTCGCCTTTCTGCCCTAGTACGTTGCCAACCAGGTGTCCATTATCCCGTCCATCGTCATGCGGGGATTGAGGAAATCCTCATGCTAGAAGGGAACTTTGTCTGTGATGGCAATGTCTACGGCGTTGGGGATTATTTACTCTCAGGTAGTGGTTCCAGCCACGATCCTGAGAGTCCTGATGGTTGCCTCTTCTTTGTCCGCACTTCGATGGACGACCAGTTTGTCGATGCATGAGTTACAACAAACTAGATTGACAAGAGCTACCCCTTTTTGGTATGCGTGTAGCAACTAGCGATTTGCACCAAATGTGGATAATTTTATCTCGGGGGTTGCCGCAATGCATAGATGCGCAGCTAATTATGAGTATAAAGTTTTAATTGTCAATGTCAGCCAGGACTATCAAACTTATCGTAGATGGCTGAAATCTGACCGTCAAACTCGATATAAAATCCAGCAAAGCAAATCTACGCTAGAAGCTTTAGAAATCTGTGCTCAGGAACCACCTGATTGCATTTTACTAGATTGGAAATTACCTAACCTCAATGGAGAAGATTTTCTCCAGCAACTAAGTGTCGCCCAAATTCCTGCGATCGCTTTAGTAAGTCAAAGGAATAAGAAAATAGTCGCTTCTATCACTCAAGATTATCTAGTGAAAGAAACCCTAACCAAGGAATTACTATGCCAAACAGTTAGCCATGCGATCGCTCAAGCGGAACTGCAACAAAAACTAACAGAAGCTGAAACCAATCTACAAAATTACGAACTTGCCAAACAAGCTAACTCACAGAAGGAGAATGTTCTGAGGGAGCAAATGGAACAACAAAGCTTCATCATGAACATTACTCAGCAAATTCGTCAATCTCTGAATCTAGATCATGTACTCACAACCGCTGTAAGTGAAGTAAAAAGACTATTAAACTGCGATAGGGTAATCATCTTTCAATTTCATGAAGCTGCCACTACAGTTGTAAAGGAAATAGTAGACCCTAGATATTCATCAATTATTAATATGAATTGGGTTGATGAACATTTCATGATCGAGTGTTTCAACTTTTACATCAACAATAATCCTCAATTGATCGACGATACTACCAAAGATGCCTGGGAGGATTATTTGACAGGATTTATGAAACAAGCAAATATTAAATCCCACCTTGCTATTCCTATAATCCGTCATATTCAGTCTTATGCAATCCAAGAGATAGATGAGATAGATAGACACAGAAAAAATGTCGAGTTATGGGGACTGCTAATTGTCCATTCCTGTCATGAATATCGACAATGGCAACCAGAAGAGGCTCTTTTGCTACAACAACTAGGCGATCAGCTAGAAATTGCCATTCAACAGGCTAACCTTTATGAACAGGCTCAGAAAGAAATTAGCAAACATAAACAAACTCAAATACAGTTGCAACAGCAAGTAAAACGCGACCAACTAATTGTGGCAATCTCCCAACGTATTCGCTCATCTCTTAACCTCAAAGAAATTCTCAATACAACATCTGCAGAGATACACCAAGTTTTACAGACCGACCGAGTACTTGTCTATCGCTTGTTTGCAGATGGCACAGGTGCAGTAATCGCCGAATCAGTTAGCCCCGAATTCACCGGAGTTCTTCATCATGTCTATCCAGAAGAGGTTTTCCCGAAGGAGTCTCATGAAAGGTATAGGCAAGGAAAAGTTTATGCCTTGTGCGATGCTAGCAATGGATTGATTCCACCTTGTTTAGCAGAATTCTTAAAAGGAATTCAAGTTAAAGCTAAGCTTGTTGTGCCTATTATTGAGAATGACAGGCTTTGGGGTTTGCTAATTGCCCATCAATGCAGTCATACTCGGCAGTGGCAAATCTGGGAAATCGATCTTCTGCAACAGTTGGCAAATCAACTTGTAATCGCTATTCAACAAGCAATTCATTATAAACAAGCAAAAGCTGATCTTTTAGCACGCCAGCAGTTCCAGCAGGAATTGCAAAACCAAGCAGCCACAGATCGCCTGCTCTCAGAAGTTACCATATCTATTAACCAATCTTCTAAATTGGATGAAATTCTAAGTATGACCTTGGAAAAGGTGCGGGAATTTCTGGCATGCGATCGCATTATTATCTTCCAATTTGCTTCGGATTGGATTGGTTTAGTTACCAAAGAGGTGGTAAGTCAATCCGAACTGTCAATCCTAGGTAAAATAATTAACGATCCTTGTTTTGCCACTACAGATTTAGGAGCAAGATATCTCCAGGGAGAAACAACCAGCATAGATGATGTCGTAAATGCCAATCTAGACCCCTGTTATCATAATCTATTGCAAGGATTTCAAGTTAGAGCAAACCTCGCTGCTCCTATTATCCATTCTGATAAATTATGGGGTCTACTAATTGTCCACCAATGTGATGCCCCTAGAGCATGGCTAGCTAGAGAAGTTAACCTGATCAAACAGATCGCTGTTCAAATTGGTACAGCAGCACAAAAAGAGCGACTTTATTTGCAAGTAATCAACGAATTGAGTCAGAAAAAAGTTTTGCTCAAAGAAATTCATCACCGAGTTAAAAATAATTTGCAAGTCATGTCTAGCCTTTTGTATATGCAGTTTCGCAATACTAATCAGGAAATAAAATTACTCAGTGAAGAATACCAAAACCGCATTCAATCTATGGCATTGATTCACGATCAACTTTATCGTAGCGATGACCTATCAAGTATTGATTTTCATCAATATGTGGCCAATTTAATCGAGAATTTATTTCAATGTTATGGAGCCAATGCCAACCTAATTAAGACTAAATTAGATATCAACAATATATTCCTCTCCCTAGATCAATCTATTCCCCTAGGCTTAATCCTTAACGAACTAGTATCTAATGCTCTAAAATACGCTTTCCCAAAATTGTCCGGTACAATAAACATTCAAATGGCTCAATTGGAAAATCAGTTTAGTTTGACTGTGGCAGATAATGGGATTGGAATGCCAGAAGATATTAATTTCGAAACCTCTTCCAGCTTAGGAATGACGCTAGTACTCAACTTAACTGAACAATTAGAAGGAGAATTTACGTATGCTAGTGATAGCAAAAATGGTTCAAGCTTTAAAATAACTTTCCCAATTTCCTAAGGTTTTATAATTTCTCAATTGGAGCATGATTTGTGGGCGTTCAAATACTAATCGTAGAAGATGAAAGGCTTGTGGCTCAGCACATTAGCCAATTACTACAAGAGGCAGATTATACCATCTGTGCCATTGCTTCTGATGGAGATACTGCCATTAAAAAAATAGTAGAATTCAGCCCCAATCTAGTCCTACTTGATATTCACATCAAAGGTGAAACAGACGGAATAGATATCGGAGAACATATTCAATGTTTTTATGATATCCCAATCGTTTACCTCACAGCCTTCTCTGACTCAGACACCCTCAAACGCGCCCAGACAACAAATCCTGCGGGGTATATACTTAAGCCTTTTCGCCGCGAACAATTACTTTCTTCAGTTACAATCGCTCTAGGATCTCATGCAACAAGGAAAGCCAAGACCGCCGCACAAACTAATGCACTGCCGCCAGAACCATCCGCCATTAACTATCGTTTAAAGTCTACTGTTGCTTATATTCAAGATCATTTAGATAAAAATATTAATTTAGAAATGCTAGCAGGGGCTATAGGCATGAATCCTTCCTACTTCTGCCGTTTTTTTCAGCAAGAAATAGGCTGTTCCCCCTATCAATACATTATTAGGCAACGCGTGGCCAAGGCCAAGATTATTCTTAAGCAGCGAGACGTGTCAATCGGGGATATTGCTCTACAATGTGGTTTTGCTAGCCCCAGTCTTCTAAATCGGCATTTCCTTAAGCTAGTGGGGATTACCCCCAGAGACTACCGTAACGATATTTTTAAATAAGCAGATTTAGTATTGCTCAAAACTCATGTCAAAAATGTATTAGTTTGTCAGAAATCAGCAAGACTTAAACGATAGCCTCCTTTATTGTTATTGCTATAGAGCAAGTAGCTCAAGTAGCTAATGAGCAATTAAATATCCAGTATTTAAAGGGGGACAATCAACATGGAATATACAGGGATTATGACATCAGAATTGGTTGAAGCGGCGATCGACAGTGAAGAGCTATCTCTACATTATCAGCCTCGAATCAATCTCAGTACTGACCAAATAATAGGAATGGAAGCTTTGGTATGCTGGCATTCTGAGACACTAGGTCAAGTAGATACAGTGCATTTTATCCACACGCTAGAGCATTTAGAAATCAAGGTAATTGCCAAGTTTCATGAATGGCTAGTTCGCAACGCTTTTAAACAAATCGTTGCATGGCGAAAAATTGGCATATTAGTACCTGTAGATCTAAACTTCTCCGCACGATATCTTCAGGAGAATGAATGTCTCTCTCACATTACCAACTTACTTCAGGAGTATGATTTACCTCCGTCTTGTTTTGGCATTGAGATTACAGGGAGTTATTCAGCATCTAATATGCCGGGTATAATATTTGTGCTTCGCAAATTCAGTCAAATGGGTGTCAGGCTTACTTTAGGTGATTTTTGCACTAGGGGTGACTCTTTAAAGTATTTTAATGAATTGCACGTAAACAAAATCAAACTCGATCGGCGATTTATCCACTACCTTATCGAGAAATCTTCACAATATGAGAAGCTGGGCCGCATGAATCTAGAGTTTCTTATTGCAATGTCAACTGGGCTAGGAGTAATCGCTAGGTCAACTGGGCTAGGGGTAGAAGTAATTGCAGATGGAGTAGAAACTACTAAGCAGTTAGAGCAATTGAAATTATTAGGGTGTGACTCTTATCAGGGCTACTTTTTTGGCCCTCCCGTACCTGCTAATTTGGCCACTGCGATTATTTCCAATGACCTGAAACAGAATGCCCGTAACTTCAAGCATCCCCAAGAATCTCTTGAATTGCTCACTGCTTAAACACTATAAATTATCTAGTGGATCTATATTTCATGACTCAAATCAGTCATATAGAGAAGAGTCCTACTTTATACAGGCTAATTAGTTGGACGAAACAGATTAGATACTAATGCTGTTAGGGATCAATGATGGTTTGAGATAATTATAGGGCACCACACGACTCTGATTCCGGCGTTCAATTTCTGACTCGACTAGATGCAGTTGTTGTTGGAACGACGTTACCAAAACATGTATTTTTTCATTCATATCACCCTCAAACGCCTCAAAGAACGAGCGATCGTAATATCCCAATTTGTCATAGCGAAAAGAGGATAGTATGTAGGCGATCGAAAGCTGTCCAGCCGCTTGTTGAGAAGGTGGCAAAAATTGCATGAATTCCGTTTGGCTAAATTCCTCAGATCCAGCAAACTCATGGTAAGAAGCAAAGGGCATGTTTGGCGCAAAGGTCATGTACTCATACTGAGCAAAATTGACGGCAGCATGTTGCGGGCCACAGGTAAAGATAATCGCTGTCACAATCTCGATTAATTGCGCTAGCGTATCGATTTGCGCTGGCATTCCCTTCCCATCGCCGCCATCTAAACTGAGCACGAGATGTAGCTTCTTTGTCCAATCCTGGAGGTCTCGATCCTGGCTGAGACTGTCGGGAGTTTGGTAATGCAGACTGAGAAAATCAGTCACAAATTGATGGATTGCCTGCCAAACAAGTTTGCCATCATCTCGGTACGGATAGTGTGGAAGCTTTTTTTCGTCAGCCATGCCGCGAGCAGCGATCGCATTTGGAAAAGCAAATTTATCCAAGCTCCAGGTTTTAAAGGCTTGCTTCACAATATCGAGAGAACACGGCAGCTCTCCAGCGAGCAGTCGGTCGATCGGCCCATTCGGTGCAATCAGTGTCTTGCGTGCCACGCTACTCAGAGCGAGCATAAACTTGAAATGCTGTCTCAGTAATGCGCCTAAGGGATGGGTGGCAGCTAAGTGTTGTCCTGTCGCGATCGCAAAAGGTTCCATCACAAAATGGGTGCGACTGAGGTGGCTCATCAGTTCGTGGTAGTTGCTATCAGCAATTTGCACGCAGGTCTTGGCATATAGCCAGTCCAACGAATCGTCCTTGGCGGTAATCAGCGTGCGATCCTTGAGTGCAACATCAAGTTTGATCGCGATCGGTACTAGTTGACCGCGATCGCTAAAGCCTAAACTGCGCCAACAGAACAACGCTATGGGTCTAGGCAAATAAGTTCTACCCCGCTCAAAGGTACCGGATGCGATCGACGGCAATTCCGTGTAATCAGCCACATACAGATTATCGGTGAGATCTAGGGAGTTTTCAAATGCAGCTATGATTTCTGATATTTCAGTTGGCTGTAAATAATCAGATAGATTATTTACGCTCCTCAATACCACAGGATTAGATCCTGACAATCTTTGCTCAGCAAAGCTAGAGTCGGTTTGATAAGTACTGATTACTTCAGGCTTCTCCAGCACTTGAAAGAAGTCCTCGTAGTCTTGCAACTCATCAAGTGGGTCCCAAGACGACTTCAGTTTCACTGCTAGCGTATTCGCCGCCAGCCTGGCTAGAGCGGAAGTCACCTTACCAAGATAGTCAATGGAAAAGCTCTCTCCTGCCGGAAGATCCCCTTTAAGCATGGGGATTGGAGCTAGATAGGCAAGATCGAACTGATAGTTATTACGGTTTTCTGTTAAAAGATCCTTGTTAGCTATATAGATGGGATCTGTATCTAAAGTGTAGGGAACCATGGTGGTGTAGAGTGAGAGTCTTATTGTCAATATCTTACGCTCTCCATAGAAAATGGGAATAGTATTGAGCAAAGACCTTACTTTTTCTTACATTTTCTTACTTTTTATCACTTTGAAAACTCGCAAATTTTAACTGGGGCAGATTTTGGCACATTGCACCGAGATGCTTCGTACAATTTATATGAATTTGCGATCGCGTATATTAGCCCCTATAAGCCAGATAAAATAATGACAAGCTCTTTTGACCTAATCTCGGTTTTCGCAGTTCTAATTGCGGCTCAAACTCTTTGGCAATTATCTCAGAATTGGGCAAATTTTTGGGACGATCGCGTAACTTGGCAGGATCGAGAAATTGCGCAGCGGCTAGCCATATTCATTTTGATCCCTATTGGTGTCCTGCTACACGAGATCGGTCATAGTCTAGCTACTTGGCAAGTAGGAGGAACGGTCACAACTTTCCAATGGCGATTTTATTGGGGTTTTATCATTCCATCAGGAAATTTCACTCCGGCGGAGTCCTGGTGGATATCTTTTAGTGGCAACCTGGTATCGATTATTTTAGGATTGCTACCGATCGCCTTCATCCCCTATATGCGCAAACGCATTGTGGGGGAAGTGCTTTACTTCTTTGCCTGTGCCGAATTAGTTTATGCTTTGGTAGGTTATCCCATCCTATCTTTTGGTTTGCAAGGGGGAGACTGGGTAAGAATCTACGATTTTTCGGTGCAGCCCTATGCATCAATAACTCTAGTCTGCCACATAATTTTACTATGGGGACTATGGCAGTTATATCACAGTCAAACAGCGATCCACTGGCGATTAGCTGTTAACTCCCATACTCTAACCACATGGAAAAAACTAAAAGCTGATATAGCCCAAGCACCAAATGACTTGTCGTTAAACCTGGAATTAGCCTATCTCTTGCTTCAAAATAACGAAGTCCATGAGGCGAAGAAAATCGCCCAGCAAGTTTATCGGATCGCACCGGAGGATGAAAGGGTAAGGGTTTTTCGATTAGCGATCGATTACAATCAACGCGCCTACCGCAAAGCGATTCAGTCAGGCCGACAATTACTAAATATCGAGCTTTCAGCGGAGAACCAACAACGCATATACCGCATTCTCAGTTTTTCGCTTCATAAAATCGGAAACCTGAAAGAAGCACTTGCCTATGCAGATTTAGGATTAGCTGACGATCCTGACAACTATTCCCTACGCTGCCATAGAGGTGTTATCTACCAAGCTCTAGGCCAACATCAGTCAGCAAAAGCAGATTTCGATGTAGCATTAAAAAATGCTCCTGATGAAGATAGCCGAGAACAGCTACAACAATGGCGAAAGCGCTATCAAAAGCATGGGTAAAGAAGTACCAATAAAATCTGTCCAACTACACTGCAATCGCCTTTTATCCCATCTGATCATATCTACACTATGAACATCAATCAATTACTGGAACTCAAGCAAAAGCTAATCGATGAAAAAGATTTATCCAAGATCTGGTTGTTTTTTATGGATCGTTTTGCGGATAGTATGGAATTCACCGATCTGGGTGAGCCTGCCTCTAATAAACACTTAGATGCAGTTCTCCTCAAAATTTGTCAGCAAATGTTTGGTAAGACAACTAAGATTAGCGATTTTTTATTGATTTACATTCCAGAGCATCAGTTCTTTCATGGATCTTTCCAAGTTGAAGAATGCATTGGTGGGGCGATCTATTTTGAAGATATAAAAACTGGGTTAGTTGCTGTATCCACAGGATTTTCTCCTACTGATGCGGTCAAATATTCACGCTTTTCAGAACCGATCGGGCTGTCAATACCTAATCGCTACGAACTCAATTGACGCATGGTGGCAACCATCTTCTGTGCTTCCGCATAAATTCTTAGTGCGGTTACTTCTTATTTAAATACAAGCAATCACAGCCTCTGCTGCTGACTCTCCAGTCCGCACAGCTCCATCAAAAAAACCTGGCCAGCGTTCGGCAGTCTCAGTTCCAGCCCAATGGATGCGTCCAACAGGGGTGGCAATAGTGTCACCAAAATTTGTCCAGACTCCAGGAGGCATAAAGGCTCCATATCCTCCTCCCACCCATTGATTTGCTGACCAGTCCACGACATCAAATGTACTGGGCGATAACGCCTCATCACCCAAATAAGCAGCAAGGTTAGATAAAATTACTGAGGTGCGTTCGGACTCATTTAGAGCCTGCCAGCGAAGATAGCGATCGCCCACAACAAAAGTAGCAATCACTCCTTTACCGCTGCGAGGATCGGAGCTATCTGCAAAAAGTTCAATCCACTCGCAGTTTCCCATACCTACACCACCAAGTCCATTTTCGCGCCAAAACGGAGCTTCATAGGAAATCATAATTTTGGCAATTGTACCCATCGGGACTCTTTGTGTAAGCTGTTGACGAGTCGCAGGTAAGGGAGGATCGTAGGAAATTCGACCTGCGAGATGGGGAGGCATCGCTACGATCGCAAACTTTGCTCTATAGCTGTTTTGTAATGTTTTAACTTCAACCCCAGTTTGATCTTGGCAAATACTGACAACAGGTTCGCTGATATGAATTTGATTTCTGAGTTCAGCTGCGATTATCCCTGGAATTTGCCCAGCACCATCATGGATAAGTTCTGCTTCTGGATGCTCAGATTGTGATGCACAGCTATTTCCCCAAAGAACGTGCAAAAGTGAGACTTGATTAGGCTCCGCAGGCCCAAGAAACCCCACAGCACGAACCATGTAGGAAAAGTACCAATGACCAAAATCAGTTTTTGTATTTTCATCGATCCACTGAGTGAAGGTTTGGGAGTCTAGCAGTTGATTCTGAGTAGTTCGAGAGGGATGTCCTGATGGCATTGCCTTTGAAAGCTCCTCAAACCGACTCCAAGCCTCCATCGCATCGCACCATTCTTCTTCGCTAACATCAGGACGTTCACCTTCAGAAAAACCCTGAAAGAACCCATTAAATTCACATCGATGCCCATTATATAAAAGTACTGTTTTCCCCTCTAATGGTGGTGAAGGAAAGCGGGAGATTTTATACTCATCAAGCAAAGCAAGAAAACGATCGTGAGTTGGTCCAACCCATTGACCGCCGAAATCAACATACTGATCGGGCGCAATATGTTTGCCATACATACGACCACCAATCCGATCTTGTGCTTCCAAAACCAAAACATTATGACCTGCCCTTTGAATATTCCGAGCAGCAACAAGTCCAGACAATCCCGATCCCACTACTATGCAATCATAGTTTCTAATTTCTGTTTCTTTCATGAATTTCATTAGGTGAGATAGTGATTTAAAACTCAACCAATCATAAGGTAGCATTCTAAAAACTAAATAATCAAGTTAAACATCTCAGATATTGTTTTTTAATTGAGAATACAAACACAATTGACCGTTACATCTTGATTGAACGATCGCACTCAGATCATCTCAACGAACTCAATCAGCGATATCGGTACGTATAACGAGCAAGTTGAGTGGCGATCTACCAACTTTAAACGAAGCAAGAATCTTCTGTCCGCCTCTCCAACGACTTGTTATCTCACTGGCACTACTCCAACCTTCTATGACTAGACTCGCTTTCGGATTCGTTCTTGAAGACGCTCAACTATATCTGCACTCAATTCTGCTTCTGGATCAGTTTTCTCACGTGTCGCTAAAACGGACTTAATTTCAGACGGCGAAGCTTGTCCTAGTTGCTCGATCAATGATTGAAACGCTTGCTGTTGCTGCGCAACTTCCGCCTCGGGCACAGCTTGAATTCCATACGCTAGAGCGGCCTGACGAGTCAATGCATAAACGATGTACTGATTCAGCGATACACCTTCACCTTCAGCAAGTTGAGCAAGCTGTTGATGTAAGGTTTCAGGTAATCGTAAGGTTAATCGGCTCATGACTTTTCTCCTGATGCTAATATGCTCACAAATTGCACAGGGGTTAGAACTCGCAACCCCAACGACTCTTTCGCACTCCGAAAATCTCGAATATTAGATGTAACCACGATCGCACCTGCATTCATCGCACAATCAATCACGAGATCGTCACCTGCATCTGGGGAAGTCGGTCGCCACGAAAAATAAATATTTGTGTATTGAGCAACACTCAAGAGTTGCCCCAACACAGGTTGCAACTTACTCCAGCGTTCTTCAGAGAGCTTTCGAGACAGCACATCGTCATATTCATAGGCAAGCGCATTGGAGACACAAACCACCATCAGCCCAGCCAACCAAGCATCAATAATCAAACCTGAAGCCCCGCCTTGCTTGGTCAGACCTTCAAACACAACATTGGTATCAACCACAATCCGAAGTAAAGGCAAACCAGACATGACACCACTATAGCACCATACGCAGTGTCGAGCTACGGGCTTGCCATAGTACTTTGGAAGAGTAACAGATAGCTTTGAAAGAACGCCCTAACACTTGAAAAGAAGCGAGATAACGTTCAAGCTCAGCCGCCAGCGTAGCACGGTCGGCTGCAGCGTTCAGTTAGGGCGAACGTGGTTTCCAGAAACTCACCGTTTCCGAACCACCGCCCTGCCTTGAAACAGAGCACAGCGGGTTCACGTTGCTACCAACCGGGCGCTCTTATCGCACCCCACCCGCTGATTTTTACCATCCCAACAATCGGTCGGGATGGAGAGAAATTCCATCCGCCCTAACGGTGAATCTCAGCAGTGCCGCGTCAGCGGCATCGGCTGGAGCGATTGGTTAGGTCAAGGCTAAACGCATATCATCAACTATGCAAGCCTGACCCCATCCGCAATACCACGTTGAGCAGCCTTTCATATATCGTCAGATACCAAACAGGCAAAGTGAAAGGTAACCAATTGCAAACAATAGAATGACAAAATGCATCCTCAGGATAAACAATGGTGTATTGGACTTCCAAAACAAGAAAACATCCCACCAATAAATAGGTTTAGGCAATTCAAGCCTTGAGTCCAGGAGTGCCAATTCTTTACTTACCGACTGAATGATAGTGAAACTCGTAATTTCTGAATTGTTACGATGCCGGAGCGTAATCTGCATCCCAAACATCGCTACTATGGCCAGTAGAGATGCTACTAATATCGTGACCAACCGATTATCTATCTTCCAGTCCAGACCAACCAATACGATTGCAATTAGAACTGTGATTTCTAATGCTTTCCATGTCTGGCTGCGCGTGTGAAAATGGTCTTGCCATTGAATTTCCAGCAATTTCAACATGGCCTCTTCGGTAGGTTTCTTGATTTCCGTTGCCATACCAACGCACCTGGTTATCTTTCCTGTTTCACGAAACAACATGATTTCCGTTGTACAAATGTTGTCGGAATTTCAGAGATCGTCCGGAATTCAACGATAGACTTTCGCTGAAAAGCATCATACAAATCGGTTACAGCTCTTTCACCCGAGAGTTTTAATTCTTGATCAATCGTGGTGAGACCATTTTGTAAAGCTACTTCGACATTATCGAAACCCGACACTCTAATTTGGTCGTGGATTCCCATTTCCCGCAAACGTTGCATGATACCAATAGCAGTAACATCTGCTAAACTGATTATCGCGTCTGTTTCTGGATTTTTGTCTATTATCTGATCAACCACCATTATTCCTTGCTCCTGTGAATATTCTGCAACATAGAACATATTCTTGTCGCGAATAAAAATAAAATCCGATAACTTGTCCTGGATTGCCTGCTCTATGATCGATTTTTTCTCAGAACGAATGGAATGATTTTCTGGATTTACCGTGACTAAAGATATGTTTTTGCAACCATGTTTCTCGATCAAATGTTGTACAAGGTCAGACAAAGCATTGAGGCGGGGGCGAATGTGTGAAACAACTGAATATCCGCGGGCTTTGTTCTCCGAAATATTGTCATGCAGTAAAACTACTGGGATATTTCTTGATGCACATTCTACAAGCCAATTGGAGCTACCGACTTGACAAGTGATGAAAATGATGCCGTCAACGCTGGAAATCTGAGGAAAATGAGAAACAAGGGGCCGTTTTTCGGTGGTGTTTTCAACTGGGATTATGAGGATTTCGTACGCTTTTTGACGGGCTTGCTTCATTATCGCAAATAGTAATTCAGAATAATAGATTCGGCTGGCTCCAAAAAGGGGGCAAACGATAGCAATCGTCCTCCTATGATGCGTAAAGGGAAAGAGCTTCTTTTGTAATACAGGAGCTAAATATTCTGGAATACTTCCTGATTGAATGGCGTTACACCCAAATTTATAAGCGTCCTCGATCGATTTACCAGCGCCCAATGCATCGTAAAATCCTACCGCAAACTCAATTGCCGATTCATCTTGAACTCCCATACTCATTCCGATGACGTAAGGGACAAACTTATTAATTGCTTTTGCTTGCATGGCTGAATAGCAGGCATTTAGAACAACACATTCTATCTGCCCTGAAAATAACTCAAATAATCCTGATAAAGCATCTGAGCTGATGACAACCGCGTTTCTATTTTTACCTTCCACCATAAGTCCATCTTCTTCACCATGTCCGCAAAAGTGCACAATGTGAGGTTCATAATCGAGCATGGCGCGGCGAAGATCCTTAAGACGAATTGCCCATTTGGAATGAATAACAAATTGCTCACGTAGTTTTGAGCGGTGGAGTCCTTCCTCAATTTCACGTACTTCTTCATCCAGCCGCAGATGTGCAGTGCCTCGTGGATTGGCTGACAGGATAAGGATTTTTTTAATCGAGGCCATGTGTATCTCCTAGAATGTTCGAGGCTGCCCAACGCCTCAAGCTCAGCCGCCGCGCGTAAGCGCGGTCGGCTGCAGCGCATGGTTAGGCGTTGCGGTCATTTGCAATTTGGGGTGCCGCAGTGGACTCAAGAAGGCTCCGCCGATGCTTGGCGACGATCTGCCCGAGCGTTGTGACCTGAATATGCTTCTGGGGCAGCCAACGGCTGCCCTCGACTGGGCGAATAAAATACGCGCCGCGCAACGCTCTAAGCTGCTTGAGAAGTGCGGGAGGACGCGACTCGTCGAAGTCGGGAAGAACATCGGTGACAAGTGGCGGGTTGCGGTGTCGAAGAACGTCGAGAAAGAGTCTCTTCTCTTCGGGCGTTAGATGCTCCTTCAGAAGTTTGTCGATCTCGCGGAGTAAATCCGTCGCGATAGCTGCCGCATCGTTGCCGGTCAAATCGATTTTGACGCCTCCGGGCAGAGTGACGCGAATCTCGGTTAGTTTGAATAGAAACAAACTGAGTTCCTTGCGGAAGATCAGCACGAAAACGACCAATACGACGATGCCAGCGACGACGCCGATGAGATATTTGCTTAAGTCGGGATTCATTTGGCTTAGTTCACGGGAGACGGGTAGCAACGCCTAACTATGTATTATACGGAAAGTTTCCGCATAACTACCCAATACAAGATGATTATACGGAAACTTTCGGGGTAACACAACCAATTGGTGTACTATACGGAAATTTTCGGGGTAACATCCTCCTGAGGGGTGTTATACAGAAAAAATCTTTGATAGAGAGGGTTTAAAAAACTTCTACGTAATACAAGTTCATAACTCTAATGGCTTAATTTTTGCTAAGCAGAGATCCATGCAAACAGACACCTCGTAATATATGGCAGGATCAAGTCAAATAGCTATTGCAACGAAACAGTGCCCCAAAAATCTAGATTAAAATGGCTCCCTCAGGCTTTACCCAAAATAGGTTTGGCCTCAGTTAGTGTTTATAGCGTAGCCTGTCTATCCCTATGGGTAGGACAAAGTCGCTTTATCTTTTTTCCTCAGCGCGAAATTACAACTCAACCCGAACAATATAAGCTGAGCTATCAAGATGTCTCTCTACTCGTCAAAACTGAGGATGGCAAGACCGAAAATATCAACGGCTGGTGGATACCGGCAAATCGCCCCAATGCCAAAGTCTTACTGTTTTTACATGGCAATAGTCAAAACATTGGGGGAAATCTCAAGCACGCTAACCGATTCCACGAATTAGGTTTTTCTGTTTTTATTCCCGATTATCGCGGCTACGGCAAGAGTGAAGGAGGCTTTCCATCTGAAACACAAGTCTATGCCGATGCCCAAACCGCATGGAATTATCTCACACAGCAACGAGGCATTAATCCCAAGCAAATTTTTATCTATGGACATTCCTTAGGTGGCGCGATCGCGATCGATCTAGCCACCAAACATCCCGAAGCAGTAGCACTGATCGTAGAAAGTTCATTCACTTCGATCGCCGATATGGTTCGTCGCGATCCTAAATTTGCGATTTTCCCAGTAGATTTATTACTGCATCAAAAGTTTGATTCTATTCACAAAGTGCGATCGCTGACAATGCCAGTGCTATACATTCACGGCACAGCCGATAGTCTGATTCCCTTTAGCATGAGTCAGCAGTTATTTGACGCTACATCATCATCGAAAAAGCTTGTCTTCATTCCCAATGGAGGTCATAGCAACAATGCTACCGTCAATCGCTCGCTTTACTTTAGCGCGGTTCAGAACTTCACCAGTGCAATCGCACAAATAGATCGCAGATAAGCTCTAGAGATCGCTTAAATCTGGCGTAGCCAAAACCTGGAGAAATGTACCAGCAGTCGGGTGCTGGGGATTTAGTTGCAGGGCTTTTTGCCAAGCCGCGATGGCAGCGCCCAACTCACCTTGCAATGCCCAGATTTGTGCCGCTAAGGCATGAAAATCAGCATGATTGGCATAAAGTGCCAATGCTCGATCGTTTCTATGCATTGCCTCTCGATCGTCACCCGATCGCAAAGCTTGAATAGCTTGATGATGATACCAGATCGCCTGGTCATGCAGATGAATTAGTGGGGTAAGATCGACCCCGCAACGGCGACAGAGGTAGGTAGAGGGAGGATTTGAATTCTCACTTTTCTCCGATGAGCGGTAGGTGGCACGACAAACGGGACATTTCATGGGAGATCGTGGATTATTTATTGTTGGCGTAGTAAACGAAGTCTGCTACCTCTTCCTGGAGTTGAGCGATCGTAGCTGTTTCTCCACCGATGCTCGCATCTTCTAAGCGATCGAGTAGATCTTGTAATTCTTCTGCTTGCTCTGGTTCTAGCGTTGCTAATAGCTTTTGTGCCTGATCGAACAGTTTTTCCAATTCAGGATCGAGTTCAGCAAATGCCTCATCTTCAAGATCCTCCTCAAACATCTCATCTTCATCAATAAATAGAGACTCTAAATCAGCTCTAGCTTGCTTGAGGTCATGACTAGAAAGTTTCTGCACGCCTGCAGCACGCTCCACAACCAGCTTTCCTTGATGTCCCTTACCCTTTTCCGTAGTAGTCACAGTGAGAATGCCATTGAGATCGAAGTCAAAATGGACTTCGATCTTAACGCTACCGGCTGGGCCAGGAGGAATTTCTTCCACTTTATATTCACCGAGTGGCACGTTTTCTTCCGCGAATTGATTTTCGCCTTGAAAAATGGCGATATTAACAATAGGTTGATTATCGGAAACCGTAGAATAGACTTCGGAACGAGAAACAGGCACAACACTATTACGCGGAATAATTACGCTAAAGAATCCGGGCATAAGTCCCATCGGTGTCATCACCGCTGCCGAAATCCCCAGAGAGTGGGGTATAACATCTACCAAAATAGATTCGACATCTTCACCTACCAGTACTCCAGCTTGCAGGGCAGCACCCAATGCCACACAGAGATCTGGCTGAATACCATCAACAGGTAACTGCTTCAGGTGCGCTGCTACCATTTCTTGCACGAGCGGCACGCGGGTAGAACCTCCCACTAAAATTACCCGATCTAAATCAGTAGGTACTAAATTCGCATCGGCAAGTGCTCGGTCGATCGCCTCTAACGTCTCTTCTAACAATGGCCGAATTAGTTCTTCAAAATCAGCACGCGCTATTTCCGTTTCCAGGTGAAGTGCAGTCTTACCTTTGGTGCCCAAAAATGCCTCCCTAACTGGAGCGAAGGCATGGGAACTCAGCTCCATCTTAATTTCCTCCGCTGCCTGGAGGAGACGTGCCTGTGTAGATGGATCGTCGGGCACACTGACATCATGGGTCTGGCGAAATAGTTCTGCTAAGTGCAGTTGTAATCTGCGGTCAAAATCATCTCCCCCCAGGCGGTTATTGCCGTGACTGGCCATCACTTCTGTTACTGCTCCAGTAATCTCAACTACTGATACATCGAAGGTACCACCGCCGAGATCGTAAACCAGCAGCCGTTCAGTTTCTTCAGATCGCACATCATAGGCTAAGGCGGCGGCGGTGGGCTCATTAATAATTTGCAGCACCTCAAAGCCGGCAATCTCTCCCGCCGTTTTGGTTGCCTGCCGTTGAGCATCGGTGAAATAGGCTGGCACCGTAATCACAGCTTTCGTCACTTCTTCCCCTAAAACAGTTTCTGCTCGTTGCTTGAGCGATCGCAGAATCATGGCAGAGATTTCATGGGGTAAATAGTCTCGTGTTTCCTCCGATCCAGTGCCGCCCACTCGCAGCGAGGTTTTGTGGTCGGTGCCCATCCAGCGCTTGATCGATCGCACCGTACGTTCTGGGGCAGCGGCATACTGACGCAGGGCTTCGCGCCCTACCAGCAATTTGCCCGTATCACTAAATCCCACACAGGAGGGCAACATCAGTTCGCCATCTTCACCTGGCAAGATCCGAGCTTGCCCATTCTCAACGATCGCCACTTCCGAATTTGTAGTTCCCAGATCGATACCAACTGTTCTACCCATTTTTATAACCTCCTATTTACTGCTTATCCTTGTTTTGCCGCCACGATCACCTGTGCTTCTCGCAGGATTTGCGTTTCCCACATATAGCCTCGCACCACCTCTTGCACGACCGTGTTTTCTGGAAATTCTGCTGTGACCTGACGACCAACTGCATACATGGTTTTAGGATCAAAGGGTTTTCCCTGCGCAACGATCGGCACCACCTGTCGTTGGCGCAAAACATCCAGGAGCGATCGCCGAATTAGATCTATTCCCTGCTGGTCGCTGACTAATACGTCACGTACATCACTTACTGATGATGACGTAGAGGACATAGTTCGATCGCGATCCGATGGCGTCAACGGCTGTACCCATCGTTGCCAAAAAGGACGGGGATGATTTGCCGCATCTTGCTGAGCGCGATCAAGAGACTCAATCTGCTCTTGCCAGTGTTGACAAGCGCGATCGAGCGCATCTACTACCCCAATTAGATCGCGCCATAGAGCTTTGCGATCGCCTTGAGATAACTCCTGGGACTGGCTATGGGACTTGCTAGTGGCTAGCTGTTCTTGCAAATAGGCTTTATCTAACTGTAACTCTTCTAAAGCAGTTTGCAGCGTGTTTTGACTCGCCTGGAAGAGTTTCCCCTGTTGTTTGAGTTCATGCCGCAAAGCAATCCACTCCGCCACCATTTGATACGGATCGAAATCTGTAACTGATTCAGGTTGCTCTCCTAAATACTCTGGTAACGGTGGCGGAGTCTCTAGAACCGTGAGAAATTTCTCAAATAGTGCTTGGCGATCGATCATGTGTGATACTTTTTTGATGGTTTATGTTAATTTTTTATCCTTTATTCTGTTCAGAATGTTTCTCG
>CALRKB020000012.1:0-107575 GCA_943367755.1 Rhizobium sp. Q54 | reverse complement strand
TGCGGATGTAGGATCTTTAATAACCATTCATAGCAAGCTTGCTCATCTAACAACTGGGTCAGGGGAAACTTTATCATGGTATGTCTGACAATTTATGAAAACGGCTTTCTCCTATTTTGCCATTTCACCTACTTACCTAGATGAGCGACTAGGCTATGAAGCGGATGTTGTCGAAAATGGGGAAGAGGTATTAGAAGCATTAAAACATCATAACTATGATGTCATTTTAATGGATATTCAAATGCCTGAGATGGATGGGTTAGAGGCTACACAACACATTCGCGAAGGCAAGAGCGATCGCCCCGTTCCCACAATTATCGCCATGACGGCAAATGCCATGAAAGAGGATCGCGATCGCTATCTGCAAGCAGGTATGCAAGATCATATTGCCAAGCCGATTCGCTTGGAAGAGCTACAGAGAGTCTTAAAATATTGGGGCGGAAAATAATGCTTCATGCCATTCGCGTTGCCAAAACGCTGCTCAGTACTTACTATGCCTATATGTTGGAGTATAGAGCAGAGTTACTGTTGTGGGCCCTGTCAAATTCCCTGCCCTTTATTCTCATGGGCGTCTGGATCCAAGCGGCACAGGGTGGTCGATTTGGTTTATCTGCTCTAGATTTTGCCCGTTACTTTTTAGCAGCATTTGTGGTACGACAGTTTAACGTAGTGTGGGTAATTTGGGAATTTGAGAAGGAAGTCGTACAAGGAAAATTATCCAATAAGCTTCTGCAACCGCTCGATCCTGTCTGGCATCACTTTGCAACGCACGTTGCCGAACGCTTTGCGAGATTCCCCTTCATTATTGTGATGGTGGGCTTATTCTTTGTGCTCTATCCAACATCATTTTGGATTCCTAAGCTTGCGAACGTGCTGGGCTTTATCGTGGTGGTAGCGATCGCATTTTCGCTACGCTTCCTGATCCAGTATACATTTGCCCTGTTTGCCTTTTGGACAGAACGTGCCAGTGCGATCGAGCAGGTCTGGTTTTTAATCTATCTGTTCTTATCAGGATTAGTAGCCCCGCTAGAGGTATTTCCAGATAATGTCCGCGAAATCGTAATGTGGACTCCATTCCCATACATGGTGCATTTCCCCTCTGCGCTCATTATTGGTTTACCTGTCAATTTTGGTAAAGGCATTTTAGTCATGCTGGGGTGGGGGGCGATCTTCCTGGTGCTCAATCGCTGGTTATGGCGTAAGGGATTGAAACACTATTCGGCGATGGGAGCCTGATTCAAGATTATTTATTTCCTGAGGCGCAAATCGGGATTTTGTGAAAAGGTATAGGCCCGCGCGATCGCATCGCAGCGTTCGTTATCAGGATCGCCGGAATGGCCCTCTACCCAATGCCATCTCACATTAGCGGAATTCAAGAGATCGAGTGCTTGCCATAGTTCCTGATTCTTGACGGGTTTCTTGTCTTTGGTCTGCCAGCCATTCTTTTTCCAGCCTTTAATCCACTTAGTAATGCCATCAATTACATACTTACTGTCTGTATATAGATCGACGGGATTTGTCTGTGCTTGCTGTGCCAGAAATTCCAACGCCGAAATCGCCGCCTGCAACTCCATCTGATTATTGGTTGTACTAGCCATCCTCCCACCTAGCTCTGTCACCTCACCATCATCAAAATGCACGACTACGCCCCAACCACCAGGACCTGGATTTTTGGAACAGGCACCATCAGTATGAATACTAGATATAGCACTGGATTTTTGATGGGATTTTAGTTTTTCAGGCTGGAGTTCATTGCGATCGCTCTGCTCTGATCGATCGGGACCATCAATCTGAGCATCCTGAACAATCTGCTTGTACTCTGTAACAATCTCCAACTGTTGAGTTTTTGGTTGGGAGCTGCGATCGCGACTAAGTTCGACCGCTACGGCACCTAAAAAATTAGGAATAGGGGGATTTTTAGTAACGCGCAGTTCTAACTTTTCAATTTTGGCATCTTCTAGCAAGCAATCTGCAATTGCACCTGCCAGACGCTCGATCAGAGCAAATTTAGACGTTTGAATTATTTTTTCAATTTTGGCAATGCACGCGCAATAGTCAAGCGTATCGGCGATCGCATCGGTGCGAGTGGCCGCCTCAAAGTCAGTCCAGAGCGTGACATCCACCGTAAACCACTGTCCTAAGACATTCTCTTCTGGCAAAAAACCTACATAGCCATAGGCACGCACTCCAGTTAAGTGAATTTTGCTCGTCATTAAGTCATCCAAATTAGGGCAGGTCAGGAATAATAGCATAATGAATCAGCCGATCGAGAAAACCTACTCCATGAAAATCAAGCACGCAATTAATCTGCATAAAGGACTGACGCTACCTGTAGTCCTAGGCATGATGTTTGCCTATCAAAACTTCAGTTTAGGCGCTTGGGTCTATTTAGCCTTGCACGGCACCTATGGTATCCTCTGGCTGCTCAAGGATCGTATTTATCCCGATCGGCAGTGGGAAGCAGAAGTGTCAATTGGCATTGGTATGGTTAATTTCGGTGTGATGTTGCTTTACTGGGTAGCACCATTCCTGTTGATTAGCAGCAATTCTGTGACTGCTTTACCACTGATGGCAGTGGCGATCACCGTTAATATTATGGGTGTGTTCCTGCATTACACCAGTGATGCTCAGAAGTACTATACGCTCAAATATCAGCCCGGTCTAATTACTGAGGGATTTTTCGCACGGTGCCGTAACACTAATTATTTAGGCGAGATTCTCATTTATGCATCATTTGCAATGTTAGCGCAGCACTGGCTGCCGTTCGCTATATTAGGATTTTTTGTAGGAGTACTATTTGTGCCGAATATGTTGAAAAAGGATAAATCCCTGTCGCGCTATCCTGAATTTGCTGCCTATAAAGCCCGGACGGGACTCATCTTCCCAAATTTATTTGGCGCAAGTCCGATCGCACCCAGCCAGCAATCAGAAAATACATCTCAATAGGTCAATTTGGAATCATCTCATGCAGTATCCCATCTACCTGGATTGTCATGCCACTACCCCAATAGACCCTAGGGTATTAGAATTAATGTTACCCTATTTTAGTACTACCTATGGGAACCCCGCCAGCACCACTCATATTTATGGCTGGGAGGCGGGCGCAGCAGTTAAACAAGCGAGGGAAGTCATTGCGACAGCGATCGGTGCTACACCTGAAGAGGTGATTTTTGCCAGTGGTGCGACAGAAGCAAATAATCTAGCGCTTAAAGGGGTAGCAGAGGCATATCTAGAGAAAGGACGACATCTGATTACATTACAGACGGAGCATAATGCTATCCTCGATCCCTGCACCTATTTAGCATCCTTGGGTTTTGAGATCTCCTATCTGCCGGTGCAACCTGATGGAATTATCGATCTCGAAGTGTTAGAAAAGGCAATTCGCCCAGATACGATTTTGGTTTCGGTGATGGCGGCAAATAATGAAATCGGCGTACTGCAACCACTAGCGGCGATTGGGGCAATCTGTCATAGGCATCAAGTGCTATTCCACACTGATGCAGCGCAAGCGATCGGCAAAATCCCTCTGAATGTAGCGGATATGCAAATCGATCTGATGTCAATTACGGGACATAAGATCAATGGACCCAAAGGAATTGGGGCTCTATACGTGCGGCGACGCAATCCCAGAGTGCAATTAGCAGCACAAATACATGGCGGCGGTCACGAACGCGGCATGCGTTCAGGCACGCTAGCTACACATCAAATTGTTGGTTTAGCTAAAGCCATAGAGATCGCACAAGCATCTCAGGATGGCGAACAGACATACATTTTAAGCTTACGTCAAAGTCTATGGGCGCAGTTGCAGCAAATTGATCGCATTTATCTCAACGGACATCCCACACAGCGCCTAGCTGGCAATCTCAATCTTAGTGTCGAAGGAGTAGATGGGACGGCACTCCTGTTAGGACTAAATACCGCGATCGCAGTCTCATCCGGTGCTGCCTGTAGCTCTACCAAGAATTCCCCCTCCCATGTTTTACTCGCCCTAGGACGCTCGGAAGAATTAGCTTATGCCTCGATTCGGTTTGGTATCGGGCGCTTTACCACCGCCGATCAAATCGATCTAGCGGCACAACATGCGATCACCACGATTAAGTCTTTGCGTTAATATTCAGAAACAACTTCCCTTAAGAGTTCCCGGTAACCTTTACTCACAGTTAGGAATCTGCCGCGTGGAGTGTTAGAAACAATGTAAGTATATTCACCATTCACCGCTTCAAAATAGCCATTTCCATAGTCTCTCAGCGGCAGGCGGATTAAATTAGTCGGACGGTTTTTCTCTACGCCAATATAGTAGTGTGGGCGATCGCCACCGCAAATATAGATCCAAAAGCTACTAGATTCACCAGCAAAAAAGACTGACTCGTTAGAATTACAGAAATTTCTGCCTTTAGCTAGCAAAATCCGATCATTGTCTCGGGATGCTGATGGTACAGAGGTGACCGGCTTGCCGAAATTGATGTCATTAGCATTTTCTGTAGATGAGGAAGGCCATGCGCTAGAAGCATAAATGAGCGCATAAAATAGAGACATTCCTACTGCTGCGATTACAGCATTCGGCAATTTGGTTTTTGGCATTATTAACGATCCATCTTTATTAGTGTTAATCGACGTAAATCAAGCTAACAGTTTAACGATCTAGCAATAATGTATGACTTTATCTAGCTGAGCATGCCCACCTTTACGATTAATTAAACTAAGCGTAATAAATATATATCTAAGGGTATAGAGTACTCTCTTCATTAACGATCCTTTCTCTGTGACTTTCTCTGCCCCCATCACTCGTAAGGAATGAGCAGAGTTTTTATGAAGAAGGTAATTAACCACAAGTTAGAAGATGAATTACTTCCTGACTAAGACTTTGCCAAAATAGAGAGAGGAGTTCAAGGGAAGTATATTGAACTCTATCGAGCAGCAACCAACATACGTAATGCTTTATTCTGACGTTGCCGAGGTATTTCCGACAAGTGTCTCGGCTAATGATGCACTTAGCCTCAGTACTTTGATAAATGAAATAGCCCTGCTTTTCCCGTGATTAAAACAACCACAACCACAGGGGAATTGTCACTAAAATCCCAATGCTGCTGAGCGCAATGCTGAGTAAGATAGTTTCTTCGTTCACATTATATTCCTCCGCCAGAATTGCCCCCGCAAAAGCGCAAGGCATCCCTGCTTGTAAAACCATGGCCAGACGAGGTATTTCTGGCATCCCCAGAAGTGTTAAACTGCCGCCCACACACAAAGGCACAAGTACTAGCTTAATCAAAACTGCGGGAATTGCTTTACTGACTCCGTCCCACTTTCTAATCTGACTCAGGCGGATGCCAATCAGCAGCAATGCCATTGGAATAACTATTTTCACCGATGCCTGAATACCGATCGCGATTGGTTCAGCCAGTTCGATGTGCTGCAACTTTAACCATATACCGATCGCACATGCCCAGATCGATGGCGTAACCAGCATTGACCTGATATGCGTAGACCAGTGAATTGGCCACTTGTGTTCGCCGTAATAACTGGCGATCGCCACACCCAAGCCATAACTACAAATTACGTTGTGTGCCAAGCTAAATAACACTACCCAGCCTAAATAAGCATCATCAACCAAGAAGGGGGCGATCGCTAAGCCCACAAACCCAACGTTGCCTAAGGAAGCGGAGAGCAAAAAACCACCACGTTGCTCTCTGGGAATTCCTGTAAAATGCGCCCACAACCAACCTGCCCCTAATCCTATAAAAAAAGCAAACGCCACGACAGCGGGTACCAGCCATACAGATCTAGTTAAATCAGCCCGTTGAATAAACGCTAATACCTGTAAAGGCACGCCTACCCAGTACAGCGATCTGCCCATAAATCTTGGCACTGCTTCGGGCAAAAACCTAAAAAGCAAGAGTCCGGCTAGTGTCCAGCCTACTAGAGGCAAGTAAATATCTGTAAGGCTGTCAATCACTTAAGTTTTAGAGATTAAAGGCAGGTTAAAGGCAAATTAAATTTGAATATCTTAGCTCTTTCTACCCTAATTTTTCTAAATTTAGCGATCGCTTTAACTCAGTTAACTCATCCTTATGCCCACGCATCCACAGGCTTCCATCTGACTGTAACTTGAGACTGACTTCCTCACGGCGATCGGCACCACGCCAATAAAATACCCCTACTAATGGAGCTGCTAGCATCAAACTCCACCAGAGGTCATTTACTGCCGGAATTAATGCCTTCAGTACCAGCCCCAAGCAGCCAAAACCAAGCACTGCCATACTCACGAGAAATATTGCTAAAAACATACTGGGCTTTACCTGACCGGATAGTGTCACCGTGTCGGCTCGGCGATCTAGGTTCACTACTTCATAGGCCCTGCCCCTCAAATAATTTCTTACCTCTAGAAGCAAGCCATCACTATCCAGAGTTGGAGACTTAAACACCATCTCCGTTGTGCGATCTTTCACTGATGATGTCAGAAAAGAGATCAGGCCAACCATCAGTAAAACCGTCAGCAGAAATGTAGATGATAAAACGCTATCTTTTAAGTCCATTTATCTATTATTCCCAGAAATCAATATTTAGCATGGCATCCAGATCGCGGCTAAACTGCCACGTATCAGGGAACTGGAAAGACTTATAGCCTTTTTCCTTGCGAACCTCATCAAGGGCGTCATCAAAAGCCTTGTCAAAGAACTGACAAAAAAGCGGGGCAAGACTAGGGGAAAACTCGATCGCCCGTTTAATTTGTCGGCGCTGTTCTCTGATTGTGCGTTCCCAGCCATTAAACTCTTGAGGCATATCAACATAGAGCCGCTTGAGCAAATGTTCTAGTAAGGTCGTCAAGCGATTCAATATCTCTTTTTTCTCGGATTTCCCCAAGTCCTCGATCTCCTCTATTAAATTTTCAATGTCTAAGTGCTCAAAGTCTCTGGCACGAAGCTTATTTACAATATCTTCAACCCATTGCAAATAGTCGCGATCATAGAGAGCCGTTTTTGGTGCGATTGCTTGTGTCATTTTGTTGTAGCTCCTTTAGTATTAGCGCGATCGCGTTAATTTGCTCTCACACTGCCTTATAAACACGCGCTCATCTTTTGATAAAGACAAAAATTGTAAATTCTTGACTAGTGTCTTTGGTTAATTTATCAAGACGCTTTTGAGGATAATGCTAATATTTTAATCTGGGTGGACAAAGAATTCTGTACCTAGTAATTCTAGGCTTATGCTAAGGCACAAGCGCAAGAATTAGCGGGTGAAGTAATAAGTCCAATCGCACAGTGGGATGAGGAAAAATGGCAGAAAGTTCAGTCACCTATGGTCAAGTAGACCAGGTTTCTAATATCAAAAGATGGCTGCGTAGCCTACGTAGACGCTTACCCGTTATACTCGCTGCCTCAACTACCGTATTTGCAGGAGTTGCGGCGTATACATTTACCAGACCATCTGTTTACGAATCATCAACAGCTTTACTATTTACTCAGCATAGTAATAGTATTGCGAACAGCATTAGCATTAGCGCGCCCCCCAATAAATTCGGAAAATCTAATCAGAGCGATGGCGATCGCATCAATCTATCTACAGAAATCGCCATTTTGCAAAGCCTACCCCTAATTGAGGCAACTGTCGCCAAACTCAAAAGCACTCAAGCCATTCCTATACCTGCAAATTTTGCAACACAGATTGCCAGCAATCTCTCAGTTAGACAAGAGAATGATGCTATGGTGCTGCGGCTAACTTACCGCGACTCGGATCGCCATCGAGCGCAACAGGTGTTAAGCACATTGACTGAGACCTACGGCGAATACAATCTCAAGGATCAGCGCGCTCAGACGAGCCATGCCATTCAATTACTTCAGGCTAAGATCCCACAACTGCGCAAAAAACTCGATAAGTCCGCACTCGCTGTCACGCAATTTCGCAAAAAACATCACATTTCTGACCCTGACACCTATGCTGCTTCTGTGTATGAGATGAAGCAAACTCTAGAGCAGCAGGAGCAGGAACTAAAAGCTAAAATTGCGGAAGTAGAAACAAAATATAACGAGTTACAGAAGCAGGTTGGGAATTCTACGGATGTAGCGATTGATAAAGCGATTTTGGCGCAGGATACCACCTATCAAAACCTGGTTAAGCAGTTTCAAGAAGCAGAAATTACCTACTACACGGAGCTGACCAAGTATCGCGAGACACATCCTGCGATGAGAGCTCTAAAGGCTAAGCGCGATCGCCTTTATAGTCTGATGCAAGCGCAAGTTGAATCCGCGCTCGGTAGTAAGGCCGGATCGGTGGGTGTGGTAACTGACGGTACTTCTGAGATTAGGCAAACCTTAGCTACTCAGCTATTTGAAGCGCAGACCGCGATCGCGATGCAAACAGCCCAGTTAGATAACGTGCGTCTGGCTAAACAGCAAGTTAGTTTGGCATTTGCGCAAATTCCACAACTACAGCAGACCTATACTGAGTTGCAGCGTCAGTTTTCCTTTAATTCATCGCTTTTTACTAAATTTTCGGAAAGATTAGAGGAACTACGCATTGCCGATGCTCAAGAAATTTCCGCTTGGCGTTTGCTAGAACGTCCCCTCTTACCAGAGTATACGATTGAACCCAATGTGCTGCTCAACCTCTTATTGGGAGGTATTGGCGGTATTGCGGTCGCTTTAGCGGTCGCTCAGTTGCTCGAACGTAGCGATCGTCGAATTCGCGAGATTGATGAGTTTAGAGACCTGACCAATAGGCCATTACTGGGCACAGTGCCAAAACTCAAAGCTTTACAAGCCTATAGCTTTGATAGTGCCAAAGTCGTGCCAAGTTACGAGTATTCCGTCTTCATGGAATCTCTGCGCTCCTTGGCGATTAACCTGCGCTACTTGGATAGCGATCGCCGCATCAAATCCATTGCCTTTACTTCCGCAATTCCATCTGAAGGTAAGAGCACCCTAATTTATCATCTTGGTTGCGTGTTAGCAGAACTAGAGCATAAGGTGCTTTTAGTCGATGCCGATCTACGCAGGCCGACCATCCACAAGCTTGCCAGCTTACAAAATAGCTCTGGCCTATCTACTGCAATTGTGACAAATCGTGACTGGCGAGATCTCTTGCAAACGGTTGGCTTGCACAATTCCCTCGATATACTTACCTCCGGCCCCATTCCACCTAATCCCCTAGTTTTGTTAGAGTCGGCCAAGATGACCAACCTGATGCAGGCATGGCAGGAGACCTATGACTATGTTCTGATTGATACACCACCGATCGTTGGTATTACTGATGCCCAGAGCTTAGCAACTAAGGTAGATACTGTGGTTGTGGTAGCAGCAATGCACAGGTCTACGCGTTCGGCGATCGCCAGAACTTTAGAAATATTAGCCAGCAGGCACGCCCATATCGCTGGTATTTTGGCTAATATGCTTGCTCGCCGAGATAGTAATGAATACTATACCGATTACCAAAGCTACTACAGCGAGCCAGATCTGCTCCAAGTAGCTGTAGCCGATACAGAGCCTGAGCCAGACCTGCCACTGTTGGAATCAGATCCGGCAAAAAACACACTAGCTGAAACACAATTGGAAGACGAGACATCTTCAATCCGCTAAGGGCTTGGTAGGGGCGGGTTTTGTCCCAGGTATTACGAAACATTCCCAGCTTCTCGTTAAACCCGCCCCTACGCATCAAGGGCGATCGCCTGGTGAACTGCTGCTTTTTCCTTGACACGCATCTGATAAAGCTGAATCTCCACAGGTTTAAGACCACTGATAATGCGGAAATTTTCCACATCCATGCCCCGCATCAGCATTTCCACGCCCCAAGTCTGCCTTGCCTGATCGATTTCCATCGGTTTATTATCGAGCCTGCGTCCCCCCTGAATCCATTGGCACCATTGTCTGTGCAAATGTTCCATCGATAGGGGGTTGATATCGCTGTCTACAAACATACTTGTGTGAATATCTTTACGGTTTTTGAGGTAGGCAGTGAGGGGATTATTGTGAGCAGATCCATAGCGATGACCCAGAACTTTTTGATTGACGGGCACCGTGCGCTGACTTAAGCTACCATTCCCTACCCGCAATATGCCTGCTTTGTCCTCAACCCAGTAGTCATCACGGTGCAGACGCATTAATTCTTCAGGTTGTAAGCCTGCCGCGAATAGAAGATAGGAGATCGCATAGTCCATCGCACCATTGCGTTTTGCCTGCTGCACAATCTCATGTACAGTGTCGGGGGGGAGATCGACTACCTGCCCAGTATGCTCAATATGCTCGGGATGTACTGTATGCATACCATCCCAGGCGATCGCTTCAATTAAAGTAGAAATAAAGTCTTCCTGACTCAACCAAATTGCCTGAGCATCACTAGTCAGACAAACCACGGCATATCCCAAAATACAGGTATTGACCAGGGCCACTAGTTTGAGAGGGGGTAGTGGCAGATCGATATGAGTATTAGTGACTACTTCACGTAAAGCATTGGCGATCGATTGATTCACCTGCACAATACCTTGTGCCAGAGCCTGGCGACTCTCAACCGGATACTGACCCGCTTCACCTACTAGCGATCGCATTAATTCTGGTACGCTTTCCAGTGCTTGCAAAGAACTCTGCATGTAATAGCGCAAGAATCGTGTTAGATCCTTCTGGCTTGAAACTTCAGATACCATCAAAGACTCTCCAACCTCAGTCAACAGCAAATATTTTTGCAAACACTCCTGCAATACGGCTAGCAGCAACCCATGCTTACTACCAAAGTGGCGAAATAGTGTCACTTCATTGATCTGCGCTCGATCTGCAATCTGTCTAGTTGTAGTTTCTGTAATCCCCTGACGAGCAAACAGCTCTAGGGCAGTACTAACTATGCGTTCGTGAGTTGGAATGCGGGAAGATGCCATGAGCTTGAGAATAATGCAAGTGGTACTTGCATTATTCTACAAAAAAGGGGTAAGCTTATTGTTATGCAAGTAACACTTGCACAACCAATTAACCCACCTGGTTCTTCCATGACCTCAATTAGCTCCCAACAAGCTCCTCAACAACAGCTCAACTGGACGAACGTTTTCTTTTTTGGCGCAATTCACCTTGTAGCTTTTGCAGCTCCCTGGTATTTTTCTTGGCAAGCCTTGGGCACAATGCTGATTTTGCATTGGCTGTTAGGCAGTATTGGTATTTGCCTTGGCTATCACCGCATGCTTAGTCATCGCAGCTTTCAAGTCCCCAAATGGCTTGAATATATTATTACAACAATCGGTGCGCTAGCGATGCAAGGTGGTCCGATATTTTGGGTAGGCGGCCACCGCCAGCATCATGGCTTTACGGAAGATGTAATTAAAGACCCCTACTCGGCAGAACGGGGCTTCTGGTGGAGCCACATGATGTGGATTATGTACTCCAAGCCAGAACACTTTGAGTTTGAAAATTACAAGAGCTTTGCGCCTGATATCGCCGCAGATCCTTACTACCGCTTTGTCGATCGCAACTTTCTATCATTTCAAATTCCCCTAGCAATTCTGCTATATGCGATCGGCTCTACTCAGGGTCTAGGCATGTCTTTCCTGATTTACGGCGTATTTGTGCGAGCCGTGTTTCTCTGGCACAGCACCTGGTTGATCAACTCCGCCTGCCACAAGTGGGGATATCGTAACTTTGGAGAAACTGAAGATCATTCTACTAATCTCTGGTGGGCAGCAATATTAACCTATGGCGAAGGCTGGCACAATAACCACCATGCTTTTCCTAAATCAGCACGTTCAGGTTTGAAATGGTGGGAAATCGATCTAACCTGGATTGCGATTAGGGGACTAGAGGCGCTGGGATTAGCAGAGAAAGTACATCTGCCTACACCTTGGCAACCAGCAGAAGAGAAGTAACCTGGTAAGCAGCTTGTTGGTTGCCTATCCAAAAAAGATACTTTAGCTACTGAAATTAATAGCGTGCATCGATAAACTCATACTTCAGAACGTAGCTAGTTAAGCTACGCAGCATTAGTATTTAACGAGAGAAGGAAATTCCTTCTCTCGTTTGATTATGGTTTGTAATTACCTTAAACAGCTAACGGTATATGGATAATCGCCACATTCGTTTTTGCGATCGCTCTGACCAGGTCGATCTATCACAATTACTGGAATTGTTCAAAATCGGGGCATTTTGGGCGCAGGAACGATCGCTTGAGGGACTGACGGCAGCGATCGCTAATTCCGATCCAGTAGTGACTGTATGGGATGGTCTCAAACTGGTTGGTCATGCCAGAGCTACCAGCGATACTGTTTACCGCGCCACGATTTGGGATGTGGTAATTCATCCTGACTTTCGAGGCACTGGGCTGGGGCGCAAATTAGTCCAAACCGTACTGGCACATCCCAAGGTATGTAATGTCGAGCGTGTATATCTGATGACGACTCATCAACAGGCATTTTACGAGCATATTGGGTTTGAGCTAAACCAGAGCGCCACGTTAGTTCTGCAAAATCAGGGCAGCTCGCCAGTGGAATTACTGCTTTCTCAGTCGATTACTAACTCATAAGGCAGCAAGGCGAAGTATTATATTTAGTAACAAGGATGCATTGTCCAAAGCACATAAATTTTAGGTGATTTGTTAGCACCAAGACAGTAAGTCTGAGTGAGTGCCGAGAATATGGAAAGTGCGCTTAAACTAAATCTTTACGAGCAAGATTATGATTTGTGGTTACACGCTCAAGTCGGACATATTCTGGCAGGGCGATTCAACGAAATTGATCTTAGCAATCTAGTTGAGGAGCTACAAAGCTTGTCTAATCGAGAAAGAAAAGAATTGCAGAGCCGATTGCAAACTTTATTGGCTCACATACTGAAGCGGAAATATGTCGATAGCCCCTACGACTACAATGGCTGGGCAAGAACTATTCGCGAACAAAGGAAAGAGTTAAAACTATTGCTAAAGCAGTCACCAAGCTTGCGAAACTACTTCATGGAAGTATTCCCCGAAGCCTGGCAGGATGCGATCGCCGAAGTACGGGATGAATATTTAAAAACAAAGTTTCCTGATACCTGCTTTTTCTCTGCTGATGTCGATACAATCTTAAGCGAGAAATTCTTCGACTAGATAATGAAAGACTCTAAACTGCGTGTAGGGCTGCTATTCGGTGGACGATCCGGAGAGCATGAGGTATCGATTATTTCGGCTGGGGCGATCGCTTCAGCCTTAACTCAAAATCCGCGCTACGATCTACAGCCGTTTTACATCCAGAAAGATGGCACCTGGCGCGCATCCCAGGATTCCCTCGCAGTTTTGCAATCTGGCGTGGCTCCAACTACCTCAAGCGATCGCACTAATTTTCAGTTGCCCGTAGAAGTCAATGCCATCGACCTATGGTTTCCTGTATTGCACGGCCCCAACGGTGAAGATGGCACAGTGCAAGGTTTATTGCAGCTCATGCAAAAGCCCTACGTTGGTAATGGGGTTTTGGCCTCCGCTGTAGGCATGGATAAGATCTTAATGAAGTCCGTATTTGCGCAGGCGGGTCTAGCCCAGGTTAAGTATGTGGCGCTTAGTCGATCGGCATGGCAGCAAGAACCAGAAGTCTGGTGCGAGCATATTGAGTCAGAGCTAGGCTACCCTTGCTTTGTCAAGCCTTCAAATTTGGGATCGTCGGTCGGAATTTCTAAGGTGCGCGATCGCGAACAACTAACTAAGGCGATCGCTTCTGCCACCAGCTATGATGCCCGCGTAATTGTTGAGCAAGGTGTAATTGCACGGGAAATTGAGTGCGCCATTTTGGGTAACGATCGCCCCCAAGCATCGGTAATTGGCGAAATTACGTTCAAAAGTGACTTTTATGACTACGAAACCAAATATACACCTGGGATGGCCGATCTAATTATTCCTGCCGTATTGCCGCCTGAGGTGACACAAGCAGTGCAGGATATGGCAATTAAGGCGTTTCAAGCGATCGCTGGTGCCGGTATCGCCCGTGTGGACTTCTTTTACATTGAATCTACCGCTACAGTTCTGATTAACGAGATCAATACCTTTCCAGGCTTCACGACAACGAGTATGTACCCCAAGCTATGGGAGGCATCGGGAATTGAGTTTACCCAACTATGCGATCGCCTGATTGAGCTGGCGCTAGAGTAAATTCTTTTTCCTGTAGGACAGGCTACAAGCATTAAACCCAGCATTTATTTAAGCGTGTAAAACTTGACATACAACAATTTGCGGCATTTTAGCTAAGAAAGTCTGACAAAAACACATAATTCTGCTAACCTTTCTGTAACTCCTTGCCCATCAGTTCTAAAGGCTATAGATGACCCTGTAAATGACTAAGGTATTTGCGTTTACCAACAATAAAGGTGGCACCGGCAAGTCTACCCTGTGCTCTAATTCAGCACATCTGGTAGCTCGGAATGGGGCCAGAGTTCTGGTAATTGACATGACCTCGCAAACAACTTGTAGTAGCTTATTTCTGGGCAAGGTTGACGCCCTTGATGAGTCTGATACAATCCTGGCATTCTTAAAGAAACGACCTGATAAACATATTGAGGAAGTGATCTTTGAGTCGCCTAAGGGACTAGATGCAGTTTCTGCTCATGTTTCGATGGCGGAGGCAGTCACGCAGCTATCGTCTATGCAAATGGGAAAGGAGGGAGTACTCAATCGAGAGATTGAACGGATCAAAGATCAGTACGACTACATATTCATTGACAGTCCTGGCGATCTCAATGAATTAACCGCTAATGCATTGGTACCTGCCGACAAAATATTTATCCCAACTAGACTAAATCGCACTGATTTTCAATGCACTGAAACTACAATTCGCTTTATTAAAGAGGCAGAGCATTTTATCGGTCCGCGACAGGTCAAAGTGTTGATCAATATGTTGGATGACCGCTATTTACCAGGAGGAATCTGGTCGAGTTCTCATACTGGTGAACTCTACAGCCAAGCCCAAAAAACTTTTGCCGATGTCCTTTCTCCCGTCACTATTCCTGATAGCACCGATATACGTACAGCATTTGATCGCGGTTTAACGATCGTGGAGTATAAGCCTGGAGAGGCAGCAGCAAAACGCATCCAAGAACTAGTTAATCGTGAGGTGTTAAGTGTCTGAATCAAACTTAGCTCGCAGTCTTTTCTCTGCTAAAGATCCCGCGCTACATAAGAAACCGCCAGGTGGCGAAGCCCATTCTAGTGAGAATTCTAGTAGTTCTAGTCCCAAAGGTCGCGATCTGCAAGCGCTTTATCTGGAAATTGACATCTTGCAGCAGAACGTAGCCAAATGGGAAGCAGAGCATCAGGCTAAATGCGAATACATCGACCTTCTGGAAAAAGAGTTAGTTCAAAAACAGGAATTGCTAGAAAGTACTAATCCCAAAGGTCTACAGGAGTTACAAGACTGTCAGCAGAATGTTCAGAAGCTTCAAAAACAGTTAAGCTCTGTCACTGCTCTCAAGGAAGAAGTGGAAGCTCAGCTAGCAAAGCAAAGCTCGATTCAAGCAAGATTGCAGCAATCTCTCCAATTGGCTGATGCGGAACATGTGACAACGAAGTCACGCCTGCAAGAGCTTGAGCAGCAAACCATCGATATGCAAGAGCAGATATTGCAGCAAGCATGTCAGACAGCAGAATACGAAGCCGCAATCCAGCACTGGAAGGATAAAGCTCTTCATCACCAACGCCATGCTCTACAGCTTAGTAGTGCTCTAGATCGTTTCCTAGAGTCGAAGGGAGAAGATATGAAAGTATTACAGCAACCAACTGAATCAGTCGTGATCGCTGAGGAGACTAGAAAATCCCAAGTTGAGAGCTACAGCAACAGCAAGCCCAGTTCACCTTTGATTGGGAATGCAAAGGAATCTCGCAGCCCCAATAGCAAGATTGAATTGCCGGCATTCCTCGTCCGCCATCGATAATCGAATCGACCCGTAGGGGCAGATCTGTGTGTCTGCCCTTTATACGGCCAAAAATTGTTGAATGATATCGTTGCTGAGGTTTTCTGTTTTCCCAGAGGCAACGATCGCACCCTTTTGCATAGCATAGTAGCGATTGGCCTGCCGCACAAAGTGGAGGTGTTGTTCGACTAGCAGGACGGAGATGCCTGTGGTTTCGACGATGCGTCGTACAGATGCTTCGATTTCCGACACAATTGATGGTTGGATGCCTTCGGTTGGCTCATCTAAAAGCAGGAGTTGCGGTCTACCCATCAAAGCGCGCGCGATCGCGAGTTGCTGCTGCTGCCCACCACTAAGGTCACCACCCAGACGAGACAACATGGACTTGAGAACGGGGAACAGATCGAAAGCCTGCTCTAGCATCTCAGTCTCTCGTCCCTTCGTTCTGCCAGTTTCTAATCCCAGCAGCAAGTTCTCCTTGACCGTTAATTTCGGGATGATTTCCCTACCTTGCGGTACATAGCCAATTCCCATTCTGGCGCGCCGATCGGTCGATTTGAGCAGGATAGAATCTCCCATCAAGTTGACCCTACCACTACGGGGTTTGAGCAACCCGATCGCTGTTTTAAGCAGTGTAGTCTTACCTACACCATTACGTCCGATCAGGCAGACCATTTCACCTGGGAACACATTTAAATCAACGTTGCGCAGGATATGGCTTTCACCATAGTAGACGTTGAGAGCAGCGATATTTAGCATAGGGGAGACAGCAGATTGCTCCATATCTATCAATCCAGATCCTGTATCTTGACTCATTGGTATTTTAGGAATTGACATTAGTTATGCTCTACTGGAGACAGGGAGGCGTCAGCGTCGGATTGGGGGCCTAGATATACTTCAATCACGCGGGGATCTTTCTGCACTTCTTCAATACTGCCTTCACAAAGAACAGAGCCTTCATGTAGTACGGTTACTTTGCGATTAAGCTGGCGCACAAATTCCATATCATGCTCGATCACGATAATTGAATGTTTCTCGGCTAGCGAGATTAGTAGTTCGCCTGTAATTTCTGTCTCCGCATCAGTCAGCCCTGCTACAGGTTCGTCAACTAATAGCAGCTCTGGGTTTTGGGCTATTACCATGCCAATTTCCAGCCACTGCTTCTCCCCGTGAGAGAGTAGCGCCGCCTGCATATTGGCTTTACGGGCAAGCCCAATTTGATCTAATAGCTCGCCCACCTGGCGCTTTTCAGTTACTGATGCGCTTCTAAATAGCGTCCCAATTACATCTTTGCGGCGATTATAAGATAGTTCCAGGTTTTCCCTTGGTGTTAAGTTGAGATAGACCCTGGGTGTTTGAAACTTGCGACCAATACCTTGAGCCGCGATTTGATTTTCGTTCAGCGATCGCAGGTTTTTGCCCTTAAACAAGACTCTGCCCTGTGTCGGTTTCACTTTGCCCGTAATAATATCCAGAAAAGTGGTTTTGCCAGCTCCATTTGGCCCGATGATCACGCGTAACTCGCCCTCATCCATACTGAAGGTTAAGTCGTTCAGGGCTTTGAAACCATCAAAACTGACCGTGAGATTCTCAATCTCTAGAATCTTTGCCTTCATAACTACCTCTATCGATTATTTCTAGATCTTCAGGTACTTCTTCTAAGTTCTCTTCCAAGCTGGGATAGGTTCCCGAGGTTCTACGGTGACCAAACAAAATCCTCAAGTACTCAAGTCCCTGTGTTCTTAGCCAGCCGACAACACCATTGGGTAGCAACATCACTACAAGTAAAAATATTGCTCCTTGGAAGAATAGCCAGATATCAGGAAATCTTTCCGATAATAAATTTTCGGCTGATTTCACCAATACTGTTCCCAATACAGCCCCAACTAGACTGGCTCGACCACCAACTGCTACCCAGATCACCATATCAATGGAACTAGTGATATTCATATAGCGTGGAGAAATGGAACCGTTGATTCCTGCGAACAGAGCGCCCGCTAGACCCGCTAGAGCAGCAGAAATGGTAAATACAAGTACTTTGTATCCTGTTGGACTATAACCAGAAAATCTTACCCGACTTTCATCATCGCGAATTGCCACGAGCAGGCGACCAAAAGTACCACTCGTCAACCAGCGACACAGGGCATAGGTAAGCGCCAAAAATGCGACGATCAGACAGTAGAATGCATACTTTGTACCTGGCGCGCTGACCGTTGCGCCCAAGACTGTTTTAAAGTCTGTCAGACCATTGGTGCCATTAAATAACTTTTGCTGGCCATTGAAGAAGTTATAGAAGATGACTGTTGTCGCTTGGGTCAGGATCGAGAAGTAAACACCACGGATACGGTTGCGGAAAATCATAAAACCCAGCAAGCCGCCCACTAAAGCGGGCAAAATTACCGCTGCCGTAGTGGCAAAGCCCAATGAGCGAAAGGGATGCCAAAACCAGGGTAATTCCGTAATGTCGTACAAACCCATAAAGTCTGGTAGCTGGCTTGTCGCATCCGGTGGGATCTGGAGCTTAATGTGCATAGCAAGGGCATAGCCACCCAAACCAAAAAATACACCATGCCCCAGGCTCAGCAAGCCTGTAAAGCCCCAAATCAAATCAATACCCAAAGCGACGATCGCATAGGCTAGAAACTTGCCTAATAGTTCTAGCCAGAAACTGTTCAACAATTTCGGCATGACAAATACAAGCACTATGGCGATCGCCGCGACAATGGCTACCTCAATCAACAGGTTGCGTTTCTGAGGGTTAATAGCTGAAGATTCGATCGTAAGATCCGAAGTCATTGGTTCAGTTATGGGTTACTCGGTTATTTGGTTATTCGGTTATTCGGTATCCTAGGGGCAGGTTTTGTACGAGTATTTTGGCAATTAGCTCAGATATATTGGCCAAACCTGCCCTTACATTAATTACTCTATGCGTCAACGGTGCGTCCCTTTTCGGGGAATAAACCAGCCGGTTTAACTTGCAAGAATACGACAATCAACATGAATACCAACACTTTTGCCATGCTGGTATCAGCAAAGAATTTAAAGAAATCAGCCATGGGCGGTGCAAATACAAACAATGGTGACAGAATGCCTGAACCGATGAGGTAAGTAGCAATACCAATTGCCATCGCTCCGACAATACTGCCCGCCAAATTGCCGACACCACCAACTACGACCACCATAAAGGTATCGACGATATAGCTTTGTCCGGTGTTGGAACTGACAGAACCAATCAAGCTAACTGCAACGCCAGCAATACCAGCCAGTCCCGATCCCAAGGCAAAGGTGAGCGCATCTACTTTCTGGGTTGGAATGCCTAAGCAAGCACTCATATTCCGATTTTGCGTCACAGCACGAATGCGCAAACCCCAGGGCGATCGCTGTAAAAACAGATAAATCCCCATCACGCATAGGATCGTGAGTCCAATAATGAACAGGCGAGAATACGGTAATTGCAGGTTGCCCTCTAAGGGGAGGCCACCGCGCAACCAATTGGGTGCGGTTACGTCTACCCCCTGCGTACCAAACCAGGGCTTGGTTACAGCTAATTTATACTTTTGGGACAGAAAATAACCCGTGGCGATCGCAATACCCGCCGACAGCGGCAACACCACTGCTGTTGCCACAGCATTCAGACGCTCTAAGCGACGCAATAACCATGTGCCACCGAAGTACAACAGGCAGAAAATTGCGAGCGCAATTACCAGTACCCAATTCACACTGCGGATAAACTGTTGCAGGATCAAGCTCACACCCCAAGTGGCCAGCAGGGTTTCGAGCGGGCGACCATAAAGATAGCGAATTACGCCTCTCTCTAAAACTAGACCCACCAGGGCAGTTACTAGAAAAGCGATCGGGATCGCGAGAATAATGTAAATCTCAGGCCAAAATCCACCCAGTAACTTAGAGGCGTTTTGCACCACAAAGGTGGTGTAGGCTCCCAGCATGATCAGTTCGCCGTGCGCCATATTGATCACGCCCATCAGCCCAAAGACGATCGCCAATCCCAGAGCGGCAATCAGCAAAACTGAACCAATACTAATCCCACTAAATAAAGTATCTAAAAATGCAAGCAAGGTGCGTCACTCCCATGGGCAAATATTGGCAAATATCCAAATAATGAGCTTGGATCGCTAGTAAAAATTCATTTTGCCCAGGAAAGCTTGTCAGTATTAAGTAGCAAGCAATCAGCAAAATGGGAGAAGCAACCCAAGCTCAAAATGTGTATCAGTGCGGTGAAGAAACGGAAAAATTACAGCTTGTATTGACCACCCTTAGATTTATCAGCCCAGTTGCAACCAAAGCCCTTGGTTTTAGCCACGAACTGGTTCCAGGGTTGTGGATCGACCACTTTGTCGGTCTCAAACACAATCTTAAATTGGCCATCTTCGGCAATTTCGCCAATCCGCACAAACTTGGATAGGTGATGGCTATTGTTCATTGTCACCTTACCTTCTGGAGCGTCAAAGGTTTGACCGTAGGCAGCTTCCCTGACTTTCTCTAAATCGTCAGCGGTCTTTGCCTTTTCCACCGACTGCTTCCAGAGGTAAACCATGATGTATGCCGCTTCCATCGGGTCATTGGTAACGCGCTCAGCACCGTATTCCTTCTTAAATGCCTCCACAAACTTCTTGTTGGCCGGTGTATCTACTGACTGGAAGTAATTCCATGCAGCGTAGTGTCCCTTCAGAAACTCCACACCGATCGCTTTCACTTCTTCTTCGGCAACGCTGACTGACATGACAGGGTACTTATCTGGTTTCAGGCCAGCACCTTGTAGCTGTTTGAAGAAAGCAACGTTGCTGTCGCCATTGAGCGTGTTGTAGATCACGCCGCCATTGGGCAGAGCCGCCTTGATTTTGGCAATAATTGGTGTGACTTCCGTATTACCCAAAGGTAGATAATCTTCACCGACTACCTTGCCACCTTTCGCTTCTAGTTGGGCTTTGATAATTGTGTTGGCAGTACGTGGAAATACATAATCAGAGCCAACCAGGAAGAATTCCTTACCCTTCTTCTCTAGTAGCCAAGTAACGGATGGCTCAATCTGTTGATTTGGCGCAGCACCAGTGTAGAAAATATTCTTCGAGCATTCTTGTCCCTCGTACTGCACGGGGTACCAGAGCATATGATTTTTGGACTCAAATACGGGCAAGACATTCTTGCGACTTGCTGATGTCCAGCAACCAAATACAGTTGCCACCTTATCCTGGTCGATCAGTTTAGTCGCCTTTTCTTTAAAGGTATCCCAGTTAGAGGCACCGTCCTCTACAATTGCTTCAATCTGCTTACCCAGTACACCGCCAGCGGCGTTAATTTCTTTGATCGCGAGTTGCTCGGCTTCAACTACACTCTTTTCACTAATTGCCATCGTACCGCTTAAGGAGTGCAGGATCCCTACTTTGATTGTATTGCCAGAGGCGGTAGTCGTTGTGGTTGGGGTTGCAGCGGTTGTAGCTGCTGGAGAAGTTGTAGTAGTTGCTTGCTCACCTGAACCGCAAGCCTTGATCAGCATACTTGTACCCAATGCTGCCGATCCGTAAAGCAAAAACTTACGCCTGTTAAATCGCTTATCCATTTTATTTAAAGTTGCTCCTCATGTAGTTGGTGTTCAATAACAGTATTTTTAATTCATCATGCAACGCTTAGATATCACCCAACACCTACAACTATTGCACATCGATCGCATGGAATATTTCTCCAGAAACTCGCCTAAGCTAGACCACTGAGGGAAATTAAAGCACTGCGATCCGTAGCCAATAGTATTAGGGAATACAGTTTTTTGTACCCTTTTAACCTTTGCTTAACTATTTAAATCTCGCTTCCCTACCCCATACTTAGCGTAGCGGGATGGAGCTTTTTGGAGTTTACGATAAATGCATTGATTCCCAAAGAGATGGAATTATTTATGTCAACGCCCATAATGACAAAGATGCATCGCTCACTAAGAGAGAGTCAAGGATGGATTTGCCTGTCCTCAGTCTCGTGTTTTAAGATTGGATATCCCTTTAAGCCCTGCTATTCAAGCCACTGCTTTACAAAACAACTTAATTTTAAAGCCTTCATAAATAAAGCCAACCAAGGATCTTATTTTTGCCCTTTGACCTTTTCTAGCAGCGTTCTTGTCTCAGTTAATCCTTTAGAGTTACCAGCGCGATTGTAGAGCTTTTCTGCTTGCTCTAAGTTTTTGATCGCTTCATCTTGGCGTTGCTGTGTAGCCAGTGCTTTGCCCAATGCGAAGTAGGCATCAGCATCCTCAGGATTAATATCAATAATCTGTCTGTATTGCACGATCGCCTCTACAGCAGAGTTTTGTTGAATGTATAGATCGGCGATCGCCCAGAGAGCGGCAGTGGACTTGCGGTTAGCCGAGGCAGCGCGACGGTAGGCAGAGAGTGCTCCGGTCAAATCGCCCTGTTTTTGCAAGACCCGCCCAATCTCTAAATTAGCCTCAGGATGGCGGGGACTGAGTTGTAGAACGCGCTTGTACTTCTCAATTGCCGCTTCAGGCTGATTTTGCTCAGCAAGTACAGAGCCCAGGGCGAACCAAATGTCAGCATTGAGGGGTGTAATTTTGTCGGCTTGGTTATAAACCTCTGTGGCGGCTTTAAAATCTCCCTGACGTTTCAGCACATAGCCCAGGTTTAAATAGGCTTTGACATTACGCGGTGACATTTGCACGACTTGCCGATAAATCTTGCCTGCTTCGGCAAAGTCATTTTGCTGTGTCAAAACGTAGCCAATGCTTTGCAATGTATCTAAGTTTTTAGAATCTAGCACCGCAGCCTGACGATAAACGCTCAAAGCGGCAGGTAAGTTGCTTGACTGCGTGTAGGCATACCCTAGAGCCATCAGCGCCTTAACATTGCGATTGTCTAGTTGTGTTGCGGTTTGGAGCGCACTGATCGCATCAGGATAGTTTTTTTGCTGTGTGAGTAAAAAACCCAGACTGGTGTATATTCCAGAGTTTTTGGGATCGACGGCTGCTGCTTGTCGATAGGCGGCGATCGCGCCAGGAATATCATTTTTTTGCCAGAGTTGTCGCCCTTGCTTGATGAACTCTGTAGGATTGGGTTTAGTCTGATTAATTTGGGCGATTGCCGATAAATTTGGGTTAACAGCAATCAGAACTGTACAAACAGCAAGCAAACTCAGTTTACGCATATTCAAGTTGATGGGCAGCCCCGTTAGTGAACCTTCGTGCAAGAAGTCGATTTTTTTATCTTTTCTTTATTATTAATCATGCCAGATTCTAGACAACAGAATTCTAGCTAGTGTGTTTACGAACAGAAATAGGCGTTATTTTTTTGCAGGTACTTCCGTTATTTTTTGACCTCGGCAACCCGAAATGCTTAATTTTGCGTTGACTTTATAAATAAGCAGCCCAAAAACACCAATTTTACTTCCGTTATTTTGGTAAACCTACTTCCGTTATTTTTCTTGACCGCTCAGCTTACAAAGATTTTTTAGCAGCGCTGACTTGCTGACGTACTTGATCGAAACCAGTGCCACCATAACTATTGCGTACAGCTACTACCTGGGTGGGGGCGATCGCGGCAAAAATATCGGTATCAAATAAAGGATGAAACGATTGCCAACGCTCTAAAGATAAGTCTTTCAGTAAAATGCCTTCACTCACGCAGGTTTTAACTAGCTTGCCCACCAGGTTATAGGCTTCGCGAAAAGGTACATCTTTCGCCGCTAAGTAATCTGCCACATCTGTTGCATTAGAGAAATCTTCGGTGACGGCAGCAGCTAAGCGCGGCGACTGAAACTCAATCCCCTCAGTCAAGAGAATAGTCATAGCTTCGAGGCAGGCTCTTACTGTTTTGACTGAATCAAACAGGCATTCTTTATCTTCTTGCATGTCTTTGTTATAGGCGAGTGGTAAGCCCTTTAGTAGGGTCAACATCGCCTGTAAATGCCCAAATACGCGGCCAGTTTTGCCCCGCACTAATTCTGGCACATCGGGATTTTTCTTCTGCGGCATGATGCTCGATCCGGTACTGATGCGATCGCTGAGCATAACAAAGCTAAATTCCTGGGACGACCACAAAATCACTTCCTCGGAGAAGCGACTGAGGTGCATTACGATCAAACTTGCGGCACAGAGAAATTCCACGGCAAAATCGCGATCCGAGACCCCATCCAGACTGTTTTTGCCCACTGCCTCAAATTGCAGCAGTTCGGCGGTGAAATGGCGATCAATCGGGAAAGGTGTCCCTGCTAACGCTCCTGAACCTAAAGGGCAAACATTGACGCGATGGTAAATTTGATCCAGGCGTTGCCAATCCCGCTGTGCCATCTCAAAATAAGCCAGGAGGTGATGCGCCAAACTCACTGGCTGGGCACGTTGCAGGTGCGTATAGCCAGGAATGAGCGTATCGATATGTCTTTCCGCCTGCGTTACCAGTGCCGTTTGCCAAGCTTTCAGATCGGCTTGAATTTGCCGCACTTGGTCGCGTAAATATAGCCGCACATCAGTGGCAACCTGATCGTTACGCGATCGCGCTGTATGCAATTTCTTACCCGTATCACCAACCAAATCCGTCAAGCGGCGTTCTACGGCAAAATGCACGTCTTCAGCATCAATGCCGGGCACAAATTGCCCCTGGCGGTATTCCTGCCGAATTTGCTCCAGTCCCTTTACCAAAGTATCGCCTTCCTCGGCGCTAATAATCCCGACCTTCGCCAGCATCTGTGCATGTGCTTGCGACCCCGTGATGTCGTACTCGATTAGGTTTATATCAAAACTAATACTGGCATTAAACTGGGCGATCGCTGGATGTAGGGCAGTTTCAAAGCGTTGACTCCAGGGCTGCTGCGGTTGTTGACTCATGGGGTAGGATTGCTAAAAAACACTCTTGAATACTTTAGCGGATAATTTAGAATTACCACTGTAGATTATGCTGCTTTAATTGAAACCGCTGAAGAATGGCACAAATTGGCGATTGCCCAGACAAAAATAGGACGTTATGAGGCCGCGATCGCCAGTTGCGATTGCGCCCTTGCCTTCAATCCCGACGACCCGCAAACCCTGACTAACCGAGGGAAGGCTCTGCGACATACAGGACGTTATGACGAGGCGATCGCCGCTTACGATCGCGTCATTAGTTTAAAGCCAACCTACCAACCTGTTTACTACGACAAAGCCGCGATCTACGCTCTCCAAGGGAATACCGAGCGAATGCTAGAAAATTTGCGCGCAGGGGTGCATCTGATCGCTACATGGCAAGCCAGTGGAAGTGTCTCTAACTATGCGATCGCATCTGCCCAAGAACCTGCCTTTAACAGCGTGAGAGAACATCCTGAATTTCAAGCATTAATGCAAGAGGCAGAAGCCAGTTACCAGAAAATCTTTGGCACTCCCGCAGGCTTCTACCCTGATTATCCCTCTGGTGAATAGCCCATGTTGGTTTTTGATTTCTGCAAAGCTATATTTTTACCAACCATACCAAGGATAACTTTAAGCTATGGCTAAATCTCTAGAACCAAGTATCCGCATCCTAATGTCGGCTGAATTTTTCTGTGATGGCCATTACTATGTGCTCACCTCCACCAGTTTGGGTGGCAGCCATTTTACCCCTTTAGAACTTTCAAACATTTTGGGAGATGGAAATGAGGCTCAGATCGAAGAACTCTTGAAGCAGGGAGTTTGCATTCCCTTGTTTTTTGAAGCAGACTGCGAACTAGATGGGGGCACGCTGTTTGTGATAGGCGATCTGACCGACGAGGAGTCCAATCAGTGGATTGGGAAACTTGTGGGAAAACTGAATATCCCCTGTGGCAAACTAGTTCTCCTCTGTGGCGGCGGTCATGAAGATATGATTGCCGAAGCCATTTCTGGCAATCCTCCCGATCCAAATTATGTAGTTTTTCAAGCGATCGACGTGCCTCCAGGGGAGTATCAGGTCGAGATTTATGCCTATTTGTCAAGTTTGATCGCTCAGAATTATCTAGAAGAACAGGAAGCCACTGTACAGGAATGGTTCCAGCTCAATTGTTCTGGTTCAGAAGCAGTTGGATACATCATCCGATTAGTGCCATTAGAAACCGAACCGCCTTTACCAAAACTTGTTCCTGAAGTAGGCTGGTGTGGTGAATTTGAGTTTCGACAGCTCGATCTTTAGTCTATACCAGATCTCTCCATCTATTTGAGTATGCGATTCTATCCTCTGCGGTAATAAGATTCTACGAGAGATTAACTTCCCAGATCGCATGCGGAAAGCTGTAGTGTTTGAGCGGGACTGCGGTGCAACAGATGGCGGTAGTACTCAGGTCTCCATTCTCGATACGGATGAAAAACTTCCTGCTAGCAAGGGAAATGCTTTTGTTGTGAAGTATTATCCCAACGTGAAAGTAAATTGGCAGAGCGATCGCCGTCTAGTCATCCAATATCCTAAGTCTTATCGTGTGTTTGCGCATAAGGTAACTGTGAAGGATGTTAGCATTCGCTATGAAACCAATAAGCAGGAATAGTCAGATAGTAATTCTGTGGCTGTTTAAACCTGTTACAATGAGTTGAAAGCCCGAGCGCTAGTCAGTTTTAACTTAATTTCTCTATCAGCCCATAAGCGTTAGGCTCCCCATACGGTTGTTTAATTGTAAGGAGGCGCAGGATGAAAGCGGATTACCTGATTGTCGGTAGTGGTCTGTCAGCATTAGTTTTTGCGGCTCTGATGGCAAAATCTGGTAAGAAAGTGCAGGTCTTAGAAGCCCACGAGCACCCTGGCGGCTTTGGTCACACGTTTACAATGGCGCAAAAATATACGTTTAATGCCCAACTTCACTATGTATGGAATTGCGGTGAAGGACAGACTGTGAATCAGGTTCTCAAAAAACTGAACCTGGATCGAGAAGTAACTTTTGAGCGATACGATCCCAATGGTTTTGATCATATGAGAATGCCCGGCTACTCGTTGGATATTCCCTCAGAATCGGAGGAGCTAATCGGGAGACTAGCTAATCTCTTTCCTCAGCATGCCGATCGCATGCGCAAATTTGTGGCTGAAGTCCAAAAAACAGCAGAGGGATTAGAGAACCTATCATTTCCAATTATTCCTATTCAAGTATTTCAGCACTTTGGTGGGGTGTTCTGCGCCCTAACCTATCTGAATAGTACGCTTCAAGATGTCTTTGATAAATTCAAACTACCGAAAGAAGCACAAACACTGTTAGCGCTGCAATGGCCTGATTTTTTATTACCTCCAAATCGACTCTCTTTTTATGCCTGGGTAATCTTGTTCACGGGATATCAAAAAGGCGCGTTTTACCCCACCAAGCATTTCGAGCATGTGATCGATTCCTTAGTTAAGGTAATTGAAGAGCATGGAGGAGAGGTGCTGCTGAATCGAGAAGTTATTAATTTTAGCGTCAAGGATAAAATCGTGACTGGAGTCCAGGCAATCGATCGGATCGCTCATCAAACGGAGGAATTCACGGGTGAGACGATTATCTGCAACATGGATCCGCAAAAGGCAGCCAAAATAATTGGAGAGGAAAACTTCTCGCCAACAATTCGCCGCAGGCTCAAATATGATTACTCGCCCTCTAACTACATGGCCTACTGTGTGGTTAAAGACATCGACCTGCGCGATTATGGCTTTGGTAAATGGAATACCTTCCATACGGGTGATCGCGATTTGAATCAGGCGTTCGATCGCATGTATGAAAACCATGATTTTTCCAATCCCAGTTTTGCAATCACGACACCAACCTTACTCACAAAAGCTCAACTCGACTGTCCCGCCGACTGCCAAATTATCGAATTCCTCACCGTTGCCAATTATGACTACTTTAAAAAGTTACAAGAAAGCGATCACAAGGCCTATAGACAGAAAAAAGCAGAAATCCTCGATTCTATTCTGGACGTAGTCGAAAAAAACTATATTCCGAATTTTAGAAAACATCTCGTGTTTAAAATTACTGGCAGTCCCACTACAAATGAGCGGTTTTGTTGGTGCCCACAGGGAAATTCCTATGGTTCAAATCTCACACCCCGCAATATGGGAATTGGTAGGCTGACTTATCAGACATCCTTCAAGAATTTCTATTTTTGTAATGCGTCATCTGGCTACCCAGGCTTTGCTCCGACATTTTGGACTGGAGCAGTTCTGTATCAGAGGTTATCGGGGGATTCGATCCTATCAAATAACTAACTGGTATGAATCTATGTAAGGGCGAATAGCCGTTCGCCCCTCTAGCAATCTATTAATTTACTTTAGAGAGTTGGTATTAGGACTCAATTTTTAAGGAATCCCACTAGTTTGGCGATCGAATATGAAAATAGCAATAATTGGCGGTGGAGCAAGTGGGATGGTCGCAGCCTACCTACTCGATAAGCAGGGTCACCATGTCACGGTGTTTGAAAAGCAGCCCATTTTGGGTGGGCATATTCGCACGTTAAATCAAAATGTTAAACCTAATCGCTCTGACTGCGACCTATGTTTAGAGAGCGGTGTGCTTGAATTTCCCTGTGTATTTCACAACTTCCTGACATTGATGAACGAACTGGAAGTAGAATTAGAACCTGTGAATATTGGATCGGCATTGTTTCTGCAAGATAGTCGCCACTTTCTTTCGGCGGTGATGATTCAAAAGAACTTCACGGGCATTCAGCGTGCGATCGAATATTTGCGACTTGATGGTCTCTATGCACGTTCTGCTGGACTATGGATCACAACGCATTTTGCGCGCACATCAGATCTATACGATCGCCCCATGTCTCAATTCGTAAACCGCCCGTACATCAGGAATTGCTGGCTGAAATTGCTGGCCATGTACAGCTACTCAATGCCATTTGAACTGATCGATAATTTCCCAGCAGCATTGGTGATTCCCACACTTCGAGAGTACATCTTTGTCAACTGGGTGAGAATTAAAGGCGGAGTATATTCCTACATCGCCAAAATCCTGGAACGATTCAAGGGCGATCTTCTACTCGATGTCGATGTTGTAGAGATTTCTAGGGCAACTGATGCTGTTAGAGTTAGGCTATCGGATGGAGTGACGCGTGCGTTTGACAAGGTTGTGTTCGCGACGCCACCCGATCAGGTCATGCAGTTATTAGCCGATCCGACTGACGCAGAAATCAAGCGTTTTTCAGCATGGAAGAGTAACCATGCAAAAACTGCAATCCATACTGATACTTCAATGTACGGTAAATATGGCATTAAGCAATTTTCAGAATTTGATTTTTTTCAAACTGAAAGCGATTGGGGATATAACGCCTATCTCAACCAGCTTTGTGGCATCTCATCGTCTGAACAATATAGTCTGGCGTTTAATCTAGACGCTCTAATCGCAAAGGACAAAATTGTGCACGTTCAGGAACACCATACGCCTCTATACACGGTTGAGTCTTTCAGATATAGAGACGAAGTGATTGGCGCCAACGGTGAGAACCATACCTATCATGCGGGAGCCTACCTTGGTGATGGGTTACATGAAGGAGCGATCGCCTCCGCCATGCGGGTTTCCAAGTTGATTGGGTAGAGCGTATTTGGAGACGCGTTAAAACTGCACGCTGATTTCTTCATTGCCGATCTTGAGCATAAACAGGGAAATAACTTCTACGTTACCATTGACTATAATAACGACGATAACCATCCTAAAGCTATGCCTACTATACCAGTTAGACACCGCTTCACAGTTGAGGAATATCACAAAATCGGCGAGGCGCAAGTCCTTCAAGATCGCACAGAGCTAATTGCAGGAGAAATTTTAGAAATGTCACCGATTGGTCTTCTGCACGCAGCTTGTGTATCGTATTTGTCGCGATTTTTCTTGTTGCGCTTGCCTTCCATCGCTGATGTGCGATCGCAAAACCCAATTGTGCTAGATAACTTATCTGAACCTCAGCCGGATCTAGCGATCGTCAATTACCGTGATGATTTCTATAAAGTCGGGCATCCAACCCCCAAAGACATTTTTCTATTAATCGAGGTTTCTGATACCACACTGAAATTCGATCGGGAAGTAAAAATCCCTCTCTACGCGGCCTCGGGAATTCCTGAAGTCTGGATATTGAATTTGTTAGATCGAGTCATAGAAGTCTATCGCCATCCTGAATCACAGGAATATCAAACTGTGCAACAGTATCATCAAGGAGAAACCTTGTCAATATGTGCTTTGGAAGGAGTTACAGTAAGCGCGAACGAAATATTTAAGTTTTGATGTTTATGCGATCGCTCCGAGGCACACTCTCGAAGGTGTAGAGAAATCCAAAAAGCCGCTTGCTTGGTACAGGTTACGGCAAACGGCTTTAATGGGATTGAGTCAATTCAGCAGTGAGCAAAGAAACTTAGAGAATACCTGCCAACCTGACATCGCTGGTATTAATAATCTCCTGTAACTCATCAGCATCAACGGTTTCTCGTTCGATCAAGAGTTCGGCAATCCGGTCGAGGATGTGACGATTTTGGGTTAGAACCAGTTTGGCGCGATTGTAAGCAGATGCCACTAGATCGCTTACCTCAGCATCGATCACGGCGGCGGTTTCCTCTGAGAAATCACGCTCAGACATGATGTCGCGTCCGAGGAACATATTGCCGCTAGAACGACCGAGCGCAATGGGGCCTAGCTTATCGCTCATGCCAAAACGCATGATCATCTGACGGGCGATCGCGGCTACCTGTTGCAAATCGCTCGAAGCACCTGTGGTGACTTCCTCTTCGCCAAATATAATCTCTTCAGCCAGACGACCACCGAGGGCAACTGCCATTTGGTTTTGCAGGTAAGAACGGCTTTGCATCCTGTCTTCAGTAGGTAGGAACCAGGTGAGACCACCCGCACGACCGCGAGGGATAATCGTTACTTTCTGCACAGCGTCATAGTCTGGCAATAGAGCGCCAACTAGGGCATGACCCGCCTCGTGATAGGCCACTAGCTTTTTGCGCTTATCGCTCATGACTCGATCTTTCTTCTCGGGCCCAGCTAAAACGCGATCGACGGCATCATTAATCTCATCCATTGAGATTTCGGTGAGGTTGCGACGTGCGGCCAGAATTGCGGCTTCGTTGAGCAAGTTAGACAGATCGGCACCCGTGAAACCCGGGGTACGACGGGCAATTTTTTCTAGATCGACATCTTGACCCAGCGTCTTTCCACGCGCATGTACATTCAGAATTTCTAGACGGCCAGCAAAATCGGGGCGATCGACAACTACCTGGCGATCGAAGCGACCTGGGCGTAATAGCGCTGCATCCAATACATCGGGGCGGTTAGTCGCTGCAATGATGATGATGCCAGTATTGCCTTCAAACCCGTCCATTTCTGTGAGTAACTGGTTGAGGGTTTGCTCGCGCTCGTCGTTACCGCCACCTAAACCAGCACCGCGTTGACGACCTACCGCATCAATTTCATCAATGAAGACAATGCAGGGAGCATTAGACTTAGCTTGCTCAAACAGATCGCGTACTCTAGAAGCACCAACGCCAACAAACATCTCCACAAATTCAGAACCAGAAATACTGAAGAAAGGTACGCCTGCTTCCCCAGCTACAGCACGAGCTAGCAGAGTTTTACCAGTACCAGGAGGGCCAACCAACAGCACACCCTTGGGAATTTTGGCTCCTACAGCTGTGAAGCGATCGGAATTTTTGAGGAAGTCTACAACTTCAGTTAACTCCAATTTTGCCTGTTCGATACCAGCGACATCACTAAACGTGACCTGGGTTTGAGGCTCCATTTGCACTCTGGCCTTAGACTTGCCAAAGTTCATTGCCTGACTGCCAGGCCCAACTTGGGCGCGACGCAGCAAGAAGAACAGACCAACTAGCAACAAAATCGGTAAAATCAGATTGCTTAGGGTCTGCCATACGGCAACGTCATTGCGCCGAGGTGCAATATCAAGGTCGACTTTGTTATCAGTAAGGATATTAACGAAGTCTGGATCGCTAGGCAGATTCACCCGCACTCTTTTATTACCACTAGCACCGCCAGCAATCACGGCTTCTGCCCAAGTGCGATCGTTACTAACAATCACCCTAGATACAGTAGGAGGCTTACTCTCCACCGCTTCTAATAGGCGACTGTAGCGCCATTCTTCTTGAGGTTTGGTTTGGCTACTATCGATCAGCGTGGTACCTAGCGTAATCGCCACAATTCCCAGCAGTGCATACAGCCCAAAACTTCTCCAATTCTTATTCTTCACTGCTCAATGCTCCATCCGAGGGATATATTTAGATTTTAGAGTTTGTCAATTATTAAATAATATTAACGTACTAGCCCCATTTGTTGGATGCTTGCAGGGTATGCCTGAAGAGTGAAAACCCGATATCTAAGATTATTTCCCAGGATTCAAGTGAGGGCAAGATGAATTCCTTGTAGCAGCTTTTCCTGCTCCGCCAAGGTTTTAACACAAAGACGGAAATAGCGATCGCCCAGTTCAGGGAAGCTATGGCAATCACGAATTAGAATGCGGTGTTCTGCAAGCAGGTAATCGCGCAACTGGATGACGGATTTTTCAGGTGACTCCACTAACAAGAAATTCGCTGCCCCCATGATCGGTTTCATTCCAGGGATTTTGCCTAGATTTCGATGCAGGCTAGCTCTAGCGGTCGGTAACCATTGCCAGGTTTTGTGCTGAAATTCTTTGTCCCCAAGTGCGGCGATCGCTGCCTCCATCGCCAAACAATTCACGCTCCAGGGGTCGCGCCACATTTGCCAAGTATGCAGGCGATCTGGGTGGGCGATCGCATAACCAATGCGCAATCCTGGCAAAGCATAGAATTTAGTCAGCGATCGCAGAATGACCAGATTTGGGTGTGACTCCACCAGATCGACCAGACTTTGGGATGACGAGGGTGGCAAGAAATCCATAAATGCCTCATCAACTACTACTAATTCATAGCGATCTAAAAGGGGGAGTAATTGCTCGCGTTGATATAGCTTGCCCGTAGGATTATGGGGATTGTTCAGCAAAATGCCTTCAGATTTTCCATTGGCATTGGGTGGCAAGGGCATAGACATATCTTCTCGCCAATCTTCAGCTTCGGCAAATTCAATCGGCACTTGCCGCAAGTGAGCACCAGCAGTTTTTAAAGCACGAAAGTAGTCGTTAAAGGCTGGGATTGGCAAGGTAACTACGGCCAATGCTGCGAGATCTTTAGATACCCAGGTCAATAGTTCGGCGACACCGTTACCTGGCAATACGCAATCTGGCGAAATCTGGTGATGTGCGGCGATCGCTTGTCTGAGACGGCTGTAATTGGGATCGGGGTAGTGAAGGATTTGGGCAAAAACTGCGGGCGATCGCAATGTCTGCGCAACAGACTCAGGCATACCTAAAGGGTTAATACTTGCGGAAAAATCTAAGATTTCTTCTGGGTTGCACTCCGCTATACTCGCCGCCCACTCTATATTTCCGCCATGGGAAGGTTGATCAAAGGTCATTTACTCATCGCCAAATACTCGTTGCAAGATGCGATGATTCTGAACCTGCAATCCTCTAACCTCAGTCTGCATTTGTTGGATAGCTTGCCATTGCTGGGCTGAGCTTTGTGTTAGTCGCGTAACCGCATCTACCATACTCTCCACTGACGCGTCGATTCTAGCTTGTCGCTCACCCCATGTCTTTGATAGTCGTTGGGACTCAGCAATAAAGCTATCAAGAGGATCGCTCATGCGATCCAGGCGGTCATCTGTCCATCTAGATCTATCTGGAACTTCGGTCATACATGAGTTCCCTCTTTACTGCCGTTGCCAACCTTTTACTCATCTATATATATTACTTTAGGGTAAAAAATATCTGACCGCGCCTCATGTTCGGACTATCCTTGGGATTTGAGGCAACACCGGCCAGGTTAATTGCTTTGATATGCTTAACAATCGGCAGGTTGGTTGCTGTGAATGCAGAACGCAGTGGTTTGAGTAAAGCAGTATCTGGTAATAGTGTGGCTAAATTTAGATTCTTATCTAGGTAAGCATAGCTTTGATAATTGCGGGGCAATGTGGCCGCGATCGCCTTGTAGTTATCCGACTTAGTCATGCCATTGCGATCGCTGGCTAGAGAAGATTCTGCCGCTTCCATCGCCTCAACAGAGTTGGCAATCAAGACCAGATCGGGGGTCTGCCTGCGCACCGACGCCACCGTACCAGTTAAAGATGAGGTTTTCTTGTCAGATTTAAGGCTCACGGCGCTGAGGCGCGTCCAAACTGTCAGTTCGTGACCGTTGACCTCAATGTTGCCAACGGTGAGCTTGCCTTTACCACGAGCGGCCTCGTCAAGCTGAGCGATCGCGGCTTTAGAGGTTTCTGCATCATTTTTTTGGGCAATAAATACCCAGTCAGGAGCCTTATCTGCTACCGGCAATAAGCCAATCGCATAGTCACCACGTACCCAGTTAAAAATATCCTGCTCAGGATTCAAGCCCACGTCAGATGTTGCGGAGGCGATCGCCTGATTTAAAAAAGTCGCTAATTCAGGGTAGGGTTGTAAAGCAGTACTAATTTGCTGCCAGGTTTGCTGCAAGTTGCGTCCCACAATCAGCGAACTATTCTGAGGGAGAACTTGGAGCGCTTTATTATCAGTCGAGTCAGTGGAGTTATTTGCGGCAATTGCAGGTAGCTTAGACAGTGATTCCAGGGTTAATAATGTTTCTGCCTTTACACCTGAACGATCTAAACCTAATCCTAGGGTAATACTAGCATCAGGTAGGTTAGCAAAATTAGCGGGCAAAGCCTTACTGCCTGTGCCCCATCTGCCCAACTCAGCCAAGTTGGCAAATGCAACGCCGATATGTGCTTCTGATAGCTGTTCGAGGCTATTTTGGTAGTTACTGACGCTTGCCAGAGCTAGATCCGGCACCTGGATGTCATTAATTGCATTGCGGATCGCTTTAGGATCGTTTGCAAGCAACACAAACTTGCCCAGAATTGCCGAGGTCAGACCGGAGCGTTTTGATGTGGGTGTGGCATAAATAAAAGGCACGCCCTGATACTGCTCAAAGGCCAGATCCATGCCTGCGATCGCCTGTCTCTGCCAGAACGCATCCACGGATTTCTTGGCTACAGATGGTTTATCGATCGCCAGGGCCAGTAAGTAGCCAGGTTGCAGCCCATTCTCAGGCTGACGATCTAGATCGGTGGTGGTGACAGCAAAAGTGACTTCATCTCCCACCCAGGGCTTGACATCCTTGTCATAGTCCAATGCCCATAACTGTTTTATCGCTTGCTTAAGATCGCGGATTTCGTTGCGCAGGGCAGCGCGATCGCCAGGTCTAGCCGCCAGTTGCGCGGACAAACTCAACTTATCGGGATTAACCAAGAACGATGCGACTAAAGGCGATCGCTTGGGTAAAAATGTGGCGGCCACAGGTTGAACTGTGACGCCTTGCCATAGGTTGCCAGGCGAAGCACTCAATACTCTTGATACTGCTGTGATGCTAAGAAACAGTAATACAATTGCCGCAGCCGCAATACCGATAACAACTGATTTTGCCTTCATAAGAAAAACTGGGAGACAGCGCTTATCGTGATTCACTTTAGTACACTTTGTAGACAATAAATAACCAGTCTTTTGACTGGCTTAACTGATTAATCTTCGTTTAGGGTTATCAGTAATTGCTTGAGCAGCATCCTAACGGCTTTAGCTGCAACATTCGTTCGAGCAAGCTTGATCGGCTTTCCATTCACCTTGAACTCATCCAATGGTGAACACACCCAAAGGCTAGTGTATAGCCTTCTTTGTCTGATGCCGATGCCTAGTGCGTCCAAAAAACCAGCCTCAATGCCCTATTGGGTCTGTTCCTAGAGGCACAAGGCCAATCGTAGCCTTTCCTTATATGCTACAAAATAAAGTGTGATACTGAATTTACAGCTAAGGTACAAAGTCTATGTTCGCTGTCATCACGCCAGAGAAAATTCATTTCACCCTATGCCTACTCACCCTTTTCGAGCCGTTTTTGATTTCCTAAAGTTATTTGTTAGTCGAGTTCTGAGGATTAATCTTATAGGCAATCAACTTGAAGATATCTATAATTATCTCCAACTCTCCAACTCAATTGCTACTGCAGGGCAACCAACGGAAGATCAATTCCCAGCGATAAAAGATTCCGGCTACCAGGTAGTTATTAATCTCGCTTTACCTGAGTCGGCTAATGCCTTACCTCACGAAAGGGCGATCGCGGAGAATTTGGGCATGCAATACATCCACATTCCCGTAGTTTGGGAGCATCCTACACTTGAGAACTTCCTAGCTTTCGCCAATGCCATGCAAGCCAATGCAGATAAGCCCGTATTCGTTCACTGCGCAGCCAATATGAGAGTTTCAGCCTTCATGTACCTCTATAATCGCATTTACAAACAAGTGAGTGAAGAGCAGGCACAGCAAAACTTAGCCCAAATCTGGACTCCAAATGACACCTGGCAGCAGTTCATTCAGAAAGCGATCGCTAATCACCAGGTTGTCTAAGTTCTCACAGATTGCTAACAGTTTGTTAGGTAGATTATCGGTATGGTCAAATAATCTCTAACGCCCTGTTAGTTTACGGTCAGGTGTTTGTTCAGTTAGTCTTTAGAAGTGATAGTTTTATCACCCAAATGAAACTATTACTCCACAAAATTCTTTATGGAACATCTGGTTGTTAACATGAACAACTCTAACCCTGCAAATCAGTCGTTAACTCAGCTTGGTTTAAAAGCTTTTGTTACATCTACATTGACTACATGTAGATCGGCAACTTTTGACGTAGACACAAACCTGCGGTTACTCGATCGCGCATGGGAAGCCCAGAAGCAAATTTGGGCAAGTCAAGAATTTCTAGCTTTTTAGTTTCACCTACCCACGATCGGATAATTTACAGGTGGGGAATACTGTTAATTAGTCCATGACAGACTCTCGTGAGAAAATCTAGATCGAGCGTATCAATGAGATCGCTTGGCAGGTGGTAATGGGGATTACGCATGTTTGCCGTATCAGTCACCATCATGGCTCGATACCCCAAATCCCAAAACGGGGCTTGGTCGCTACGCCGCGTATCAGGTAGAATCAACCCTCGATTCGGAACAGGTAACCATTCACAGGATGTCCCATTTTGTCGCATACTTCGATTGAGCCAAAACAGATCGGGAATTGCGATCGCATTACCAATCAGAGCAATAAAATCACCGCGATCTGGATAGAATCTTTTCAACAATGGGATTGGGTAGCGTTGCGAACCTGGGATATGGTCGCAATACCCCAACATTTCCAGAGAAAGCATTAATCGTAATGGCTGCTTTTGTTGCCACAAATCATTCGCATAGGCAGTACTCCCCAACATGCCACTTTCCTCATGATCGAAAGCAATTAGCCGGACTGGATAGGTGAGGGGTTGTTCGGCAAATGCTCTCGCTAGCTCTAATAAAACCGCAACGCCTGTAGCATTATCATCTGCACCTGGCGATCCTGGTACAGCATCATAGTGAGCTCCGATTAAAATGGGGGCTTTTTTGCCGCTAGTGGCGATCGCTGGTAAATTCAAAATCAGATTTTGATATGTTTCGCCTCTTACCTCAAATTTATGGGTTTCTACGGTACCCCACAAAGAGAGTTGCTGTTTGATGTACTGCTGGACAAAAAAATGACCGCCAGTTGCTAAATAGGGGTCACGCTCCCTTACTAGGTGGCTAAGATGCGTTTGCAAAAACTCTTTCAGCTTTGGGAAATCCAAGGTTAAACTTCTACAGCAATATAATTGACTCGAGAACCAATATAGCGGTTTTCATCAGACTAATCTCGCCTGCCGTAAGGGCAGACACTCCGATCTACCCTGCCTTATATTCAAGTGAAAACCTCTATGCAAACAGTCAAGCTTGCCGTCAATGGCACTTTGATGCAGGGATTAGAGCTGAACGGCAACCTTTTAGCCGTGGATGCTCAGTTTGTGCGCGAAACAACTACTGAACCTGCCTATCGCCTCTGGTCAATTGATGATGTTCATCCTGCTATGATTCGCGTTGCCAGTGGTGGAGTCGCGATCGCAGTTGAAGTTTGGGCCATACCGTTTACTGGACTAGGTAAAATTTTGCTCCAGGAACCACCAGGATTATGTATTGGTAAGGTTCGCCTCATTGATGGTGAAGAGGTATTGGGTGTATTAGGTGAACCTATTTTGTGTGATGGTAAGCGCGAAATTTCGGAATGGGGTGGCTGGCGTGCCTACAAGAAAGAATGCCAAAATTATTGACATTAATTCTTATTAATGCTAATTTCTGAATATAGTGTTCTCCTCTCTAGGAATCAGGAAGAAGATCTAGGTAGATCTGGCAAAAGCATTTACTATGCCTACCTAGTCTTCTTTTTTATTATTTAAAGAACGCATATTTCCCAAGCACTCAAGTTCTTGGTTCAGAGCTAAAGCAGACTAAAAAATATCTGCAACCAATCATTTGCAATAGGTTTAAGCTTTTAGCATGCAATTGATTGCCAGGTTCTTACATATTTCCTGCCTCTAAAAGATCTAAGGGTATGTGCTATCTTTGCTTATTTAAAATAGATTTTAATGAGAATTAGTATTGTTAAACTTAGAATTTGTTCAGTTCTAACATATTTCTCTAGGTATATGGATTTATTGTATTCGCGTGATACATTACTACTATTCTTAAAGAATTGTTACGCCTGCCTCAAAAGTAGCCACAACTGTGATAGAAGCTTCTTTTCGTCTATCAGTCTACTTAGCAATTGCGTACGAACTTGAGAAGTGAATCACGAATACAGTCCTGATTGACTATAAGAGGTAGCAGCATGAACGATATGCCACTTGAGAAGCAGTTTACCCATACGAAATTCTGCCAGCAAATCCAGAATATCGATCTGGATTCTGCCAGGAAACTGCTTGCCGATATACACCTATTATACTTAGGCCAACAAACCCTATTTGCTGAAATGGCGAAAAGAGGAACTTTTGACAGCCTTGGTCTTAGCTAGCAATTGCGATCTCCACCGCATCCCTCAGGTGGGGCGCGATTGCATCAGGTAACTGATTTCTTAGCTGCGTTTCATTACGAATGCCGCTCAGAATCGCGATTGTAGGCACACCAAATTGCTTGCCCGCCGCAATGTCAGCTTCAGTATCGCCAGCGATCCACTGGAGATCTGCGTGGGGTAGGGTGGCGATCGCCCGCTCCATTAGCTTGGGTTTGTCTTTGATGTCACCGGTTTTAACATAGTCATTACTTAAACAGAAGCGCCGATCTGCTGGGAAAAATCTGGCAAGGTCATATTGCAGTAGGACAGGTTCCAGTTCGCGGACACGGCGCATGGTCATCACGGCCAGGTCAATACCAGCATTTTGCGCTTTTTCTAAAGCGGCGATCGCCCCTTCAATCAGGCGATCATATTTAAAGTAGGGATCTGTATGCACTGTGCTCCATCGCAGCTGGGCAAATTTTGCCGCTTGGCCAATTTCTATCAGACCGGACTTAATGGCTATATCTTTTTCAGGTACCTGAGCACGTTTCAATGCCCAAAATTCTGATTTGCTTAAGGGCGTTACTGTTTGGCCTGCTAGTTTTATCTGCGCTAGGCAAAACCCATACACCTGAAAGTATCTCTCTGACACATCCATAATTGGCCCGTCAAAGTCTGTAAATAAGCGTTTGGTCATAAGCGGCGATGGTGAATCTTAATTTGCGGAATTCGTTTAGATGCCTGGATCAATTTAGCTTATTGTGTCGGCTTATGGCGCGATCGCACTCACAGTATCGAGATAACAACGGTAAGCAGGTTCACTAAAACAAACAAAAATCGCTTGTTCGATGGAATTATTAGTTTCCAGAAACTGCTTCACCTCGGTAACGGCAATCCTGGTCGCACGTTCTAAAGGAAAGCTATATACACCAGTACTGATAGCGGGAAAAGCAATCGTTTTAACCAGATATTGTTCAGCTAAAGCCAGACTATTGCGATAACAAGTGGCGAGCAGGAGATCTTCCTGGAGATCACCACCTTTCCATACAGGGCCTACGGTATGAATCACCCACTTGGCAGGCAAATCGTAGCCTTTGGTAATTTTGGCTTGCCCGACACCACAGCCATGCAATTGGCGACACTCCTCTAATAGTTGCGAGCCTGCGGCTCTGTGAACAGCACCGTCTACTCCACCACCGCCTAACAGCTTCTTATTGGCAGCATTGACGATCGCATCGACAACCTGTTTGGTAATGTCACCTTGCACAATCTGCATGCGATTTATGGGGTTATCGCTAAATTTGCTTTCAACCATGACAAATAGAAACTAGAATTCCTCACCTTCTGGTGGTGCCATATCTTCTTGGTCCTCCTCATTTTCCTGGGGAGCAACCTTAGTAGCCGATACTGTAACGCCTGCAGCAAGTTTCTCGCGCACAAGGGCTTCCACCTCTTTAGCAAACTCTGGCTTCTCTTCCATATCTTTGATCGTGTTGTCGCGACCTTGAGCCACATTTTCACCCTTATAGCTATACCAAGCACCCTTGCGCACAATAATGCCCATTTCTTCAGCAATATCCAGCAGGCAGCCCATCGTAGAAATGCCCTTGCCAAAAATAATGTCAAACTCAGCAATGCGGAAAGGAGGCGCTACCTTGTTTTTTGCTACCTTGACCTTAGCCCGAATCCCAAACTCTTCTGTACCTTTCTTGAGGGTTTGAATGCGGCGAATATCTAGACGTACGGAGGCATAAAACTTCAATGCGTTCCCACCAGTAGTAGTTTCTGGTGAACCGTAGGTGATGCCGATTTTTTGGCGTAACTGGTTGAGGAAAATCACCGTACAGTTAGAGCGCCCAATACTTCCGGTAATTTTACGCAGTGCTTGACTCATCAGCCTCGCTTGCAAACCCATGTGCGAGTCGCCCATTTCGCCTTCAATTTCAGCTCTGGGGACAAGTGCCGCTACTGAGTCGATCGCCACGATATCGACCGCCATCGATCGCACCAGATTATCGACAATCTCTAGCGCCATTTCACCTGTATCAGGTTGGGAAATAAGTAAATTGTCAATGTCAACACCAACTCTCGAGGCATAGGTAGGATCGAGCGCATGTTCGGCATCGACAAATGCTGCCACACCACCCTGGCGCTGTACTTCCGCGATCGCGTGCAATACCAGCGTAGTTTTACCAGAACTTTCTGGCCCGTATATCTCGATTACTCTACCCTTAGGTAAACCGCCACCCAAAGCAAGATCCAAAGTCAGAGCGCCACTGGGGATCGTCTCTACTTTCATCCCCACAGCATCACCCAACCGCATAATCGCGCCTTTGCCGTGATCCTTTTCAATTTTCTGTAGCACCAAGTCCAGAGCTTTTTGCTTATCAGGACTAACTTTTGACTGTGATGCTGATGCTGCCTTAGAGGCGGAATTTGATTTGGGTGCCATTGCCTTTAGGTAAACAAGCTTCTATACAATTTAATTGATTATTACACTAAATTCAAAAAATCAAAAAACTATGTCCGATCGCACCGAGCAGTTACGTCACCTTATGCAAGTTGTAGGCATAAATAGTTTTAAAGATTTAGGCGATCGCGCCCAAATATCCCGTCGTGCCATTGATACCATTCGTCAAGGTTGCGCCGAGAGCATTAAATACCAAGATCTGTACCGTCTCAGCCAGATTTTACAAACCGATTTGTACGGGTTTATGCAAGTTTTTAGCAGTTTAGTGGAGCAGACAGGGCAGACCTATGTGTCTGCCCGTACAGATACAGGCGAAATAGATGACATTAGGGCAGAATATCAACGCTTGCAGCAAAAGCTCGATCTGCAAAAAGAAGAATTACGCAGTGAATTTGAGCAAGAAACCCTCCAACAATTGGAGTCGATGTTACTGCAATTGCCAACTGCTGCCTATGCCGCGCAAAACAATCCAGCCATGCCCGCGCGTAACCTTGTGCCACTATTGCGTCCCTTGGAAGACTTATTAAAAGCATGGGGAATCGAACGCATTGCCCAAGTTGGGGAGCAGGTTAGCTACGATCCTCACTGGCACGAGTTGATGGATGGTGAAGCTGAATTAGGTATGACGGCGATCGTGCGCTATGTCGGCTACACGAAGCAGGGAAGATTGCTATATCGAGCTAGGGTTAGTGCTGAAAAATCATAGTTATTCAAGCTAAGTTCGCTATATGACCAAATAGAATGAAAATGATCGACCAGACAAATTGGTAATACAAATTGGCATGAGGTAGAACGATGATCGTTGCAACCGCAAAGAAAATGACACTTGAGGAATTCCTCAGCTATGACGATGGTACGGATAACTGGTATGAGTTGGAAAATGGGGAACTGATTTATATGCCTGCCGAGAGCGAAATCAACCGCCGGATTGCTACGTTTTTGTTTGCTTTATTTCTCCAGATTGGGATTCCATCATATCGGCTGACAATGAAAACTGAAGTAGCAGTAAGCGGTTCGCGTGTCTCGGTGCGTATCCCAGATTTGATGATTTTGTCTGAAGAGTTGGCGATCGCCATGCAAGGAGCCAGTCGATCGATCGTGTTAATGGATATGCCACCACCATCGTTAGTAGTGGAGATTGTCAGTCCCAATCAAGAGAAGCGGGATTATCGCTATAAAAAGACTGAATATGCGGCTCGGGGCATTGCAGAATATTGGATTGTAGATCCTATCCAGCAATGCGTTACGGTATTGGAATGGGTAGAGGGTTTGTATGAGGAACGGGTATTTTTAGGGGACGAGCAGATGATCTCACCACTCTTAGGCAGTTTGGGATTAACTGCTGCTCAAGTTTTACAGGGAAGTTAAGGTGAAAATACAAGCAGTGAGACTTTTTTGCCAAGACAGAAAACCCTAAGGAGATTTCTAACAGAGAATTCTGCAACTTAGAATTTCTCCGTTTCAGTCCAAAGCTGGGGGATTGGGCAATCATATGTATAAGCTAATCCAATAGCTGGCTAACCAAAACATAAGTTAAAGTTAATAATAAGCCAGCAAATAAGAAACAACAATGCAAAAAACATTGACCCAGTTAAAAAATACTGCTTCTGAGCGATCTGACTCGTTGATCGATCGCACTCGTATTGTTCGAGTCCTAGAAGCTGTCCAGGATCTAATTGTGATTTCGTTGTGCATAGGTTTGTTTTGTGTGATGGTGTTGCAGCTTAAGGACATGTTCTTTTCCTTGCTTCCTCCACTTAATTTCCATGAAGTGACCGCAGATATTCTGTTCCTCTTGATTTTGGTAGAGCTATTTAGACTCTTAATCATTTATTTGCAGGAACACCGTGTTTCGATTGGGGTTGCGGTTGAAGTATCAATTGTTTCGGTTTTACGGGAAGTGATTGTGGGGGGGGTGTTAGAAACATCTTGGGTACAGATACTAGCAACTGGTGCTTTTTTGCTAACACTTGCCGTACTTCTAGTTGTGCGAGTCTGGATACCTCCTACGTTTGATGGCATCGATCCCGAACGTCGCATTACCGAATGTTACAACGCTCAAAAAGATCGCCCAAGCGATCGCTAAAACGCTAGGCCGCTCTCTCTAGCGGGGAGGTAAATTATTAAGTATTATTAAGGAGTTGTAAGTTCTCATACTCCAATCACCCCAATTATGATGTTATCGCCCAACCAACGCGCCAAGCTAGATCCTACAAACGATACTCTGTTTTATGATTCTCCTCGCTTTGTCACTCATGTTGATGATGGGTTTATTCAGCAACTTACCAATCTCTATCGCGATCGCCTCAAACCACAAACACGCATTCTAGATTTGATGAGTAGTTGGGTATCTCATCTGCCCGAAGAGATGGAATTCGAGCATGTTGAGGGACATGGTCTAAACGCAGAAGAATTAGCTCGTAACCCTCGGCTAGATCGCTATTTTGTGCAGAATCTCAATCAAAATCTCCAGCTACCATTTGGCGATCGCGAATTCGATGCCGTATTGAATACCGTATCCATACAGTATCTTGAATATCCTGAAGCGATCTTGGCAGAAATCCATCGCATTTTAAAGCCCTGTGGCGTGACAATCATCAGCTTCTCCAATCGTATGTTTGCCCAGAAAGCAATTCAGGCATGGCGGGACGGTTCGGAAGCAAGTCGCCTAAATTTAGTTGGCCGTTACTTCCAATTGGTGCCTGGTTTTAGCAAGCCAGAAGTCATTGTAAACCAGTCACAGGCTCCTAATTTCCTGGCATTGTTAGGCATGGGGAGCAGTGACCCCTTCTACGCCGTACTAGCTTACCGGCAGGACTGACATCGACCCACTGTCAATTCTCCGAACCATTTAGCTGGAAAGTGCTTCAATGCTTAGCTCTATACCTATATGTCTGGTTTAGAGTTGGGGGTGGGTGAGTTTGTCGGAGATGGTTGTGGGCTGGGGGAAGTGGTAGCGCGATCGCTTGATTGGGGTTCTGGCTTATTTGTCCGTTCCAGTTGCGCTACTCGCTGAGCTGACAGACCATCAGTTGATGTACCGAAATACCACAATGCGGCGGCGGCTTCTGCACGCGTCACTGGTTTCTGCGGTTGAAATATGGTTGTATAGCCAAAACTACGCCGAATATTTGAGAGATCGCCTGCGGAAAAATCAGCCAAAACCGCCCTCAGTGCCGGGGCTGAAATGCGATCGCTATCCTGAAATCCCCAGGCTTGCTTAACTGCCTCAACAGTAGCTGCCGGTAAAGGACGCCGTAAATCTAGAGGTACTTTCCACAACACCAGGTCTTCACGGGTGAGGGGAGCATCGGGTTTAAATAGGTTATTGGCTTTGCCTACACTGCCGCTATTAATTAGGCCGGTATTAGCTAAGCCTTGAATGATGCTGAAATCTGGGTCGGTACGCGGTATATCGGTAAAGATTGGCACATCGGTGGTAGGTGGTGAGAGGCGAATCTGACGACTGGGGTTATCGCTATATATGCGATTGTTAGCTGTAACCAACCAGGCCGCATATTGTCGCCGGGTAGCAGGTGCATTCGGCCCAAATTGACTACCCTGCTTTGGTCTCAGAATCCCCAGTCCGCTTAAATCTTGAATAAAAGGACGTAGAGGTACAGGAATACTATCAAAATCGCTGAATTTTCCTGTGAACGGCTCAGACGATTGTGCAGATGGCTGGCTTGACTGCCCATCATGGTTATTGAAAATCCCAGAATTGACTTCTGTTCCGGGCGAGGCCGAAATAGAATTTGGATTGTTTAGTAGGCTGTTACCGCCCAGTAGTTGTGGAGATTTGACATACTGCAACAAAATATTTGTGCGATCTACTCCGGGTTCCACTGACACTGTGACTAGTAGATCGCTGTTTTGCGCCAGGAAGGTACCACGATCGCTTTCAGTTGGGCTTAGCAATGTACGCCAGTTATTTTGAGCGAAGCGATCGCGGTAAAACTGGATCACTTGATTGCTTCGATCTTGACTCGACCAGCGTGCCGTCAGATTCAGCGGATTAATTTGTGGCGATCTCGCTAGATCTTGCAAGTTGGTGGGGCTATAAACAGGTATAACAGTAGGGAAATCTTGGGGTAGAGGCTTATTAGTAGTAATAGCTTCAGCCGATTTGGGAGCGATCGCGCTTTCTAGCGATGTGCCAAGTCCAGTATTTTGACAACCTGTAAGTAATACAAGCAGTAGACAGACAGAAGCAAGCCCCCAATGATGGGTTAAACGTCTATGTGTATGCATGATTTCTCGATCTCCGTTTCAGGCTCAGGCTATTCCGCCTTTATATTTTATGTGTACCCTGCACGTGAATTTGAGTAAATAAGGGGCTTAGCATATCCCTTAGTCATAAAAATTTTTATTTCCCTGATTAATTCGTAAAAATCTACACTTAAGCATGTTATGATGAATCTCCGGTAATGTGGGTCGATGCCCGAGTGGTTAATGGGGGCGGACTGTAAATCCGCTGGCTACGCCTACGCTGGTTCAAATCCAGCTCGGCCCATCTGTTTTTTGTGGTTATTTGTAAGCCCGATTGCTAGCAATCGGGCTTTGATTCTTGCTAGCTAATTGGTGCGAGCATTGTTTCAGTTCACTATCTTGTGAAATATTCAGCTATGGCTTTAACCGCTGGCGAGAGAATAGTGAGAGCAGCCGCAGCCGTGATAACTGTGAACGCCAGGTTAACAACCTGGTTTGATGCTTTTTGGTAAGCATCGATGCGATCATTTGATTTCTCCATATCAATTGTCAGCTTATCCAATCGCTCTATGACTAACTGAACGGCCTCTCGTAGCTCGTTGTAGTTCGTTTCTGGTATCTGTGTCATAACGCTTCATCTTTATCTAAATCCATCTGCTGCTGCTCAAACCTGATTTTTCCTTGATATGACTATGGTGAAGGCCAATCAGTATGATGCGAGCGCTCAATCTAAAGTTTAATAATTCTTCCCCACTGAGATTTAACTATCCTTACCTTTGCCAATTTCTCTGCTAGGAATACCTTCAATAGACTTAGTGCGATCGCCACGCCGTTTCTGTATCCACCTTAATAAGGGCGGTACGGATAACCAGAGCAACACTGCTAGTAGGGCAAATACACCGAATTGCGTTATGAAGCTGACCAACCGATCGAGGGGAACAAAGCTACCGGCAAAATAAGCCAAGCTAGTCATAGTTAATGCCCATGCGATCGCCCCTACTGCATTAAAGAATAAAAAGCGCCCATAAGGCATACCTGATAGTCCTGCCATTGGGCCTGCAAAAATACGTAAAAGAGCGATAAACCTACCAAAAAATACGGCGCGATCGGCGTTGCCAATGAATTTTTCCCTGGCTCTAGCGATATCTTCGTGGCTCAGGCGAAATAACTTACCAATTTTTTCTAAGACTTTGATGCCACCCCATCTACCAATCCAATAGCCGCAGTTATCACCAATAATTGCGCCGGATGTCGCACAAGCAAGTACTAAAATATAGTTCAGCTCTCCACTACCTGCGAAAAAGCCACCAACTAATGTAATTGTTTCTCCAGGTATGGGAATACCAGCATTTTCGAGCATGATGCCGAAGAAGACAAACCAGTAACCATAGGTATGAGCGAGGTTCTGAATCGCTTCCAAAGATATGAAGTCAAAGGACATTCAGTTTTTTTGCCTGGACGATTGTTACTTTTTGTATCAATTGATTATAGAAGTTTATGGAGAATTCTGGATAGTGCCCTAGAGTTAATGTTTAGGTTAAGGTTTAGATAGCTATTCTAGAGCCACAAACAGATCGGCAATTACCTCATTCGAAAATAGCCAACCATCTGGGATTACTAACATCAAATGTGCTTGGCGATCACCTGCGATTTTAGCCCATCCTTTTTGAAAGTATGGTTGCAAGCAGTTCAAGACTTTTGATACTAATGCATCACCATAATTTTGCCGTAATTTATTGAGACTGATGCCTTCAGCTAGACGTAACCCCTGCATCAGCGTATCGAGTAACTCGGCACTTGGAGAACATGGAGGTGCTGTAGGTACAATACCCCGATCTCGCCATGCATCGATCATCTGGAAATAATCTCGCAGTTTACGCGGGCGATCAATACGGCATTTTTCGATATAGCTGGTAGCACCCATACCCACGCCATAAAAAGGACGGTTATGCCAATAGACAAGGTTGTGACGGCATTGGTAGCCGGGACGAGCATAGTTGGAAATTTCGTAGTGCTCGTAGCCCGCATCCTGCAATTGCGAATGTGCGAATAGATACATGTCCACGGTGGCTTCTTCGCTAGGGAGTGGGCGATCGCCTGCTTGATAGCGTTTACCAAAGGCAGTTCCCGGCTCAATCGTGAGATCGTAGACGGAGATATGGGTCGGTTGGAGAGCGATCGCTTGTGTGAGCGAATCCTGCCACTGAGTCATATCTTGATTGGGCAACCCCGAAATCAAGTCAAGACTAAAATTCGTAATTCCAGCCAGAGCGATCGCCTCTACCGCCGCGTAGATTTCATCAACTCCATGTCCGCGCCCAGCATAATCCAGAAGTTCAAGTTGAAATGCCTGCGCTCCCAAGCTAATGCGATTGACCCCAGCCGATTGATAGCCTTGTAAACTCTCTAGCGTTACCGTACCTGGGTTGGCTTCCAGAGAAATCTCAGCCTCCGCTGCAATGCCAAAGTTGTGCGCTATTGCGTTCAGGATCGTCGTAATTTGTCGGGCATCTAGTAGGGAGGGTGTGCCACCACCGAAAAATATCGTTTGTAAAGGATGGCGGTTAGCGATCGCAACTTGAGCTGCTGTCAGCGCAATCTCCTGGCAAATTGCCTCAACATAGCGTGCCTTTAAGTCTTGCCCCCCCGTGGAGATCGCAAAGTCACAGTAAAAGCAACGCCTCTGGCAAAAGGGAATATGGAGATAAATGGACTCAACTGGTTCTGTTAGTTCTGTAACCACACAAAGATAATGCTAAGCAAGCGATATTTTTTGGAGTGAATTGGGCTAGAAGAGACGGTAATCCCTTAGTTGACCTTATCGCGGAAAAAGGTTAGTTGTGTAGAATTGTATATAAAGCCTTGAGAAAGGCTGAAGGGAGCGAGCGTTGGCAGCGATAAGCTCTAAGCTAGTGTAGGCTCCTTAACTTATTCATAAAAAAGCGGAGATCCGCAACCATCATGATTGATGCCGTTATTATTCTTTCATTCATTCTAGCGGGTGCAGGTACTGGCTTTCATGGAGTAGATCTATTACCCCTGGAAGTACTCGCAAAAATTAATACCGAGGGTTTGCGCTGGGTAGCGCTGGGTTTTGGTGCATTCTTTGGCCTGATTTTGGGCATAGTTGCGCAGAATGCTTACCGTCGCCTTGAGATTAAAGTCAGGGATATGCCTGTAGAAGCCCTGCTAAGTCGAGCTGTGGGTTTGGTAGTAGGCTTATTGCTGGCGAACCTAATGCTCGCACCGCTATTTTTATTACCGATTCCCGATGATTTTTCCTTCTTTAAGCCTTTAACCGCCATCTTAGTTAGTATCATGTTCGCTTATACTGGCATGACGCTATCCGATACGCACGGGCGCGCCCTACTGCGGTTGATTAATCCCAACAATATCGAGAGTTCTTTGCTGGCAGAAGGGATGCTCAAGCCTGCGGCTACCAAGATTCTGGACACGAGTTGTGTAATTGATGGGCGGATTGAGACATTAATGGCTACTGGGTTCTTAGAGGGACAACTCCTGATTCCACAGTTTGTGATCCAAGAGTTACAGACGATCGCTGATAGTTCCAACGATCAAAAGCGGGTACGCGGTAGAAGGGGACTAGATATTCTCAATAGTATGCGCGATGACTACAGCGATCGCGTCGTTATTCACCCTGCTGACTACGATGATATCAATACCGTTGATGCCAAGCTGGTGAGACTAGCCCAGGAAATTAGTGGCACGCTGGTTACTAATGACTACAACTTAAACAAAGTGGCAAATCTCCAACAGGTTGACGTACTCAACATCAACGATCTCGCCCAAGCACTGCGGCCTACCTATTTACCAGGTGACGGTCTCAACCTCAAGGTGATCAAAGAAGGTAAAGAGTCGACTCAAGGAGTCGGTTATCTCGACGATGGCACCATGGTAGTTATAGAAGATGGAAGGCGCTATATTGGCAAGCAATTGCATGTCGTAGTTACCAGTGCGTTGCAAACGTCTGCAGGTCGTATGATTTTTGCCCGTCCCGAAGTTACAGCAAACGTCTGAATATGCCATCAGATCGTCAGTTGGTCTCAGGCAAATTAGATTGGGGTGCGTCGCAATCTGCTCACTTAATTGCGATGTCATCCCTATTGGCAGGTTTTTTTATCATCCTCAGTGGTGTCGCACCCGTGCTGCGACTGGGTAACTCGCAGCTATCAGTGTTAGCGATGGCGTTGACATTGCTAGCATTTCTACTCTCTAAGCATGTAGCTCACTCAATTTGGTTAGATTGTCGCCAAAATTCACCTTTTAGCTTTTCCAATGAATTAATCACAGGGATTGGCATCGGCTGGCTAGTATTGCTAGCTCTGCTCAACTTCAACCCCCAATCACAGATCGTCGATGCGCTGGTGGGTATCCTATGGATTGTCGTGGGCGCAGGTTTGCTAGGCATATCAACATGGTTAGGTTTGGCACTGACTAAGCCAGCTACAGAACAGGAACTAGCCGCAGCCGATCGCCTGAGTGTAATTACTTATTCAGATCTCACCGTACGTGTAAGTCCAACCTCATTAGGGCAACAACCACGTCAGTTCAATAGTCTGGTGATGCTTTTGTTTAGCGTAGTTTTCTGGACAACCCTAGAAGGACCCAATTCAGTTCGCACGATTTTAGCGATCGCCATGGCGATGGCAGGTTTAACTGGTTTGAGTACTTGGCAGATCGAGGTGCAACCAGCCCGAAAGATATTTAACCTGAAATTTAGCGGCATCTGGGGGTTAGAGTCAGCCTTCACAATTAATTTACATGCCTTTTCTCGCCTGGAAGTAGTGAAATTGCGTGAAGGCGATATGAGTTGGATGCAGCTTGTTGGGTACAACAAGGATATTACGCTCCCAAGTGCAGTTATAGGCACTGCTAAAACTGATGGAGAGAGCGAACTAGGGAAAGCTTTATTAGATAGTTGTCATCTGGCCCGCCATGAAACTACGCGGGACAGCATAGGTTTAGTTGGCATTTTGCTACCTCAGGGTGCAGGCATTCTTGCAGGAATGGCATTCGTAGCTTTAGGACTTGGTGGATTGTTATTTATGCCGGCACCGCCAAGACTGGTTTTGCCAGGTTGCATCATGTTGATGGGTGTATGTTTAGTTAGCCCAGTTGTAGCGAGATATATCCTCAATCTGGTTGCTCCTACTAGCCTGATTCCCGATCCACCCAGATATGTCGAGCGCTTGCAAGCATGGGAAATCGGCATTGCATTAGTCATAGCGTTTGCAGTCTTGAAGCAGGCTCAAGGTGTAGCAGTTTTACCATTATTGGGATTGGGTGTTGCCTGGCTGTGCTTTGGGATCGGAGCTTGTATCCTCACCTTAGTAAGGCGTACCCCTATTTTCAGTAAAAATGATTAGATAGCCTATAGCTCTAAGATGGCGTTATTATCCGCTGGGGGGCGATCGCTAAAGGCTTCAAAATATTTCTTTGCGGTTGAGGGCAAATCGGGAAAGCTAAACTCGGCATCACCATCGGCAATCTTGGCCCAAAAATAACGCAGGTGGGGCGTCATAGTTTCGGCGATCGCCATTGGCAGATTTAAGGGTGGCTTGGTCAGCAGATTTAGCATAAATGGGTGGGAGCGATCGCCCATCCATTCCCGCGAAAAATCCTGAAGGTGTGGCTGTTCTGGTAATGCATCGACTCGATAGGACTCGACCAGCAATCGCTCTGTATGGCGATCTCGCTCGTAGGTAAGCACGCGGTAGGGATGGGGATAGCTCACCAGGGAGCCAGTGGTAATGTCATAGAGGTTGAAGCGATCGGACTTGGCAATATCTTGAACGTGCAGGTGACCTGTGAAGATCAATTTAACCCCAGCTTGGTGCAGTAACTGGCACAGCCGATCGGCATTACCAAGCATGTAGCGCTTGCCCAGGGGGTTACTGGCCTGTCCTGGCATATGCTCCAATACATTATGATGAATCATCACCAGTACGAGCTTGCTTTTGCTAACCCGACTGAGCACTGACTCTAACCAATCGAGTTGATCGCGATCGAGCCAGCCAAACTGACGTTCATGGTCATCAAAGTGGTTAGAATTCAAGCCAATCAAGTGTACACCCGGGAGGACCTCGCGCTCATAGTAGAGCAATGCTGGATTGTTGTAGCCGAACGGTCGGTAATGGGGTGTAAATTTATCCAGACTATCTACAGTCGGAACATCGTGGTTACCAGGAATGACATATACAGGATAGGGTAGCTCTGCTAGCCTCTGTGCTAACCAGGCATGATTATCTGGCTCTCCATGTTGAGTAAGATCGCCAGGCAATAACAGAAAATCAAGATCGAGCTGTGCTAGGTGACCTAAAACTACTTCGAGCGCCGGAATGCTTAGTTCTACTAGATGAAATCGGCTGGGATGATCCCAAATTGTATGGGGTAAAGCTATATGCAGATCCGAAGCGATCGCAAACCTAAATCTCAATTCCATTCGATCTCAAGCACAGAACGCAACTTCATTATAGGTTTGTATGGGGTTTGTTATCGTGATCGCCTATGCCCAACAATCTAATTTAGTTGCTGGTTGTCTTTGGCAATGTTTTGGGTATGGGGTTTTTTACTGGCTTTGCCACTTCAGCTTCTTTTGGCTTAGGTAATTCCTTTGCCGGTTTTGACTGTAAAGATTTAGCATCAAAGTTACCAAGTAGTTTATTGGCGAATGTAAAACCCAAATAGGCAGGAACAGCTAGAACGACCATTGACACAACAATAGTGATGAAAGTAGCAGCTTCTGGTGATAGACCGTAGTGAGAGCGATAGGGATTGATTTTTGCCAAGCGATCTTTAGCACGGGCGGAGATGGGACGTCGGAAGCGCAGACGGCGATCGTCAAGTTTTTCTAGGAGAATCCAGCCCGTGCGTTTTTCCTCTGCGCATACTCGCTTCAGCGTTTCGCGATTGCTAAAAGCATTACCATTAGTCCGCAGAATTTTGAATTCCCAACCTGCCTGCAATTCCTTATTGTCAGGAAGTGCCTCGTAGTGAGTCAGGTTTTCCTCCTCTTCTACGTGACCTTTGGTGCGGTTGTTCCGCTTGGCGTTAAACATTCTATCGATAATCACCAGTAGTATACCCACATCTAAAAATACTAGACCTGCAAACACGGTTTCCACAATAAGCAACCCTGCAATTTCTTTGGGTACAGATATTTTTGAGGGCAATCGTAGCACGAAAAAATTTTAAATTACTATTAGCCCTAAAATTAGACCTAAAAAAGCGAGGATGCGCTGCGTGCGTCACATCCTCGCTAAAGTATTACTATCCCCTTTGGCAGCACCAAATTACTTGCTGTAATAGAAAGCGATTTCTTTTTCTTTGAGTGGATTAAAGCCAGCATCTAGTAACATCTGGTTTAGCTCGGCCTGTGGTATGTGTTTAGCTCCAATCCGTACAATGCGCGATCGCATTGTATTCACAACACCACTGCGCTGGCGGTTAGCTTCAATTGCCATCACATTTTGATACAGCGATAATTTGTTCGGATCGATGGGGGAACCATCAAAGTCAATGCCTTTGGCAATCGCCACATCAATTGCATCGGCACCAGTTGTTTCTAGAGAAGGCTCGGTCGACATAAATAGAATAGTTAGTATTAAGCTTTAATTTAGTCCTGAATTTTAGCATTAAGCTTCACATCGCACAGAGAGGCTAAAACATAACTTGATACATGCGGTATAGCTCTCCATCTTTAGTGGCTGTAACTTTCCCACCAGATTCCTGCACCAGATCGGCGATTCCATCTAAGGAATGCAAAAACACTTCCACGCCCAGGTAAAGCTCTAAAATCGCCCAATTTTCGGCAATTTCCGCATCAGGACTGGCTAGATCGAACACAAATATGCCACCAGGCTTAAGGACTCGTTTTACTTCTTGCAATACCATCGCCCAGTAATCGATGGGGTAGTAGCAGCTAAACCCCGTGGCGATGGCGCGATCGAACATACTATCTTCATATAATAAATGATGGGCAGGAGCCAGTTTCACACCCTTGAAGAGCTTGGAATTGAGTTGTGAGCCTCTCGAATTCAGCGCATCACGAGCCACAACGCTGATTTCTTGCCCATAAAAAAAAGCATCCCACTCCCGCCAGGGATAGATCAAAAAACTGACGCCACAGCCAATATCTAGACAGCGATCGTGCTTGTGGATCTGTGCCAAATCCCAAAAGTGCGAGCTAATTTTGCTACCCAAAGCTCCACTGATCCATTCGCGAAATAGCGGCATAGCTTCAACTTCTGGAGGCAGGTTAAAAGACTCATGCCTGTATTCTCGATCAAACCGTTCTTTTACAGACTCAATTTGGTTTGAGTATTGGTTTGCGTAATCTCCAGAATCAGAAGTCAAATATTTTTCTCTACTTATTTTTGATTTGATAGATAGTTAATAATATCATCTTAACCTGTGGGGACTCCATGCTCAGAAAAGCAGCACGGACAGGGCTCGCAACCAGCAGTGTGGGCATTGTGGATAAGCTGCCGCTTAATATCTGGGAGTTAGATTGCCCATTATGTGCACCCTATAACAATCGCGATGTTAATGTTGTCAACAACGTTCTTGTCGCAGAGCTTGCAGTTAAAGTACATTGAGCAAGCATGAGACCTGATCGGCATACATGTAAAATACCGCAAAGGAAAGCAGCAGAAACCTAAGTCGTGGGATTTAGGGATCCCCGCTCTCAATCAAGTAAAGTGGGGACGATGTCAAATTGCCTGTGCAGAGGTCGGAATGCAAATTTTATTTGGATTGAGTTAGTCTTGAACGCATTATGTCAACAGCTCAGAATAGTCACCTGATCGCAGAGATCAGTAGTTTGCTGAATCGTCCGTTGGGGGGCGCAACTAAGGTTGTAACTGATGAGGTGATGCAGCGCAGAGAAAGGCTTAAGCAACTGAGATCTCAGCTAGAAAGCGCTCGGGATCCAAAAAGCATCAATGCACTGGAGCAAGAATGCCACCTCTTAATTAACCAGCTAGTTGGGAGCCAAGAACAGCCAAAGAACTTGCAAAGTGACGCCCCACCTAAGCCTGACTCCGATCTAAACAGGTTGATCTCCACGCGGCTATTGCTATCACCATCTGCTCAACTAAGTTCGCCGCTGGAACTTAGCAATATTGTGAATGAAATATTAGATTACGCGATGTTAGGTGACGATCGCCAGATTGCGAATATGCGTCAAACTCTTAGACAAGCAATTGAGCAAACCTTAGCTGTGGAAAGGGCGTTGACGATCGCAGAAATCAGCGGCAATATCAAAAACTTAGTAGAAGCTCAACGTCAGGCAACGCTCAGCACGGAACTACAGGAACTCGAACGGCAGAAGCAGGCCTTGCAAGCCGAAATTGCAAACCTCGATACTCGGCGTCAGGCACAAATTCAACAACTTTCCGAGCAACGGCACAACTTAACCGAGCAATTGTTGGAACCGCAGCAACTGCAGGATCGGCTTGCCGATCGGCTAGTTAAACAATACTCCGAACAGCAAAATCTACACCAAGCCGCGATCTTTGACTCCACAGTAGACTTTCGGCAGGATCTGAGTAAAATTGTCCAGAACGTGCGGTCAGGCGAGGAGACTAAAATGGCAGAACACAATCCGATGGTAGGAGACACAGCGATCGACACGAAGATCGCAGATGCATCTCCTCCCTCACCTTCCATGATTGAGGAATTCGATCTAACTTTACATAGCTTGGTTGCAGAAAAGTCATTGGGAGTGGATGAAGGAATAGCAGCGATCGTGGAGTCTCAAATACCAAAAGAGGCAGAACAATCCATCTCAGAGGATGAGATTATGCTGACAGAGTTTGCTGATGCCGAATCCCAATTTATATCAATCAATGGTAATTCAAAATCTATTGCCGCAGCAAAAAAAATAACCATTGCAGAGGCCAAATCAAATTTTGCAGACCCCCCTGAAGTGATAGTCGATCGCAGCTATAGCATTGATGATATCTGGTTTCTAGGTGTCGATTTTGGCAGCAACGCCCTGCGGGCGAGTTTGTACGATGCAACTACTGGTAAAGTCTATCCTCTCTCATTTGATGCGAGTGATGACTATCTTGCAAGTGTTGGCAGCTTCTCTGCCGATCTCATGACCACAGATATATTAGATTCAATAGAACCAATAGATTCATTTCCAGCATCAGCAGGTGTTGAGGCAATTCCCAATCAAGGAGATTGCTCTGATACAGTGGCACTAGTTAACTTCAAGAAACTGCTAAAACTAGGCTTACCATATCAGGGAGTGAGTGCCTGGCAGCCGATCGTACAGTGGTCAGAGCAACAACGCATTCCTCTGCGATATTTCCAGATCCTGCTCAAACAACTGCTCCTGAAACTGCAATCTACGGCTACCTGTGGCAGTTTACCCGATCTGCGCGAAATTATGCGAGATCGAATTTATGCCGTAATTTTGGGACATCCCACTGCATGGTCAGATACCTATGTGCATAATCTACGAGAGGCAGTTCTAGCAAGCAAGATTGTGAATCAGGCAGAGCAGGTCATGGTTATCGATCAGGCGATCGCGCCTTTATTTTCTCTCATCCATAGCCATAGACCATTGCAAGATAATACGTTAATTATTAACATTGGTGCGGAAACGACGGATCTATTACTGGCAAAGGTAAATAATGGCATTATTGGGCGCAGTAATCTCAGCAGTCGTGGATTGGATTATGCTGGGTTGAGTCTGAACCAGGATATCGTGGTGCAATTGCTCTACCCCCACTGGCGATCGCTGGCTAATCCCGATCGCGATGCCTGCGATCTAGATCGATTGCTGATGCCTGCTCCTGGCGATCCTGCGCCTGGGCTGCGTGCCGACTTACAAAAAGCTTTAATCAGTTCACCAGTGGGATTAGAATTGCTGAACGCTGCCGAGCAATTGAAGCTCGATCTATCTACTCATTTAGATCTCGACCAATGGATAACTACAGTACGCGATCGCCCCTTAATGGTGTGGCGGCGAGAGCTAGAAAGTCAGGTAATCCAGCCATTTCTGCAACATCTCAATCGTGCATTAAACGATCTACTCAGTAACTCCGGTGCGATCGCTGATGAAGTGATGTCAGTATGGAAGTTAGGTGGTACGACAAATCTACCCAGCTTGTCGCGATGGTTGGAGCAAAAACTGCCTAATGCTGAAATTGCTAGCTTGCCCCCATCCACAGTTGCTAGTGGTTTAGCGATCGCGCCAACGTACCGCTATCTGCTCAATATTTCGCGGCAACAGTATTCTGACTACTTCTTATTGCAAGAGATTTGCCGACTGAATTTGCAAAGCGCAGTTACACCAAATCAGCTCATGCAACAGCTACAAAATCGCGGTGTTAATTCTAAATCCTGTCGTGATCGCATTCTCACCATCCTGCAAGGCGACCTGCCGATGGGACTTTTTCCCTGGCAAGAGCAAGAGCAGAGCCTGTTCCTCAGCGATCCCACACTTAGCTCCGATCTATTTACAGGTAGGTTATTCGAGTTAGAAAGTGATGGCACGTATCAACCGAATTGGAGGAAATTCCAATCGCTCAGAGGTTACCTCCAGGCGATTTTAGGAACTATGCAACAATCCCTTAGTGAACCGCTAGTATTTCCAGAGTTTGGGCATAGCAGGGCCGGCTAGCACTAGTTAAAGCTAAGAATCTAGAATTTTGGGAATTAGCTAGAAAGTAAGCGCTAGTAGAATATGTGGCAAGAGTAGTGTGCCAGCTACTACTAAAGCAGCAAAGGCGGCAATTAAAACGGCACCAGCAGCACAGTCTTTGGCAATTTTGGCTAAGAAGTGATAGGACTGACCTACGGTCAAATCTACAACTGCTTCTAAAGCCGTGTTGAGTAATTCCATTGTTAATACCCCACCCACGGTGAGTCCAATCACAGCTAACTCAACCGATGGTAGATGGAAGTAGATACTTAGTGCCAAAGCAACCGAGCCAACCAGGACATGGATGCGGAAATTTCGCTGGGTCACAAACGCATAGCTTAAACCTGCCCAGGCAAATTTAAAGCTGGCAAAAAGATTGGGAGCTACTTGTAGAGCCTTAGCACGTCCGTAGAAGATTTTAGCGTTGAACGTCATAGGGGGTTCCAGACTTGGCTCTTCCAAAGTCCTATGACTTAGTTCTGGAGATAGATTAGCTGCAATTGAAAGATTAGATTTCATACGATCTGGGGTATTAAGATTAGGTTCTTGCACTATTTCTGAGAAACTTGCGATTTCACTGTATCTGGTGTGAACTCTCTGATGTTGATCAGACTTAACAAAACGTCTTGCTGTTCCAACATTCTTTCTAGACTAGGTTCGTCAGGATGATCCCATCCCAATAGGTGGAGAAGCCCGTGTGCCGCTAGCCAGACAAGTTCGTATTGATGCGAGTGATCTCGCTCTTGCGCCTGTACCGCAGCCGTAGTTGCAGAAATCACAATATCACCTAAATAAATAGGCTCAATTTCTGAACCTGCTAAATCTGGTGGTAACTCTGGTATATCTGCTTCTAGCGCCGCAAATGCTAAAACATCTGTAGGACGATCCTGGTGGCGATATTGGGCATTTAGCTTTTGGATCTCATCATCATCAGTTAAACGCAGGGCGATCTCATAGTTAGCATCCTGCTGAAGATGTGTGAGCCAGACCTGAAACCACTGTTGCCAGTCTTGGGCGGTTATGGTATCTAAGTCAGTAAATGTAGGGTGTTGCTCCAGATGAAGGTCGATACTCAAAACTTGAGGCTCCCAAACCTGAGGTTTTCTCTAATGTGAAGTATACCCACTAAGAATTTTGTTGTAAGCGCTGAGGCTGAAATTACTTAGTGGAATAATCTAGCGAAATACTACTGCTAGGCCGATCAGCAGTCCCACCACGCCGAATATGGTTAATCCAAAGTGCAAGAGGGAAGTACTGCCCTTCTTAACCATATTTCGCATTGCTAGCTTGACATAACTAGGTTTTGCTTCTGATAACAAAGACTCACGGTCTTTGGTTGCATTATATTCAGATGCCATAGCAGTTAAGGTAGTGGTTAAGACAATTAAGGTGCTTAACTAAACTTTACCAATAACTTTACCATTTTCAACCTGAAAAATTTGGGCAGAGTTGAGCCATTGGGCATCAAATGACCCTAGATGCGTTGTTGTGATGATAGTTTGTACCCGATCTTGAATGGCGTCAAGTAATTGGTTTTGGCGGTGCAAATCTAACTCGGCCAGCACGTCGTCTAGTAATAGTAAGGGTGTTTCCCCAGTTACGGCCTCAATCAGTTCTAGCTCCGCAAGTTTCAAAGCCAAAACTAGGGTGCGCTGTTGTCCCTGCGATCCATATTCGCGCGCCGGAGTTTGGTTAATTGTTAGAACTACTTCGTCACGGTGCGGGCCTACTAAGCTAGTACCTTGTTGTTGTTCGGCGATCGCTTTTTGTTGCAGTCTGCTTAGAAAAGCTTGCTGGATATCTTCGATCGCATTGGTATCAACAAAGTCAAATTTGGGGGCATAGGTAAGATTTAAATGCTCGCTACCTCCACTGATCGCCTGGTGCCAACGATCGGCAATCGGATTCAGGCGCTGTAACAACCGCGATCGCCTTCGGGCTAGCCGCGTACCTGTTGTGGCTAGTTGCGCATCCCAGAGTGCCATCTGTTGTGGATCGAAGTTTACTTTGCCCTGACGAATTGCTTTAAGCAGTGCATTGCGCTGCTTGAGAACCTGGTGGTATTGCTGGAGCAAGCTGGAGTAAATTGGTTCTAGCTGAATCAGAACGCTATCTAACCAGTTACGGCGACAGTCGGGACTACCGCGTACCAAATCCAGATCGAGGCTGGAAAACAAGACGGCATTGAGCTGTCCCAAAAACTCAATGTGCCGTGTGAGGTTAACGCCATTGATAGAGAGCGATCGCCGTCCACTAGTACGCAAAGCGATCGCTAACTCCATTGGTACCTGGGCGCGATCGCAGATTGCCCTAATTTCACCGAGGGTCTCACCTTCCTGGACAAGATCGCGATCGCGACTCACCCGATGCGATCCCAGGGTAGCCAGTAGTTGCACAGATTCTAATAAGTTAGATTTACCCTGAGCATTATTACCAACCACAATTGCTTTGGGAGCTGCAAACTGGACTGCCTGATCGCTATAATTGCGGAAATGCTTTAAGCTGAGACTCTTTAAATACACGGTTAAAATCTACGGGTTTGCATTTGTTTGCGGTTAGATATTTAATTGCCTGGTGGAGAAGAAAGTGGGTAATTGCGATCTGCTTAGGGCTTCTAAGCATAGTAGCAGCTATCTTGCTGACGCCTTGTCCGCAGCCAAAGCTCGGGTTATTCCCTCCCCAGCCTGGAACCCCCTCGCGTGCAGTTTATGTGATCCAGCACGATTGGCACACGGGTTTAGCCTGGTCGCAGCAAGGACTGCTCCCAATTGGGCCAGAAGCATGGCGGCAAGCTCCCTATGTCGAGGTGGGTTGGGGCGATCGCGATTTCTATTATGCAGGCGATAAATCTATTCCTGCCATGTTTAGGGCTTTTTTTCTGCCTACACCCAGTACCATCCATGTGGTTGGCTTCAGCGAAACACCCAATGAATATTTTCAGCAAAATCCAGTTTGGCGGTTAGATCTTTCGGAATCCGGCTTTAACAGTCTCTTCAAATACGTCCAAACGACTTTTAGCAGAGATGCCAAGGGCGATCGCATACCACCGTTACCTGGTAGCGGCCAGTATGGGGTGAGTAATTTCTATGCTGCTGTACCACAATATGGATTTTGGCTAACCTGTAATACCTGGACAGCTCAGGCTTTAAATGCAGCGGGTGTCAATGTTTGCCCCAGTCGTGTTTTACTGCCGCTACATCTAATTGACCAAGTTCGCAATTTCGGGATTCAGGTGCGTTAGAGTAAAAGCCTGTGGGGGCGAATATGTTATGATCGCCCACGTAGGGCATATAGCTCAGTGGATAGAGCACCAGGTTCCGGTCCTGGGTGTCGGGGGTTCGAGTCCCTCTATGCTCGTTGTTTTAACAATCAAAACAAATGCAAATGGATGCAAAAATAGTGAGTAGGTGATCGCGGACGATCGCCTAGAAGAGCTATACCCAAAATGGGAAATGATTGGGAATATTATGAACGTACTGGAACGGGCAAGCACCCAAGTAAGACTTATAAATGTCCAAGAGTACCACCGCATGGCTGATGTGGGGATTTTAGGCGCTGAAGAAAGAGTAGAGCTAATCGAAGGGCAAATCTGGCAAATGGCAGCAAAAGGGGCAGGGCATAGTGCAGCGGTGACGCGATGCGATCGCATGTTGCGGAAAGTTTTAGGCGATCACGTTTTAGTGCGACTCCAAGACCCGATTCAACTAGATAAATATTCCGAACCAGAGCCAGATATTGCAGTTGTAGCCTCAGATCCGCTTGACTATGAGAACAATCACCCTACGCCTGAGCAGGTATATTTGTTAATTGAGGTTGCTGATACAACCATAAAACGAGATCTAGAGCTAAAATCACTTCTCTATGCCAAAGCAGGAATTATAGAATATTGGGTACTTGAGGTGATTAATCGCCAAATCAACATTTTCCGCGATCCCAGTCCCAATGGTTATCTCAGCAAGAGCGTAGTTGCAGATGGTGATTCGATCTCATTACTAGCGTTTGGTGATCGCGAAATTGCTGTTATAGAGTTGATAAGGCCTAAAGTTTAGGAAGCAATTGTGATTCTAACGCTCGAAAAGCATCTGCAACAGCTAATTGCATCTCTTCGTGAAAAGAGATATTATTCGTTCCTGATTTTGCTAATGCTCTTCAAATGCAAATGGGACAGCTATTCGATTGGCTAAAGGTATGTTAGTGCGGGAAAATACCGCTGCGATCTCCATGATCGTAGAATTGTAGTCTTCCGAATCCCAGAAACTGACCGTGAGATAACTCGCCAACTGGGAATGCAGTCACTCCAAATAGATAAACACCACTATAGCGAGGGTTATTGTAAGGACGTAAGCCAATCGCGATCGCATTCCCAGGAGGAATCGGTGGTGTAAAAGTAATCGTTACCATGCGCGGATCGCTAGCTGACAGAGTAATTTCCGCATCCAATCTCTTCTTCTCACCTGATGGTGTAATTATCGATACAAAGCTCTCTTTTAAATCAAATCCAATATTCTCTCCACCCTCATATTGATGAATAGTAACTCTCTGCATTGGTTCACCAGCATTGTCTGGTAGCTTCAGCGTAAAGTAATATGTGGCGCCCCAGGCATAGACAGCATTTACGGTTGTTTCAGCATCAACTAAAGTGGGTGGCTGAGTGAAGTAGGTCCTGCCATTACGCAGTTGGACAGCTTGAACTGAAGGGATGGAAGTTAAGCTAGTTGGGAACTCAAACAGCATTACGCTAGTAGCGACTGCTACTGCCAATACCGATATTTTTGTGAAGTGCTGCATATATTACCTCTCATACCTCTCCCGACTAGCAATGGGTGAATGCTTGACTTGCATGAAATTAACGATAAAGTTCCTTAACATGCGAGAATTTGTTAAGTATGACCTGTTAATCCCCAGCATTCTGCAACTAACCATCTTTGTTTGTCGCTCAGCTAAGTTAGCTAAGATAGATCCCAACTGTGCATTTTGACACCTCTACCTACTTTTTATGGCGTTTAGTATGGCGTCCAACAGAGAAATATGCCGAGTACAACCACTTTCTTAATTTTCTTGACTGCAGCGATTACTCTAATTATGACACCTGGCCCCAATACGCTATATGTGACGACGCGTAGTATGGAATTAGGACAAAAGGCAGGGATTATTGCTGCTTTTGGGGTGGGGCTAGGTTGTCTGATGCATACCTCTGCGGCTGCATTTGGCCTGTCTGCCCTGCTGATGTCTTCCGATGTTGCCTATGAGGCGATCAAGTATTTAGGGGCGGCTTACCTTATTTATTTGGGCATTCGCACTGTTTTGGATCGCAAAAGTGCGCATTCGCTTGCCACAGAGCATAAGATCGATGCGATCGGCATTTTTAGCGAAAGCGTCCTCACCAGCTTACTCAATCCCAAGATCGCGCTATTCTTTATCGCCTTTTTACCCCAATTTGCCGATCCTAATTACCCTTTAGCGAGACAAATCTTTGTATTGGGGAGTACCTACAGTATTCTATGCACTACCTGGTACATCATCATGGGTTTGATCGTCGGCTCAGCCAGCCACTGGTTTGTGAATCAACTTAGTCTTGTGCGCTTGCGATCGTGGTTGACTGGAGGCATTCTAGTTGCCCTCGGTCTTGGCATCGCGCTGCCATTGCATATCCTCCCCGAACACATTTAAGACCTGCTCTAAGATCCGTAACAAAAGATGGCTGCTTTCCAAATCCAGTTACTTACGCTTGAAGAATTCCTCAAACAGCCTTATATCGAGGATTCTCCAGCTTGGGAATATATGGATGGGGATGTCAGCCAAAAGCCCATGCCTAAAATCCGACACTCCATTCTCCAGAAGCGTCTATTAGCTCAGATTGACGATCGCAGCAAAGACTACACAGCACTGCCAGAGTTGCGCTGTAATTTTGCTGGCCGCTCAATAGTCCCAGACATTTCCGTAGTGGCATGGAACAGACTTCCAATGAATGAGCTAGGCGAGCCAGAAGATAACTTTATGGAAGCCCCCGATTGGGCGATCGAGATCCTCTCCCCCACTCAACAAGCCACCCGTGTGATTGACAACCTCCTGCATTGCCTGAGATATGGGACTAAACTAGGGTGGCTGATCGATCCTGATGACTATTCTGTACTGATTTTTGCCCCACAACAGGAACCTGTAATCTGTAGGGGAAACTCTCAACTTCTTGTCATAGAAGGAGTTAACCTGACTCTTACCGCCGCTCAGGTATTTGAATGGCTGAAAATAGGCAACCGTTAATTAGCTCTCCAGTATTTCTCAAAGATTAAACTGGCCGATCTAATTGCCAATCGTTGGTCAGTCTGCGTACCTCTGTTTCGATTTTTCCATGGGGATAAAAGCGCAGCAGGCGAAATCCAGGGTTACACCGATCGAGGGTGAATTTTTCCGTTTGGGGGGCAAACTGAGCGCAGGTTGAGGGAGTAATAAGGTAACGTGCCCTGGAATCGCGGTTCCTTGCAGGATACGTACTGCCGCTATTTTGAAGATCGAAGTTGGTATCAAATTCCTGATGAGCATGACCGCTGAGAATGACTCGAACTTGGGGATGGCGATCGCATATTTGCCAAAACTCCGCTTGGTTCTGCAAGCCACTCTTATCGATCCAGTCACAGCCGAGCGCGATCGCGGGATGGTGCACTGCAATTAAGGTAGGAAGATTAGGGCGATCTCTAAGTTGTCGATCCAGCCAGACCAGACTTGCCGCCGCCAGATAGCCATGCACCTGTCCTTCAATGGCTGAATTGAGCGGGATAAACTGCCATCCACCCATCTGTATACATATATCCCAATGCACTGCAATACCAGTCAATTCCTTGGCCATAATTGACACAGTATCGTGATTACCTGGTAGGCAATATGCAGGTATCCCTAATAATTCCAGAGATTGTTGCAATCTGGCATAGGCGGGTTCGCTACCATCTTGCGTCAGATCGCCTGTCAGCAAGAGCAAATGCGGTGCTGGTTGTAGAGCTGCCAGCTCTGCCAAAATTGCGCAATAGGATGCTTCTGTATTCACTCCCATCACTAACTGTTGAGGATCGTCAGTTAGATGGATATCTGTAACCTGGGCAACCAGTAGGTAATCTAGGCTATCTTTGGAATGAGTCACAATCTTCACCTCATGCTGGCAGGATATAGCATAATCTGGATTAATCTATATCACATTGCTAGATGCTCCCAGGTAAATCTCGCACCTATCACGATCCACTACATGGAGCAATTACGCTCAGCGGCGATGATGCGGTTGAAGCACTCTTAATTCGCTTAATCGATACGCCAGAGTTTCAACGATTGCGGCGGATTCGACAGCTAGATACTGCCTGCTTTACTTTTCATGGTGCGGAAGGCTCGCGTTTTACGCATTCTCTGGGCGTGATGGCCGTAACCCGGCGAGCCTTCGATCGCATCGCCCATCTTTACCCTAGTTTGGCACCACATCGGGCCGTAACGCTGATTGCAGCGTTGTTACACGATCTTGGGCATGGTCCCTTTAGTCATGCTGGCGAAGAGATTTTTGGCAGTCAGCATGAAGTATGGACGCGGAAGTTAATTCAGCATTCGTACATTGGCGAGGCGATCGCGAGCTACGATCACCAACTTTTGGGGTCCCTAGATCGGGTATTTACCAAGCAGTATCCGCTGCCGTTAGTCAGCCAGCTCATTTCTAGCCAATTAGATTGCGATCGCCTGGATTATCTACTCAGAGACAGCTACTTCACCGGCGCGCAATATGGTCACCTTGACCTCGACAGAATTTTGATGGCGATGAGCTACGACCCAGTTACGCAACGCCTGGTAGTGACAAGAAAAGGTTTAGTAGCGATCGAGCACTATTTAACCGTGCGTTACTTTATGTATTTGCAAGTCTATAACCACCCCAAGAACTTAGCAGCCCGATTCACGCTAGACAAAATTTTTGCTAGAGCCAGATTACTACTGCAGTTAGAGCAAATAGAAGCCGATCCGATTGTTACAGCCTGGTTATCTCAAGATCCGCAATCTTTAGACTGCCCAACTTACTTAGCTGCTGATGATATTGTCTTTACTTACCACATTCATCGTTGGCGCTATAGTACAGATGGGATATTGTCCGATCTATGTCGCCGCTTCTTAGATCGAGATCTACTCAAAACTACTGATATAAGCGCTTATAGCGAACTAGAAAGGCAAGACTTACAAGCCAAACTAGAGATTAAACTAAAAGGTCAGGGACTTGACCCTCAATATTATTACGGTGTCCGAGTAGCTCTCACCAAAGGTTACACGCTCTACCAGCAGGGTATTGAAATTCAAACAGCACATGGTCTGCAAGAAATCACCCAGTTGTCACCTTTGGTGCAAACCCTCAGCCAGCCCATTCAAAGGGCTTGGCTTGTACATCCTTAGGTAATATTACCAACTTACCAGCTAGACTTAGTCACACCAGGCAGTAGACCTTGGTGAGCCATTTCTCTGAAAACGTGGCGAGATAGGCCAAAATCTCTGTAGTAGCCGCGCGATCTACCAGTTAACCAGCAACGATTGCGATGGCGGGTAGGGTTAGCATTGCGGGGGATTTGCTGCAACTCGCGATGCAGGGTAATCTTTTCTTGCTGGGACAACTCAGTTGAAGCTAGTCGATCTTTTAAGGACTCCATTTTGGCTGCATATTTTACAACCAGCTTTGCGCGCTTCTTTTCGCGCTCCAGCATACTTTTCTTAGCCATTATTGCTCACGAGATTTATTGCGACAGTTAATTATACTATCGAATTCAAGCCTATTTAGGCAAGCTTTATATTTGGCTATTTATCGCAAGCCCAATTAGGATTTCTATAGCGCCAGCAAAATGTTATAACCTGTGCGCAGTCCTGGTCAGAAATTTATGCCCGATTTACCAAAAAATTCATACCCAGATTTGTTGTTGAGACTTCTGCCTGCCCACGCCGACGTTATTGTCGAGATTGGCTGTGGTAATGGCATGATGGGCGAACACTACAAACGCATAAATCCTCGTTGCCAGTATTTTGGAGTTGAGACTAATCCCGCTGACGTGGAGATTGCTGCTACGCGCTTAGATGCTGTTGTGAATGCGATCGCTGACTTACCAATTCTACTAGGAGAGGTAGATTGCTTAGTCTATGGAAACGTACTAGGCGATGTGGCCGATCTTGAAAATTGTTTCAGACAACATAGCCAGTGGCTTAAAGATGATGGTCAAGCATTAGCATATATGCCTAACCCACAATACTGGCTGAGAATCTCTAAGTTTATACGGGGCGTGTGGGATAGCGAGCCTGAGTTTATGGCCGCGCCCAATCAAATTTATTTCGCCACCGTTGACACGATCGGGAAGATGTTTGTTGCGGCTGGCCTCCACATTTACGAAATTCAGGCCGATTATCCTCAACTATCACCGGAGCAAAGCCAGCAGTTTGAGAAATTCCAAACCCTGATTGCTCCCTTAGTTGAATACTTGGGCTTACTACCCGATAACTTTCAAAAGATCGCTCGTGCGCAAGCCTTTTTAGTCAGAGCCACAAAATCACCAATTAAATCGCGCTTACTGATCCAAACTTTTATCGCTGCGGCTGCAGGCTGTGCCCGTATCCGCGTCTACGAACCGAGTAACTTTACATCAACAATTCCAGGTACGCGTAATATTAATATTTTGCGAAATCAGCCTATCAACTTGCAGATGGCGATGCCAGAGGAGGAAAAAATATTTATCTGGCAGAGAGCTCTATTGTTATATCCCCAAGACATCAAAAGGCAAAAAGCGCTTTTGCAACGCGACTTTTTAATCGTGGCGGAGCATGACGACGATCCCTATTATTGGCCGGAGAATGCTGACAATAAGTTTCTACTATTCATTAGCTCCCATTGCATCCAAACCAGTACAGAGCGATTAGCCAACCATTTAAAGCAATTTAATCCCAATGTCAAAGCATTTGCGAACCAACTGGCCTATCTACCGCCAAAACGCCAGTATACAGATCGCAATCCGGTGCAACTATTTTTTGGTGCCTTAAATCGACAGAATGATTGGCAACCGCTCATGCCTGCGCTCAATCGCATACTGCGCAAGCATAAGCATGTTGTCGCCAAGGTAATCCACGATCGCGAATTTTTTGATGCTCTTGCCACAGACCAAAAACAATTTCAGCCCTTTTGCCCCTACGAAGAATATCAGGCTACCCTCCATACCTGCGATATCGGCATCCTGCCCCTAGTTGATACCCAGTTTAATCAGATGAAGTCGGATCTGAAATTTCTCGAATACGCGGGGCATGGTGTTGCAGCACTAGCTAGTCCCGTTGTCTATGCCGATACGATTTTGGCAGGTGAAACCGGACTGATCTATAATTCCCCTGATGATTTTGCCGAAAAATTAGACGAGTTGATCGTAAATGCTTCGCTGCGCCAGCAGTTAGCCGATCGCGCCTATGAGTGGGTAGCAGAAAACCGCCTGCTGAGCCAACATTATCAGGCACGCCGCGAATGGTACCTGGAAATGCGATCGCAATTGCCCAGGCTCAATGCCGAATTGCGTGATCGCTGTCCTGAAATGTTTGCCTGAATTTAACTATTATGCCAGGGCATTAAGGCTCAAAGCCCTCTAATTCAGGCACATCGGCAACTAAATGCACGCCTTGAATGTAAAGCGATCGGCCATACTTGCCAACATTGATCAAGCGCAGCTTACCACCTTGTTTCTTTGCCTGTACAGCCATATCAATGGCTGCACCAACACCGCGACTGACAATCTTAGTGACGCCATCAAAATCAAGGACTATGGCGCTGAAGCTGCGCTCTAGATAAGGCTGGACGACTTCGCGAAAATATGGCACAGTCGTGACGCTCAGAGCACCATGGAGTTGGAGAACGACCTTATCTCCGTCTATTTGCTCGGAGATCTTCAGTTCATCTTGCAAAAAAGAAGAGTAAGTCATGTTTGAGGTGTCAGTGAACTTGAATCAGGACTGGATAAAAATGTACTCATACGGATTAATGTACCCTGATCGGAAGATTCGATTTCAACCTTATCTACCAAAGATTTAATCATATGTATGCCAAAACCACCACTTTCAACTCCAATCTCAGAGATCAAGTCAAAATCAGGTGGTGGTACGCTATCAGGGTTGAAGCCAGGACCGCGATCCCTTACCTCTAAAATTAAGCTATTATGCATGGCGATGATAACGATGTCCACATCCATCTCAGAAGTGCTGTACATGATAGCATTTACAGAAGCCTCTGTCAGTGCCTGGACAATATCCTGCACCCGATCTGGCTTAAATCTCATCCTGCGAGCTATTACCTCTACTGCTGCAATTGGAACGCACTCCGCTCCCATAACTGGCGGAATAGAGATCCGAAATTTTATGGGGTTATCGCTCATGCTCGATCCATGTAGGATTACCTAAATATCAATTCTTCCATGCAATTAATATCTGGGAGAAGGCCAATTATCAGGATGACTGGTAGATCGTTTCATCCTACTTAACTTCACCCTACCACCTAGATTCAGCTTAATACAAAGATTGAACTACTGCTTGAATTAGTGAACTAATTATACCCCCTCAGGATTTATTATCTTGAGCTTTAATAAGTTGAGTTTACAAGGCAGGATTATACACTAGCTATTCACAGATATCAGCGATCGACTGGGCAATTCTGGCTAGTACCTGTGCGAAGATCGGCGACTCAACTCTACTGTGATGAAATTTGTGGTGCGATGGGTAGATTATAGCAAGTAGGTTAGAGGTCTAGGAGCTAGAATACTAAAGATGGTGAGATCAGTTGAGATCGGTGTTGATGTCAACAAGACTCAGTAAGTGCTAATTTATGCACGCAAATCAAATTTTTGTGTCGTGTTGACCTGACTTGCCGCTTGTTTTATTTTGCGCTTCTATCCTGCTTTTTGTAGTTTATTGAATTGCCAATATGCAGTTGAATCATGCTTCCAGCGACCTGACCAGCGGTAGACTTCTGCAAAGAAGCCTGCTGCCTCAGACTTTGCCATCATATCCAGGGTTGGATATTGCGGCTGATGTATGGACAGCAGTGGACTTAGGGGGAGACTACTACCAGTTTTTAGAACAACCTGGGCTGCTAGCTGTGGCGATCGCCGACTCATCAGGTAAGTCAGTAGCTGGAGCTATTCATGCGGCTTTGTTTAAAGGGCAACTCGATGCCTATGCTTCCCAGGGTAAGCTACAAAACCCTGTATCGGTTCTGAATTCCTTGAATCATCTACTCTGTAGAAGTCGAACCGAAGATGCTGTAGCTTTAGCCTATGGAGCCCTAGATCTTGGTAGCTATGAACTACATTTGGGTAATGCTGGTATACCCGGCCCGATTATTTATCGCGCCGCCAAACGCGTATGTGAAGAAGTTGTGAATCCGGGTATTGCCTTAGGTAGATTTGGCGATACTTTTTATAAAACAACCACAAGATTGCTCTCCGAGGGGGATGTTGTAGTTTTCTTTAGTGATGGCCTGTCCGAAGCCACTAACTCTAACGCTGATGAGTTCTCTGCAATTGGCCCCGATGGCACTTCACCTTTACAAAACGCGATCGCTGAATTAGCTCATTATACGGCTCCAGAAATTCGCGATCGCTTGAAAATTGCCTTAGATCGCTTTTCAGGCCAGGAAATTCCCGACGATGATGTATCCATAGTTATAATCAAGCTCAATCAAAAAGTGCCGCTGGCACTTCTACGCAACTGCCCCTATCAGGAGGCTTTGCAAGTATGGATCCGTTCCGAAGAAAGAGACGAATCTGCGCTGCTGCGAGGAGCTAGACTAACTGAAGGCTTAAAGTGGGCCCATGGGCAAAAACTGAGCCATACGGATTTAGAATTCCTAGAAGCCAGTAAGCGTGTTGATGAGCGCGAGCAAATGCAGGCGCAAATACTTGAAGCAGCCCAAAGTCGAGCTGCCGATGCCGATCGCCTGGAGAAACTCAGTCGCGACTTAGCCAAGAGTTTGGACTCAGAAAAGCAGCACAGACTACAGGCAGAGATGGGCGAGCTGAACGAGCGTATTGTCGCTCTCACCATGTCGTCCGAAGCTCTCTATTTATCGAATAATCACATCGAAGCCCTGATTGCCTGCACGATCGCCGGCGTGCAACTAAAAAGGCTAACTTCGCAACTGGCACAAAGATCGATCAATCTGAAGCCTAATACCCAAATTCGTACGACTACAGCCCTAGAGCAGGTAATGTATGGGATTAACGAATATAACCGCCTGGAAGGTCATGGCTTTTGGGTGAATCGCGTTAGTTTTAGTCCCGATGGCATGCTGATTGCCTCCTGTAGTAGCGATCGCAGCATCAATATCTGGGATGCCAAAGGCAAACTGCTACAAAGACTCTACGGCCATACTAATTGGGTAACCAGTGTAGAGTTTAGTCCCGATGGTATGACGCTTGCCTCTGCTAGTCGTGATAACACCCTGAAACTCTGGCACTTTAACGAAGAGACGGGCTTATTTGTGGAAAAAACTACGCATACGCTCAAAGGCCATGAAGGTCCCGTCTTGGATGTCAGCTTTAGCCCCAATGGTGAATTAATTGCCTCAGCTAGTGAAGATACTACGATTAGGCTCTGGAAAATCAACGGAACGCTGCTCAAAACTATGCGCGGTGGTCATAGCCGCTGGGTTACCTGTGTTTGCTTTAGTCCCAACGGTGAAATCGTGGCGTCAGGTAGCGCCGATCGGACAATCTTGCTGTGGGATACTAACGGCACAATTGTGAAGACTTTAAAGGGGCATGATAGCTTTGTCGAAAGTGTCGGTTTTAGTCCTGATGCACAGCTACTAGCCTCTTCGAGCCGCGATAAAACTGTCAAACTATGGAATGTTGATGGTACTTTACTCAAGACTTTCTATGGTCACACCGATAAGGTGTGGGATGTCGACTTTCACCCTAGTGGTAAGACTATTGCCTCAGCTAGCTGGGATCGAACCATCAAAATCTGGGACCTGGAAGGTACTCTGCTTAAAACCTTCAAAGGGCATGGTGATGTTATCCACAGTGTGGCTTTTAGTCCCGACGGCAGAACCCTAGCTAGCGGTAGCAGAGATACCACTGTTAAGTTGTGGAATATTACTGGTACACCACTGCACAGCCTATTTGGTCACACCGATGAGATTTACGGTATGGCAATTAGTCCCGATGGTAGGATGATTGCTTCGGTTAGCAAGGACAAACAGGTTAATCTCTGGAACATGAAAGGGGTTCTCTTAGCCTCTTTGAGCGGACACAACGAACGGGTGCATAGCGTCTGCTTTAGTCCTGATGGCCAGACAATTGTGTCAGCAAGTGGCGATAGCACGATCAAGTTTTGGCAGAGCCGTAATGGCAAAGAGATCAACACACTCAAAGGTCATAGGTCAGAGGTGTATGGTGTTAGTTATCGGCCAGACGGGCAAGTAATAGCCACTTGTAGCGCCGACGCCACAGTACGGCTCTGGACGACTGAAGGTACATGGCTACAGACCCTCAGCGACCATGGTGCGGAAGTGTACAGTGTGGCTTTTAGTGCTGATGGCAGCATGATTGCCTCGGCAAGTAAAGATAAAACTGTTAAGCTCTGGAGTTGGAATGGCACCTTGCTGCGCACTTTGGAAGGGCATAGTGCCGAGGTATTGAGCGTCTGCTTTAGCCCTGATTGCCAGACGATCGCCTCCGGTAGCATGGATCAAAGTGTGAGACTATGGAGCCTCGATGGTACGCTGCTCAAAACCCTAAATGGACACAGTGCTGAGGTCAGATCGGTTTGCTTTAGCCCCGATGGTAAGGCCCTGGCCTCGGGCGGCGAAGATACACTCGTCCAACTATGGAGTATAGAGGGTACGTTGCTACGCACATTTAATGGACACAAGGGTGCCGTTAGAAGTCTTTGCTTTAGACCAAATAGCAAGGCTCTAATCTCGGCAAGTACAGATCGCAGCATCATTATGTGGAATCTCGATATGGATAATCTGCTGGTGCGAAGCTGTCAGTGGCTGCAGGAATATCTTAAAACCAATACAAACGTTTCCCAGGACGATCGCCGTACCTGCTTGGGCGGATGCAGCTGGTTGTTCAAACAACTCCAGGACAATCAAGACCAAACCAAGGCTTAATCGTCAAAGGGTATACCAGTGGCGGCAGTATGCATAGCGCCGCTAATCGCCCGATCGCATGAAGCCTTACCTCAACTGATATACCTATAGTGCTAGACTATCCCCTATGCTGTTTGGGCTAGTGAGATGAACGTCAAAAAGCTACACAACCTGGTGTCAACGTTAGTTATGCTTGCCACCATAGGAGGGTGTGGACAGAGTGGAGCACAAAATAGTGCTGAAAAATTTTCTGGTTTGCCAGTTAAGTTAGCTAATGTCGAGTCAGGTATGGTTGAAGACAGCTCTGACTACGTGGCTAGCCTTAGCTCTCGTTCTTCGATCGCCTTGCAACCGCGCGTATCGGGTCAGGTGGCTCAGATATTTGTCAAGGCTGGCGATCGCATTGATGCTGGTACGCCACTGCTGGCGATCGATCCATCCAAGCAACAGGCAGCGGTCACTAGCAAAGTTGCAGCCATGGAATCCTCTGAAGCTGCGCTCGAAGAAGCAAAAGCCGATCTAGCTAGTGCCGAAGATAAACTTAAATCCCTGGCAGCTAAAAAACAATCTATTCTTTTTACCCTGGAAAACAACCGCCGTAACTATGAGCGGGATAAGCAACTAGTGGCAGAAGGGGCTATTAATGAGCGCATATTTGATAACACAACAACGCAACTTAAAACTGCCCAGTCCGATATTGATTCTACTGATGCCGACATTCGATCCCAACGCTCAGCCATTGCCAGAGCCAGAGCGTCGATTACCCGCAGTCAGAGGCTACTACAACAGTCACAAGCCGATGCCCAGGAAGAAAAAGTCCAGCTAGAGTTTTTCACCGTGAAGGCTCCTTTTACGGGTACCGTGGGTGATATCCCGATCAAAATCGGTGACTTTGTCAGTGAATCTACCAAACTCTTAACTCTTAGCCAAAACGAGCGTTTAGAACTACAGGTCGCGATTCCAATTGAGAAAGCAACCCAACTCAAGGTGGGGTTACCGGTTAAGCTGATCGATGCCCAAGAGCAACCTAAAGCGAGCGGTAGTATCGCGTTTGTGGCCTCCAATGTTGATAGCTCTACGCAATCTATCCTGGTGAAAGCCGTATTTAACAATCCCAATAATTCTCTGCGCGCCGATCAATTTGTCAAAGCGCGATTGATCTGGTCTAGCCGCCCTGGAGTTTTTGTACCTACCACAGCGATTTCCCGATTAGGAGGACAGAACTTTATCTTTGTGGCAGAAACTAAGGCGACCGATCGCGGTCAAGCTCAACTGGTAGCTAGCCAAAGACCGATCAAGCTGGGCAAAATAGTTGGCAATAACCAGGTGGTACTAGAGGGACTGAAGCCCGGTGATAAGATCGTCACCTCAGGCATTTTACAACTGCGCGATGGTGCTCCCATTGTCTCAGCTCCCGAAAAAGCGGACTCCAAGGAAAGCACATCCTCTAAGCGTGAATCGAAAAGTTAGATTTGGTTTGTAGGTGGACACTGCTGCCCCTATCACATGGCTGAACTGGTTAGACCTGCTCCTTACCCCCTTCCCTAACCCATGATTTTATCGATATCAGACTTTTTTATCAGGCGGCCAGTATTTGCCACTGTTTGCTCGATCGTCATTACGCTGTTAGGTGCAGCCTGTATTTTTATCCTGCCGATCGCGCAGTATCCCGAAATTACACCACCAAAAGTCAGCGTCCTGTCTAATTACGTTGGGGCAAATGCTGAAGTTGTAGAGTCAACCGTTACCAACATTTTAGAAAGAGAATTAAACGGGATTGAGGGTGTCAAGTATATTACCTCTACCAGTGCCAATGATGGCAGCAGTAATATCTCTCTCACCTTTGAATTGGGGCGAGATAAGGATATCGCTGCTGTAGATGTACAAAATCGTGTGTCTTCAGTAGTCTCACAGCTACCAGGGCCAGTGCAGCAAACTGGAGTCAGGGTGCAAAAAGAGTCGGGGGGGTTTCTGTTTGCCATTGGTGTCTATGCCGAAGAAGGCGAAGATGGTAAACCCAAATATGACGAGCTCTATTTGAGTAACTATGCCGATCTTTACCTGGTTGATGCGATTAAACGGGTTAAAGGTGTAAGCAATGTGCAGATTTTTGGCGAACGTAAGTACGCCATGCGTCTATGGCTGGACCCTTCGCGGATGGCAGCACGAAATTTAACCGCGCAGGATATTGTTAGCGCCCTCCAGGAACAAAATCTCCAGGTAGGAGCCGGACAAATCGGACAGCAACCTGCACCAGAAGGTCAGCAATATCAGTTAGCAATTTCCGCGAAGGGTAGGCTCGCAAATATCGATGAATTTGCCGACATCGTTGTTAAAGGTGGTGCGGACGGTACCTTGGTAAAGCTCAAAGATGTGGGGCGGGTAGAACTGGGTGCAGAGAGCTATGGCTCGGTGTTGAGATTTAATCGACGCCGAAATGTTGGCTTGGGGGTGAGCCAATTACCTAATGCCAATGCTTTAGAAGTAGCACATCAAGTCAAGAAAGTATTGGAAGAATTAAAGCCGAGTTTTCCACCTGGGCTAAATTATGCGATCGCTTTTGATACGACCCTATTTGTGGAAGCGGGTACAGAGGAAGTAGTGATCTCACTGGTGATGGCAGTGAGTCTGGTAATTGTCATTATCTTCTTCTTTTTACAGAACTGGCGCTCAACCCTGATTCCGGCGATCGCGATTCCAGTTTCTCTGATTGGCACGTTTCTCTTCGTTAAGCTGCTGAATTTTAATATCAATACACTGACTCTGTTTGGTTTGACTTTAGCTACAGGTCTGGTGGTTGATGATGCGATCGTGGTAGTTGAGGATGTAACGCGTCACATCCAAGAAGAAGGGATGAATCCAATCAGGGCAGCAATGAAGTCTATGAATGAGCTGCTAGGTGCTGTAGTGGCCAGTTCCCTCGTACTGATTGCAGTCTTTGTGCCCATAGCATTTTTCCCTGGCACCACAGGGCAACTTTACAAGCAATTTGCGCTGACCATCGCCTTTTCGATTACAGTTTCCACATTCAATGCAATTACACTGACACCGACACTTTCCGCGCTATTGTTGCGACAGGGACAGACCCCAGACAACTGGTTCTTTAACGGCATCAACTGGTGTATTAATGGCACACGGCGAGGATATAAATGGATAGTCTGTAGGTTAGTAAATTTCAAGGGTTTAGTGCTGGTCTTATTTGCGTCCGCGCTGGCTGTAACCTACTGGATGTATACAATTGTGCCAACGGGATTTCTGCCTGAAGAGGATCAGGGCTACTTTATTACAATTGTCAAAGCACCTGAAGGCGTGTCTCTGAACTATACCGAAAAAGTGCTGGAGCAAGCAGAAGCGATCATGAAGGAAGTACCAGAGATTGCCAATGTATTCGCGGTGGGTGGCTTTAGTTTTAGTGGGACAACTCCTGATAATGGGATTATCTTTTCCACCTTAAAGCCTTGGAAAGAGCGATCGCGCCCTGACCAATCTGCCAAGGCGATTATTGGTAAACTCCTCCCACAACTCATATCAATTAAGGAAGCATTTGTAGTGCCATTCCCACCACCAGCAATTATTGGCTTAGGTAATTTGGGTGGTTTTGAGTTTCAGCTCCAGGATAAAACTAACCAGGGGTTCCCTGTGATGGAACAAGCGATCGGACAACTCTTGGGTAGAGCTGGCACGTATCCGGGTACGCCCGAAAAGCCCGCACCACCGCAAATAGTTGGGCTCAGACCAGATTTTAGTGGTAATACACCACAACTTTCCGTAGAAGTAGATCGGGCTAAAGCCAGCTCTCTGCAAGTTTCCCTTCAGGATATTTTCAGTTCACTGCAAACTTTTCTGGGATCGCGATATGTGAATGACTTCAATCAATTTGGTCGCACTTATCGCGTTTACGTGCAAGCGGATAAGGATTTCCGCTCTTCGCCTGAGGATATCAATAAGTTATACGTGCGATCGGCAACTGGCAAGATGATTCCTTTAGGGAATCTGGTAACAGTAACGCCCACGATCGCACCATCGATTATCAATCACTTTAATCTCTTTCGCTCATCCCTGATTTCCGGTAATACCGCTCCAGGCGTGAGTTCGGGGCAAGCAATTCAGATTATGGAAAGTGTGGCAAAGGAAACCCTACCCCAAGGATTTGGCTTTGAATGGTCGGGGCTAACTTTGGAGGAAATCGGCTCAGGTGGTCAGGCATATATTATCTTTGGCTTGGGGCTTATATTTGTATTTCTGGTACTGGCAGCCCAGTATGAGAACTACATCGATCCCACCATCATTATGCTGACAGTACCGCTGGCGATTTTCGGTGCTCTTGCTGCCATATTGATGCGCGGCATTGCCAATGATGTCTATACGCAGATTGGTTTTGTCATGCTGATTGGGATGGCCAGCAAAAATGCAATTCTGATTGTGGAATTTGCCAATCAATTGCGTGAGACTGGACTTTCAATTACGCAAGCAGTAGTAGAAGCTTCTCAGCAACGCCTGCGACCAATTCTGATGACGGCTTTATCAACAATTATTGGTACGCTTCCCCTGGCGATCGCTAGCGGCGCGGGGGCAGCCGCACGTCAATCTCTGGGTACGGCAGTAATTGGTGGGATGTGTGTAGCGACGGTCTTAAGTTTATTCGTTGTGCCAGTTCTGTATATCACGATCAAGACAATGCAAGAGCGTTGGCGGGGGGGCTTATACAAACCAGCTTTGGCTGGTGGTGCTCAGTTAGATGACCAGTTAGATAACCAGAGAGACGAAGCGAAGATTATTGATGTAGAGGTAACGAATGATGGTTATGTCTCTCCTCCAAATATTCAATCTGATGGCATGGGTGACGGTCAACTTCCGCAGGAAGAGCCTAAAAGCAACGTTGGCAATGGTTCAAAGGGTTCTCATCCTCCCTTGAAGGATAAAGACGTTGAACCTAAAGAAACACCAAAAAAATTATGAGTAGAGCGATTTTCCCTCTTTGTTCTTCTCTCTTTATTCTTTCGTCTTAATCACTGCTTCTTGCGCTAAAATCGCTGCAGCGCAGAGTTGTCCCGAAAGCGTAGCTCCTTCCATACTGTCTATGTAGTCTTGCATCGTGTAACTACCGGAGAGAAAGAAGTTGGATATGGGTGTCTTCTGCGGTGGGCGATAGGGGTCCATGCCAGGGGCTTCGCGGTAGAGAGACTGAGCTAGCTTCACGACGCCATACCAAGTCATATTTAACTCCCGGGATGAAGGGAATAGTTCTTGCACTTGTTTCAGCACGTGTTGAGCGATCGCCTCATTACTCTCTTTGATAAAGGGGTCACCTGGTGTAAGAACCAATTGCATCAAAGATCCTTGCCCTGATCGGTAATAGTTTGAGGGACTGGTGAGCGCTAAATCGGCAAAGCAGGAAAAGTCGGCATCGGGGGTATAGAGTAAATTATCCATCCCGGCGGCATGGGCTAACTGCTGGCGCTGCTCGGCATCATGGAGTTCCGTTACCCAGCCATCAAACCGTAGTTGTACTGTGGCCACTGGTACTGTTTCCAGCTTATAGATATTGTCAAACTCTTTCCACGCTCTCCACTCCTGCGGCAAAAGACGTTGCACACCTGGGACATCGCAGGCACACACATAGACATCAGCGACGATTTGTTCTTCCGCATCGCCCTGCGCCACTACCATACCTGTAATCGTGGTGGTATCGCCATGGCGATCATACTGGATTTCTCGCACGCGTCGCCGCGTATGGATCTTTGCCCCTCTCGCTTCTAAATAATCGACGATGGGTTTATGCAGGAATTCGTGCGGTGAACCTTCCAGCATGCGCAACACTGATGCTTCCGTGCGAGCCGCAAACATCTGGAAGATCGTCAGCATACAACGGGCAGAGATATTTTCACAGTCGATGAATCCCAAAGCATAGGCAATGGGATTCCACAGGCGCTTGATGCTGCCATTGCTACCACCATGACTGCGAAACCAATCGGCAAAGCTGATCCGATCGAGGTTGCGAATGGTTTTCATCGCGCCTTCAAAATCTACTAAACCGCGCACGATTGGACTGGTACCGAGCGCGATCGCATTCTGGATCTTATCCTGGAGTGATAGTTGGGATGTGGTAAAGAATGCTTTGAGGCCGTTGAATGGTGCCCCCGTAAAGAAACGAAAGTCTAGCTCACCAATACGCCCGCCTTTGTTAATGAAAGTATGGGTATGTTCTTTAAGTAGCAAGCTTTTGAACGCCCCGACCTTCTTCATTAACTTAAATAGTTGATAGTAGTTACCAAAAAAGACATGCAAGCCCATCTCGATATGGTTACCATCAGGATCGACCCAGCTACCTACCTTTCCTCCCACAAATGGTCGGGATTCAAAAATTTCCACCTCATAGCCGCGATCGCATAGTTCAACCGCTGTAGACATGCCTGCTAATCCTGCACCAATGATTGCTACTCGCATCTTGTGTTTTTACTACTTTATCTATAGCAATCCTAGATCATTTATGACTTTTAGGGTTTCACAATTCAGATTGGATCGCACATAGTCGGGGATTTTTGGAATCAATGCATATGTTACAAAAGTGCTTGAGTCTGCTATCTTGTCATGTAATTATTGCCATTTACAACGTCGGTAATTGCTCTATATGCTGCGTTAGCCGCGATCTATAGCCAGCAAATGGCGTTGCAGTCCAATCTCGGTAAGGAGTCATGAAAAGTTACTTTAGTCTAGCGAACCATGCCGTACTGGGCATCTTCTGCACCATTACCCTAGCTGGAGAAACCCTGAGTGCTGCGACCGATAGCAACCCCATCATGCAAATTGGCATTGTGCAGAGATTTGGTGCTAATCCCCAAGATCGTCTTATCCTCAAAGCTCCGACGGGCGATCGCATTACACTTAGCTTCCTTTCTGGCGATGGTAAAGGCAAGCAAACTCTTACAACCGATACCCTCGTCGTGGAGATCGCTCAGCAACCTTTAGAGAAACCGCTGCTAGATGAGAAAGTAGTCCTTAGCAATCACCGTAGCTATGAAAATGCTGCTGCTAGTGCCTACCACTGGAACCAAGAAGGGGTGGAAACCGAAATTGCCCAACCTAAGCGCTGGCAAGTATGGGCGAAACGCAGCACCTATAGCACTCCTCTCCTGCGGCGGCTATTATTCTACAGTTTGCGCTTGCAAGGAAATATAGCGAAACTAGACTCGAAGGTTTTGCAACAGCAGCCAAAGGCTTCCTGGGTGGTGTCTGGCTTCCGCTACAATCGCGATTCGATCGACATTAGCACTACTCAGGGCGTGCTAGAAGTGAATAAACGTCCCTATGCTGGCACGTTCCGCCTTCAACCCAATGCCCATCAGAGCTTTACCTTGGTTAACTATGTACCCTTGGAAACTTACCTGCGTGGCGTAGTGCCCCACGAAATCGGCTACAATGCTCCCTATGCTTCGGTTCAAGCCCAGGCGGTTTTAGCCCGTACCTATGCCCTCGCTAGCCGCCACCGGTTTGTTACGGATAACTACGAACTGTGTGCGGATACCCAATGTCAGGTGTATCGCGGTTTAGAGGATACAACCCCAACCGCAGACAACGCGATCGCTGATACCAGTGGTAAGGTGCTCACTTACAACAACAAAGTCGTTGATGCACTTTATTCTTCGACAACGGGTGGGATTACCGCTAACTATAACGATATATGGGATGGTCAAGAGCGCCCGTACCTCAAATCTGTAGTGGACTCCGTCTCTAACTCTGTCAATCTCAAAGGATTCGATCTTGCCAATGAGAATAACTTTCGCACCTTTATTAGTAAGCGTGATGGATTTAATGAAGTAGGTTGGGAAAAATTTCGTTGGAAGTCTGATAGCAGCTTAGATGAAATTAAAAGCACGCTGCGGGACTTTCTGAAGCTATCTGGTGATGTTGACACCAAGTTCAATCAGATTAAGCAGATTAACATTACGAAAAGGTCGCCATCAGGCCGCGTCTTGGCGATGGAGGTGGAAACAGATACCAAAACCATCACTCTAGAAAAAGATGAAATTATCGACGCTTTCTATGCACCAAATAGCACGCTATTCTACATTCAGCCAATTTATACAGAGGAAAGCAACCCTGAAAATAAGGAAAAGCGGAGCGTTCTAAGTCCCGGCCCCAGTTCCAGCCCTAGTCCTAGCCCAAATCTTAACCCTAGTGACGACAGCCCAACCCCCAGCCCTAGCCCTGAGGTAAAGATCCTGAAAGGATATTCCTTTATTGGTGGCGGCTTGGGGCATGGGGTAGGCATGAGCCAAGCCGGTTCCTATAATCTGGGCAAACTGGGATGGTCCTACGATCGCATTCTAGATTTTTACTTTACAGGTGCAAAGTTGCAGACTCTGAGGCCAGAATTTTTATCAGATAAGGTGCCAGTAAAGCAAAGATAGTGGGCTAGGAGAACGCACAAAATTTTAGCCGCAGCACAATCGCGCTGCGGCTATTCAAATCAAACTCTAAATCTATGGAATCGGACTAATCGGCCACTCCTACAGGACTGGCTGCGGACGGAACAAAGCTATCAGTATCCATTAACCCCTTTGGATCGAACATAATGCTGTAAGTGGACTTAGTATCAGAACGCGTCAGCAACTTGAGATGGGCATCGGCATCACGGCGATGACGGAAGCGGCCATTAACTACGCCTGCTGTCTCAGGTTGGTGGCGAATAATGCACCAAGGTTGAAGTTGATTCCTGTAACTCATTAATTTTGCCTGCAATTTAGAGAGATTAGAGAGATTCCAGATGAATTCTGGATTAACTCTAGATATAGTTGCGAACCGAATTTTAGTACTCGCTTAAGTACTACATACAGCGATCGCATATTCACCAATACCATTTTGTCATGTTAAGGGTACCTTAGATCGACCAAATGCAACTATAGAGTTTTGACCGCCGAAACCAAAACTGAGATTTAAAGCGATTCCAAGCTCTGCCGTACGTGTAGTGTGCGTAAAATTGAGATCGAAATCTGGCGATCGCATACCCGTACAAGGTGGTAATAGCTGCTGTTGCAGCGAGAGCAGGCAAAAAATAGCTTCCATCATACTTGTAGCTCCGAGCGCATGTCCTGTTGCGCCTTTAGTCGCACCGATCGCAGGTGCCTGGGGGAAAACCCTCGTTACTAAATTCGCCTCTGCCGCATCGTTAAGCTGCGTTCCTGTGCCATGCAGGTTGATATGATCGACATCTCTGGTCGTAATTCCGACACGACCTAGGCAAGCATGTATAGCTCGTTCAGCTTGGATGTGCTGTGGATCGGGACTGGTAGGATGCCAGGCATCATTGGCGATCCCAAAGCCCAACACCTCGCCATAGCTGTCTATATGTTCTATACTTTGCTGCCTCTGGTGAAGTGATCGCGCCGATTCCATCACTATAGCTGCGGCTCCTTCCCCTAATACCAAGCCTTCGCGTTCGCGGCTAAAGGGATATAGCCCCGTGCGTGCCATTGCCCCAATCTGGCGGAATCCGGCTATACTCAATGGTGTAATTGGCGCGTCAACTGCCGCCGCGATCGCCATATCGCACTGACCCATTTGGATGGCTTCGTAGGCTGTCGCGATCGCCCAGTTACCTGTAGCACAAGCCGCCATCGGTGAGAGTACCACAGACTGAGTTTGGGTGTAAGCCGCCACTACACTGGCAATACTTCCAGGCAATAGACTTAACCAGGGTATTCCAGATAGATTACTTAGATCGCTACTTAGTGCTGCTTCCAATTCGATCTGGTGAGCCCGACTAGATCCTACGACAATGCCGCAATTTGGTAAGGGTAAGACTAAACCTGCATCGGCGATCGCCTCCGAAACCGCCTGTAAAACCAGGCATTGTGCTCTTGGCTGCGATGCCTCAACTGACCAGGTAGATGGGGTATCTATGGTATCTATAATCGCCAGTGGGATCGAGATATCTGCAAAAGGTGGTCTGCGCACGAGCTTAATCCCGGACTTGCCCGCCAGCAGGTTAGCCCAGGTAGTTGGGCGATCCTGTCCGATCGCAGTGACAAGACCAATACCTGTGACGATTACCCTGTGACGATTATCTTGCAAATAGGATTAATTGGTCTTAGCTGGGGTTGTCTCCGGTGAAGGCGACTGTTTCAGGTTATCTTTGAGGTTGCCCTTGCCCTCGATGATTTTGATCGATTCAATGCGATCTCCCACCTGAATTTGATCGACCACATCCATGCCATTAGTGACATAGCCAAACACAGCATAGGAGCCATCCAGAAACTTGGCATCGGCAAGCGTAATATAAAACTGCGATGAGGCAGAATTAGGTGACTGCGATCGCGCCATCGCCACTGCGCCTTTAGTATGTTTTAGCTGTGGCTTAGTCGTAGAAGCTAACACTTTGCCATAGGTGGGTGTTTTTTCCCCTTCAGCCAGGATTTCTAAGGGGATATTACGAGGTTGAGAGGTAGCTGGGTCGGTGAAACCACCTGTGCCATTACCCTCAGGATCGCCGCCCTGGACGACAAAGGGGGATGGGTCTTTCTCAACTCTGTGGAAGGTGAGGTTAGTGTAGAAACCACGATTAACTAGATCGATGAAGTTACCGGCGGTAATCGGAGCATGTTCGCCATCAACGGCGATCGTTACCATCCCCTTTTTAAGCTTCATTTCCACAGTAGCAGGGCCAGTCAGTCTGGGCGATTTGACACCAGCATCAGGTAGCGGTGTTTTTTTGATGTCCTTGGTGTCCTTGGTATCCTTGATGTTGCTTGCATCGATCGAGGTAGGCGTAGCCGATGTATCGACCGTATTTTTAGTAGAAGAGTCGGAGGGAAAACCCAGTCCCGTGGTGCAGCTTGTCAGTACAACTGCACTCATTAACAGGACAAAACTTACGATCCAGCGTCGCATAATAATCTTATTACTCCAGAAGCTGAGATTTATTTTCTAGATTGTGGTCTGGTTGACTGTCTCAAATGGGGTGATGGCCCAGAGTCAGAACTAGATGTGACTTTCAAATTCCCTCTAAGGGTACGGATAGAAATCTGGCTAATTCTGCCGCTCTATCTTCAAGCTGAGACAAAGCCATAGGCTGTCCAACTTCTGTCAAGGGGATATTGCCTCTGCCTTTAACTCGCAAATAAAGCGCTCGTTTAGGGTTAAGTCCATTTTTGATTTCCACACGCACTGCTAATACGTCTTCGATAGGGTACTCAAAGTCAATGCGACGATTTTTACCTGGATACCCCCACCGAAAAATATTGACCTTACCTGTATCTAGATTAAATTCGTTGAAGCCACCGCCCAAATCTAGGGCAATAATTACCCAAAGATAAGTAGACAGCAAAATACCCGCAACACCGTAGAAAGTCAGCGCTAACCCCTGTGGCAAAAATTTTAGTTCCAGAGGTTCGGAAATTGGAAGCAAATTTACTTGCAAATAGCTGGACAGACCAGCTAGCAGAAAGCCTAAGGCACCTATAGCTACTACTATGGCATAGCAGAAATTGCTGAAGCGCCTGGCACCCTTGATTGGATAGTTAAGAACATTCACTAGAGAAGATGCAGTTGTTGCCATCGAGCAATACGTTGCTAATACTGATTGACTTGATCAAGTATAAACCCCATCCGCTACAGAGCATCGATCTTCTTGGCAAGCTCAAGATCTAAATGACTGATTCCACCTGCATCATGGGTGGTTAGGTCTATGACTACACGGTTGTAGACATTGAATAATTCAGGATGGTGATCCATTTTCTCGGATACAATCGCTACTTTAGTCATAAAGCCAAAAGCTTCAACAAAATCACCAAACTTATAGGGCTTATGGAGCTTGCCATTCACAACTGTCCAACCAGACAATTTGGCGACCTCGCTAGTCAGCACGTCTTCGGGTAGTTTTTCTACTGACATAACAATCAAGAAAATTGGAGTATTAGCGGCGTGTGATCGGCTCATCTCTATACCACCAGGCGAGAATTTGTTGCCAATTCCAACCCAGTTTTGCCATTTGCTGTGTCATTTCTTGATCTAAGTGCTGACCATCAGATACTGGCATATAACCATTGCCCCAACTGACCCAGTTAACAGGTAGCTTGGCACGGTAGTAACCCTTAAACTTAGGGCTGAGCATATAGCCTGCTGTAGACGACACGGCTTGATCGCTACGAGGATGGATTAGCGATCTGGTTTGAGCTGTGAGCGGATCGAAGCGAAAAAAACCAGAATAGACTTGATCGCGGGTATCGCTCACCAGGTCGTAGGGAGCACTACCCCATTTACGCTGACGCTGGGTATTGATCGCATAGCTGCGGGCTGCTACGGCCTGTGCCATAAGCGCATCCAGGTGCCAGCTAGCTGGCATTTCACTGGGGACAACGCTGCGCAGGTATTCTTCTAGAGACAAAACGTTAACGGCGATCGCCTTGCCTTTCCAGGGACGTACTTCCATCTCCCCAGGATATAAAGTGTTCCCAATCTGCACAAGGCCATTATTAGATGGTTGAATAAGATTAACTTTGCTAGCAGGTAAGGTATACCAACGACCTGGATCCATTCTGAGTGCTGGTTGTCCCTGTGTCTGCAAAACGGCAGTTTGGGTTACCGCCACAGGCATCTTCGAACCGGGCTCTTCTTTAACAAGCACCCGCAAAACATTTGCAGCCGCAGTTTGTGAAAATCCAGCCAAAAGCACAAATATTAATGCTAAGCCAAGGGTACGAATATTTCGTGTCAAGCTTGTAATCATTAGTAACTCTCACACCTAGAACTAAAATGTCTAAACTAAGTTCTGTCAAAGGCCCACCAACCAAGACAAAATACAAAACCTACTCGGCAAATGCGATCCATTTACCAAATCTTAAATAATTTACTTAATCTTGAAGATAAGATCACTGTACCAGCTTGTTTCGACTTTTTCAAATAATATGTAATTAGAGGAGTAGGCGCAGGTGGTTGCAGAGAGTCAAATCTCTGAGGAAAGTCCGGGCTTCCGTGAAGACCAAACTGCTGGGTAATGCCCAGTGCGAGCGATCGTGAGGATAGTGCCACAGAAACATACCGCCGATGGAGCCTAGCTCACAGGTAAGGGTGCAAGGGTGCGGTAAGAGCGCACCAGCAGAGTCGAGAGGCTCTGGCTAGGTAAACCCCAGTTGGAAGCAAGGCGAGAGGGTTCGAGAATACTGGTCTTTATTTTCTTGTCCCGTTGCCTAACCTGAGTTGCGCGCAAGCCCAACACAGCGATTAGGAGTGAGCCGCTTGAGGTGGTTGGTAACAACCATCCCAGATAGATAACTACCAGTCGAAAGCGATTAGCACGCAGTGGTTCGCTGAATCGCTAGGAGCCGATCGCTCAGACTAACAGAACCCGGCTTATGTCCTGCTCTTCAACAACTTAGATTTCGATGGAAAATTATGGGAAATCTTCCCGGTGCAGTTAAGGGACTTGTATTTTGTCCGCTCCGTCAATGGTTTGGCAGGGTAGTTGTTGGTGTAACTTTTGTAAGTCTCAGCGCTACATTTAGCGCTCGCTATCTCTGGGAACCGCAGCTCTCGGTGGGCATGGTAGCACAAAATGATATTAAGGCAACCAAAACCATCAAGGTGCTCGATCGCGAAGCTACCCGTCAAGCTAGGGAGCAGGCGCACCAACAAGTACCTCAGATTTATTTAGCAATTCCTGAAGCCGATCGGCAAGCGAAAAATCACCTCGAAGAATTACTCCAGATTGGCGATCGCCTGCGTGAGGTAGCTGGCAAAATACCATATGTCAGTAACGATACGCTCACATACAAGGTACAGCTATACTTGCGTCAATATCCCGAACTAGCTTGGCATGCTTTGTTACGGCAGATCGACTTGATGCATGCTCAGCCCAAGTTGTTTTCTCAACCAGTTTTGTCTAGCTTTGCCCAATCAAACATTTCTAGTCAGGCGGTCAAGGAGTTACTACTGCTCAAAACCAGTATGAGCGATACGGCTTACCGCCAGTTGCTCGATACCATCGTTGAAGCAAGAGCAGCCTATAAGAAAGCATTAATCAAGGTGTCAGAAGGGCCAGAGATATATCGAGACCATCTGCTTGACCTGCGCGATCGCGAATGGGAATCAGATAAGCAAGCCGTACGTAAAGCCCTGAACGAACTTTTAGCGTGGGGAATTGTTCCAGGTTTGCCAGATGAATTTAAAAAATACCGAATAGAACATCAAAAAGATCTCCCGACTGCACCCAATCGCCGTGCGATCGCCATTGGTCTGCTTGATTTAGTAGCAGTCGCCAATTTAGAGCCTGATTATGAGTCAACAGCTCAGTTGGCGCAGAAGGCTGAGGCCGAAATTAAACCCAAGTTTGTGACGCTGAGAATGGGGGACGTAATCGTTCGAGCTGGTCAAAAAATTACCGAAAAAGAATTTACCTATCTTGATAGCTTGGAGCTAACGCGCAGGCATCCGAATACGCTCAAGATTGCGATCGTGATGATTAGTGTTGCCGGTGCAATGCTGATTTTTTCGAGAATTAATCGTCGTCGGTCTATCTGGTTGAATGTCAACCTCAGAAATGGTGATTTAGCGGCAATTGGTTTGGTCTGCACTGGTGCGGCGATCGCCACTGTACTATTAGCCCACGGGAATATCGCACTTGTACCTTTAGCCAGTATTGGATTAATCCTGGGCAGCTTTTACGGTTCCAGACTTGCGTTATTAACCACCCTACTGGTGTCAGGCTTAATTGCGATCAGCTTTGGTTCGGCGATCGTTAGTTTTGTCCCCATCTTGTTAGGTGCGGCACTAGCGGCAGGTTTAACTAATCGCCCCCACACTAGATCGCAGTTGGCAATGACAGGTTTATTTGTAGCAGGGGTACAGGCTACTGCTTATATTGCCATTGCCATATTTTTCGGTAATGTCGTGCTATTAGACTTGGGGATGAAAGCTTTGCTGTATGCCTCGGGTGGAGTTATTTCCTCAATCGTGGCTCTAGGTGCGATTCCCTATCTCGAACAACTTTGCTATGCGATTACGCCAATTCGCTTGGCGGAGCTAGCCAACATAGACCGCCCCTTGCTCAGACGTCTGGTTACTGAAGCCCCAGGCACATTTCAACATACGATGTTTGTCGCTAACTTAGCTGAAGCTGGTGCGAGGGAGTTGGGAGCCGATACAGCTCTAGTGAGGACAGGGACGCTTTATCATGATGTCGGCAAGACGCTCCGACCGGAATATTTTATTGAAAACCAAATGGGGCAGCCCAATCCCCACGATCTGCTTAACGATCCTTGGCGCAGCGCCCAAATTATTAAAGAGCACGTCAAGGGTGGTTTGAAGTTGGCACAAAAATACCGCTTACCCGAACTATTGCAAACTTTTATCCCGGAGCATCAGGGTACGATCGCGATCGCCTATTTCCTGCACAAGGCTAAAGCGCAATCGCCAGAACCAATCAATGAAGATGAATTTCGCTATGATGGCCCCATCCCGCAATCACGGGAAACTGGGATTGTGATGCTTGCGGATGCTTGCGAGGCGGCACTGCGCTCTTTGGGTAGCGATACCACGATGGAAGCGGCCAATGAGATGCTAATGCGTATTTTTAAGTCGCGTTGTGATGATGGTCAACTCAAAGATTCTGGGCTCACGATTGAAGATCTACGTCGAATCGCACCAGTCTTTATCAAGGTTTGGCAAGAACGCAACCACGGGCGCATTAAGTACCCACCACTGGCACAAAAACTCGATCCTAGTGGCTCAGCTTTACCGGAGCAAAAAAATACCCGCACCGTCGAACCCGTAACTAGTGCAGAAAAGCTATGACCGAGAATGCCATGAAGGTCATAGGTGCGATCGACTGGAACGACACACTGAAAATCGTCGAACAGATTGCCCAAGTAGTAGGGGAGCAGTTACTCACTAATTTCCAGCAAATTGGCCCACAAAACCGTACCGCATCAGCCAAAACCGATGGCAGTCTGGTCACCCAATCAGATCGATGGGCCGATCGGACGATCGCGCAAATGCTGCTGGACAAATTCCCTGGCTATGGTCTGCTGAGCGAGGAGTCAGTGCAGGTGTTTCCCCGTCAAGACTGGTGCTGGGTAGTCGATCCGCTGGATGGGACGTCTAACTTTTCCCATGGTATTCCGATCTGGGCAATTTCTCTGGGGCTGCTATACAAGGGAGTGCCTGTGTTTGGCTATGTCCATCTACCACCACTGCAGCAGTCTTTTCACGGTTGGTTTGCGGGGGATGTAACTGGGATTGAGCTGCCACCGGATGCAGCATTCCTCAATGGCAAGCAGATTAGGAGCGTGCAGGAGCTGCCTCCAGATATCCCCTTAAGCAATTATTTCTTTAGCTGTTGCTCGCGCAGTCTCGAACGCATTGGGATCGCGAAATATCCCTGCAAGCTGCGTATGCTTGGTGTTGCCAGCTATAACCTGCTGACTGTGGCGACTGGTTCAACCCTAGGGGCGGTTGAGGCAACACCTAAAATTTGGGATATTGCGGCGGCCTGGGTAATTACTCAGGCATCTGGTGCAATCTGGTTGCCGTTAGAATCTGGGGCAATTTTCCCCCTTGAAGGCGATCGCAATTATGGCGATCGTAATTTCCCGACCTTGGTTGTTAGTAGTGCCCAGATGGAATTGATTTTTAAGCCGATCGTGCAGAGTATAGGTAATCTATAAGCATTCATACTAGCTAACGATTCATACTAGCTAACACTGACATCTTGTGGCTCCAGTTCCCAGCCTAAGGGTTCGGCTACTTTAATGGCTAGCTCCATGGCATCAAAGGGTTTGGAAATTGCCGCAGTAATGCCAAGCGTACGATAGTGATGTAAATCGGAGTATTGCACTTTGGCCGTGAGAAAGATCACAGGGATTCCTTTGGTATTTGGATTGGCTTGTAAGTGTTGAAAAGTAGTCAGACCGTCCATCCCAGGCATCATCACATCCAGTAAGATCGCATCGGGCTGTTCTACCTCCGCTACGGCCAAACCTTCCTGCCCCGATGCCGCCGTGAGAACTTCCCATCCTGCTACTGTTTCCAAGCAAATTTGCGCTACTTCACGGATATATTCCTCATTATCAATTACTAAAACGCGCTTGGCTGTTCGATCTGACATAATCAACTCATTTATAGGACTGTGCTGTGATATTTACTGGTTCTGCTGGCGTAATTTCTGTCGTTGTGGGTAATACGCGATCGCGCCCCGCTTTTTTGGCTTGATAGAGCGCAATATCAGCAGCGCAATACAGAGCTTGCAGGTCTACGCCATCTTCGGGGTACTGAGCGACACCAGCACTAAAGGTGACGTGAAATTGCCTGCCATCAAGGGCTGTAAACTTTTCCTGGTGCAGCACACTTAATATTGTACTTAACCTTTGTACACCCTCTTGTTTACCCATGCCATACATACCCACAACAAATTCCTCACCTCCCCAACGGGCAACTGTATCTTCACTGCGCAGCGATCGATTAAGCAGTTGCCCCATATAGCATAATACCGAGTCTCCTATGGCGTGGCCGTACAGATCGTTAACTTGCTTGAAGCAATCTAAATCTAGAATGGCAAAGCATACTGACTGTTGACTGCGTTGTGCTAAGTGTAAATACTCGTCAAAGGTTTGGGTAGATTTATGTCGATTGTAAACTTTTGTGAGCGGATCGATTTCCGCCATCCTTTTTAAGAGCTTGATGCGATCGAGACGGTTGATAATGCGGGTAACTAACTCTGGCCCTACAATTGGCTTGCTGACAAAATCGTCAGCTCCCATCGCAAATACGGTATTTACCACCTGCGGATCGGTATGAGCGGTGAGGAAGACGATCGGCAAGCTACTCCAGCGAGAATCATTGCGGACGATCTGGCACAGTTCAATCCCACTTAAATGCGGCATTTCCACATCCAGAATCAGCATGTCTGGGATGTATGCCTCCAGTGTTTCCCAAAATTTCTGTGGATCGCTAAGAGTTGCTAGATGCATTCCCCATGGTTCTAGTAAGGTTCTCAAAACTGCCAGTACCTTAGGATCGTCATCGACAGCTAGCACTCTGGCGGTGCCAGACTCCATTCTTTTTAAAACCTGCGCCACCGTATCCAGTACTTGAGCTGGTGGAATGGGTTTGCGCAGAAAAGTGCGTCCGCCCAGTTTGGCTACTTCTAGTCTTTCGGCTAAATTGTCTTGGGCGCTAAACACCAGTACAGGCAGGGGAGGGATGCGCTGGCTGAGTTCGAATAGTAATGCCAAACTCTCTGTAGTTGAGTCTGAAACCGATAGATCGAGCAAGACAGCATTGGGAGCCTGGAGGTAAATCTTATCTTTGGCGATCGCCAAACTTGTGGCACTATCAATACGCATCCCCCAACTACTACTCTCAACTGCCAAACTCTCGATCGATTGGCGATCGCGGTCAATGACTAACAGCAAGGGGCGATCGTCATTAACTTGAAGTAGCTGGGATGACTCTACCGCCAGACTATTTTCCTTGTCCGACGGTTGGGAAATTTCCTGCCGCAGATCGGCTACGAGTGCTTGTAGGGGCTTAACCTCTATGTGTTTGCAAGCAAGCTGTTCCCGTAATACGTGCTCAATTTGTCGAGAGAGTAGAGATCCCTGGCTAAACCCAAAAGTAGCGAGAGAACCTGCAAGTGTATGACTCTCAGCAACAGCAGCAGACAGGAGATCCGCATTGTCTGGTTGGGGGCACTCCAAGGTGGCTACGGCCTTATCTATGATGTCTACCTGCTCCGCAATCCTGGATTGGAAGCGATCCCAAATCTCCGATATTCCCGATTGTGTTTGCTGTTGGATTGAGTTATGGATCTGGCGATCGCTGTCTTGACCTATTGGATCGTGTTCAGATGACCCATCCTGGTTTTGTGCCAATGGTTTGAGTCGATAACCAATCCCATAAACTGTCTCTATCAGGTCGCGATCCGCTCCTGCCGTTTTTAACTTTTGGCGTAGTCCTTTAATCTGAGTTCTGACTGCTTCTTCACCAGGTGTTTTTTTGTAAGACCAGATGTGATCGATCAGGGCACTACAACTAAAAACACGATGATGATTGCGCAGAAATACCTCCAATAGTGAGTATTCCTTGGGTGTGAGCTGTAAAGGGCGATCGTCATAGGTAGCAGTACAGGCACTTGGATCTAGCTTTAGATCGCCCCACTCCAGCACAGGCATTACGGTTACTCCCCCTCGGCGCAGCAGCGCTCGAATCCGTGCTACTAGTTCTTCTGGCTCGAAGGGCTTAACAATATAATCATCGGCTCCGGCATCTAACCCGTTTGCCTTATCATGCCCGCTATCTCGACCTGTGAGCAGAACAATCGGCATTTGATACCCTTGCGATCGCAACTGCCTGCAAAGGCTTACCCCGTCTATTTTTGGCAACACATAGTCCATCAGGACTAGATCGTAATCAAAGGCTTCAACTAACTCCAGACCAGCTTGACCATCAACGGCAATCTCTACAGTATGGTTTTGTCTGGCTAGAATTGTTTGCAGCATCCTAGCGGTAAACTCATCATCCTCCACAACCAGAATTTTCATCTTGATATATCTTGATTCATTCTGTGTATCCTATGAATTCCGCGATCAGGCATTTTGCCCACCTTGTCAGCAAGGTAGCTAATTTATGATTCAGTGTAGTTAACCCTCCCCAAAGCTACAGTTACTGGGATTATTGGGGCACAAGTTGGTTAATACGTTCATCGCTGTAGAGATTATACTACGATACCTTCTATCGACTGAAGTCGCAAATCGCTTTCATCCCCATAGCTAAAGCTAGGGGCATTAGCTCGGTTTTTGGTAAAAAAGGTTGGTATGGTTTATCGGCTAACTGTTTGTATTGCTGTTCCTGAAAGTTTTTCAGTTTCCTCGGTAATGTACTTACTGAGCGCGAATGGGTTAGCAAATAAAGCGCACGCATCCCACTTACTCTCAACCAGGGCATCAAGTCGTTCGCAAGTGCCCCCACGTCGTCCTTGTGGTGAGTAGTGGGCACACAGCCCACAGTTTGATGTTGCAAAAAAAGTATCGGTCATATAATTATTCGTTAAATGCTTTGTCCTAGCTAATTGAATGCTTCCTTTGGATACGAACTTCACTAGAAGCACTCCCCCCGTCAAAACATTTGGCATAAGGGCAAATTCACATGCCTTTATAGTTTAGGAAGAAATCTTGAGGAAATTGTGAGGAATCTGAATTATGCAATTAGTGGTTTAAAGCCATGCTTCACTGATGCTTTGCCGATTTGCTCCATCTTCTCTATAGAAATCTGGTTACGCCCCCATGAAAAGTTTGTATGCCAACCTTCAAACTCTAGCAGCATCGACTCGGCGAAACAGGCAAATAATTGTCTGGCGGGGGCACTCATATTCACAATCTTCATGATCTTCCAGTCGATATCTAGACAATGTTCTACTATGCCACCATTAATTACGTGAACATCCGGCAATTGAATGGTGGTTGACATATTTTTGGGGTAGCCACCATCGATTAAGATACAGGGACGCTTGAGTGAGTTAGGATCGATTTCCATGCCCTTAGCCATGCTGGCAACCCAAACTACGATATCAGCTTCGGGTAAAGCGGCCTCAATACTTGAGATCTTGCCACGACCAAGCTCCGCTTGCATTTCCTGCAAACGTTCCTGGTTTCTGGCAACCAGAATTAAATCTTTAACATCTGTACGTGCATCTAACCAACGGCACACTGCACTACCAATATCACCTGTCGCCCCACAGATTGCCACCGTTGCCTTAGATAAGTCTATGCCGTATTTCTGGCTAGCTTCCTCAATCTGGCGGCAGAGAATATAAGCAGTATGGGTATTACCAGTCGTAAAGCGCTGGATTTCTAGCTGAATATTGCGGATTTGCCGGATATCGCTCAAATTAAAGGTCTCAAAAATAATCGACGAAAATCCCCCTAGTGCCGTGATGTCGATGCCATTTTTTTGAGCGTGTACCATCGCATTGATAATCTTGCGAGTTGCTGTCTTAAATCGCTTGGTTGCCAGCATCTCTGGCAAAAAACACGATTCTACATACTTCCCTTGAATGGTTTGACCAGTAGCACTTGTGACTGTAATATCGTCTACAATCTGAGGTGGAGCCATGCACCAGAACTCTAAACCCTGATCCGCATATTCCTCGAAGCCCAAGTCTCTAGCTACCGATTGGGCATGAGCCAGACTTGTAAGATGTCCTATCAAACCAAACATTAATTATTTATGTATTTTATTGATGAGTTGTCAGTTATGTGTCTATTTACTTTGACTAGTCTTAGTTCCAGGTATAAAATCTAGACCGACATTAAACCCATGGCGGACATTTTCATAATGTCGCGGGTATTAAAGCCAATTTTGCCCAAACTTTCTCCATACTGAATCATAAAGTCTTCAACAAGGGCTTCTTTTTCCATGCCCAGAGCTTTAGCATCTTTTTCAACCTGGTTGAGCATTTTCCATACAATTGGCAAATTTTGCCGATTTGCTGTTTCTAAACCCGATTTAGATGCCTCAAAATTTTGCTTGAGCCATTCTTCACCGAAATTAAGGTGTAAATACTCATCTTTAACTACGCCTTCGGTAATTTTACGGGCAAATTCGTCAGCGACGGGAATGTAGATGTTGTAAGCCGCGATCGCAAAGCATTCGATAATTAAAGACTGAATTAACAGGCAGCTAACCACATCGCCCTCACCAAAAGCCTTTTGAAAGTTGCCGTGTAATCCAGTAAAAAATGCTTTCGCAAATGCCATATCCGGTGTGACATTCAGGTTGCGCCCGCAAGCAGTAAAACCTTTCATGTGGCGAATTTCCATTTTGGCTAGCGTTGCCAAGTCATCTTTGAAGTCTGGCAGCATTTCGCCAAGTTGGAGGTAGTTGTCGTGAGCTTCCTGCTCGCCTTCAATTACAATGGCATTAATTCGACTGTAGGCATCACGATAGGCTTCAGACTGAAAATTTATGCCTGAAACTATTTCAAGTTCTTGACCCACCATGTTTGCCTCTTAAAAAATCTTTACTATGATTTCACTTTTGCTATTCTAGTCCATCCCAGCGATCGCTGGGCATAGTATTTTCTGCATGGGGGATCAATGGCTAGAATTTCGAGTAAGTTTATTAGGATTGTTCAATCGATCTAATTTGTAATCTCTGCCATGCTGGAACACGATGTAATCATTATTGGTGGTGGGTTGGCTGGCTCTAGAGCCGCAGTGGCGATCGCGCAGAACTACCCAAACTTAAATTTGGCAGTGATATCGAAGGTGCATCCAATCAGGTCGCACTCGATCGCTGCGCAGGGGGGGATTGCTGCTGCCTTGAAAAACGTAGATGCCCACGATGATTGGCTCACCCATGCTTTTGATACGGTGAAGGGTTCGGATTATCTTGCCGATCAAAACGCAGTGGAGATTCTGACCAAATCTGCGGCTGAGGTAATTATTGATTTAGAACATCTAGGTGTACTATTCTCGCGGGCTGAAGATGGTCGTATTGCCCAACGTGCGTTTGGCGGACACACAAATCGCCGCGCCTGCTATGCCGCTGATAAGACTGGCCACGCGATTTTGCACGAGCTGGTGAGTAGCATGATCCGCTATGGCACAAAGGTATACCAGGAATGGTACGTAATGCAGCTGATCTATGAAGATGGTGAAGTCAAGGGCGTGGTCGCCTACTGCATCGAAACTGGTGAAATTGAGGTGATGCGTGCCAAGGCCGTGCTATTTGCCACAGGTGGTTATGGCCGCGCTTTTAATACTACTTCTAATGATTTCTCGTCCACGGGAGATGGTTTGTGCTTGACGGCGATCGCGGGGTTACCGTTGCAAGATATGGAGTTTGTGCAGTTTCATCCCACGGGTTTATATCCGGTAGGGGTACTTATTTCTGAGGCAGTGCGCGGCGAAGGGGCTTACCTGGTCAACGATCTTGGCGATCGCTTCATGGCCAACTACCCGATTAGTGCGAATAAAATGGAACTGTCGCCACGAGATATTACCTCGCGCAATATTGCCCAAGAAATCCGCGAAGGTAGGGGTATTAATGGCGGTGCCTATGTGCATTTAGATGTGCGGCATTTGGGTAGAGACAAAATTATCAGCCGTATTCCATTTGCGCGCGAGGAGGGCATGCGCCTGCTAGGCATCGATTGCATTGACCAGCCATTACCTGTACGTCCAACCGTGCACTACTCCATGGGCGGTATCCCCACTAATATTGACACTCAGGTACTCAATACCGATAGCCAACCCGTGGCGGGATTTTTTGCGGCTGGAGAATGTGCCTGTGCTTCGGTACATGGGGCAAACCGTCTGGGGGCAAATTCTTTGCTGGAATGTGTGGTTTTTGGCAAACGGGCAGGAGAGAAAATTGCTGCCTATGTGAGCGATCGCGCCATGCCCAAACTAGATGCCGCCGCCTATCAAGCTGACGCTACGGCCAAAGTTAAGACTTTGCTTGACCAAAAGGGAGCCTCTCGTCTCTATGACCTGCGCACAGAGCTACAAAATGTGATGACAGAGCATTGCGGTATTTTCCGCGATGAGGCAAGTCTGACGGAAGGGTTGGCGCAAATTAAGCAGATTCAGGAGCGCTACGATCGCGATTTATACATTGGCGATCGCAGTACCACCTTCAATATGGAGTTGACGGCCACGCTAGAGTTGCGCAGTCTGATTACGGTGGGTGAAATTATTATGAAAAGTGCTCTACAAAGGCGAGAAAGCCGAGGTGCCCACTCACGCAGCGATTATCCCCAGCGCCACGATCGTGAATACCTATGCCATTCGCTCGGATATCTAGATCGCGATCAGGTACAGACCAGTACTCGTCCCGTAGATTTGAGTTTGCAGGCTGTAGATCGCGATCGCTTCACGCCCCAAGAACGAAAGTATTAGAAGAACTTCCCTAGTTTTTCACTATTTCGGGCTAATTTGAATTTACCCAAACTGTACTAAATGTGGAGTGAATGAGTCCCAAAAACTATCGGTTTAAGCTTGGACTCTTGGCTTAAAAAATAAGTCGATGGTGGTATGTCTTCCCCCTAGGCAGCAAATAGCCACCAATTGCTGACATTTATGTTGCGTGCTGGAAAAGTAAGTGAAGAATTTAGTTGGAGACTGAATATGCATCCTGTGGTTCAGACAGTGAAGCTCTCTGGTAGTTTGGACATTAGTTGCTTCGATCAGTTTTTTGGTGAGATTATCGCAGCGCTCAAACTAAAGCCAGATCTCTTAATCGTAGATATGCAGGATGTGTCGTTTATCGACAACAGTGGTTTGGGTGCTCTCATTACAGCTTTGACAATCATTAGGGCTAATGGTGGCAGGTTAGCGCTATGTTCCCTCAGTGAATCAGTTGAAGTTGTAATCGAGCTAACTGGTTCTCAAAGATTTTTTGATATCTTGCCTAGCTCTTATTGCCAGACGAGCACTCAAAACTTTGCTATGAGCTAAGCCCAGATCGTCAACTAGGTGATTCCTAGCATTATCCGTACTGTAGTTTGGGTATTAACCTCGCTCTCGATCTCAAATTTCCCGCCATACAGTTCGGTCATCCGTTTAGCGATCGCCAAGCCCAAGCCCGCTCCCTGCTGTTCGTATAGTTTGCGCTCAAACTGCATATACCCTCCAAGGTCAGCAATTTGTTCGGCAGTCATCCCCCTGCCGCGATCGCAGATATTAATAGTAAGAAGTCTCACTCCTTTTTGGCTTGAGATATTTACAGGCGTACCAGCATTTGAGTACTTAAAGGCATTATCGATTATTTCTTCCAAGATCTTTTGGAGTTTGATTTCTGGAATTGCCACGCTCGCATCTTCAAGATCTAGTAGCAGATCTGCCTCCCGATTCACTGATTTTGCTTTGTTTGTCGCAATTCTGGTAATCATATCGGCGATCTGCGTAGGTTGATCGGTTTGACCAAAATCATATTTGTCTGTACTCGCAGTTTCTAGCCCTGCGTAGGTAATAAAGTTTTGAATTAGTCGATTGAGGCGTTGACCTGATGCTGAAATATCTTGGGCGATTTCCAGAATTTCCGCTGGTGTAATGGTGGTGTGCTCATCGATTAGAATTTCGGCTAGGCCTAGAATACCGCTCAGGGGAGTGATCAGCTCATGAGGAAGAGACAGAGAGATACTACTACGTAATGCATCTAACTTAGCGCGGGCCTGTCGATTAATGGCAGCCTGTTTGTTCAACCGGGCATTAACAGCTTCCAGTAGAGCTTTGCGGGTAACTGGCTTGCTAAGATAATCGTCTGCACCCAAATTCATAGCGTGACGCAGGCTATCGCGATCGGCCATTGCGGTTAGAAAGATGAAGGGAATCAAAGCAAAGCTAGGATCTTGACGTAGTGTAGATATGACATTGAAACCATCAAGTTCTGGCATATTTACATCGCAGATAATCAGATTGGGCGTATGCTTTCGTGCCAACTCTACTCCAATCTTGCCATTAGGTGCGGTGATCGCTTCGAACATCTCTGCCTCTAGGATGTCGAGAATGCTTTCTCTAATATCATCCTCATCCTCAATAATTAGAATCTCGATCATTCCCAAATATTCCTAATGCGCGTGACTAAGATCTTATCATTGTAAAACTGTAGCACCATCATCCCCTCGCAAGGGCAATGTGACAATGAAGGTGGTACCAACCCCTAGCTTACTATTAATTGATATCGTACCATGTTGCAGATCGACTAAATGTTTGACAATGGACAACCCCAACCCCGTACCCTTGATTTGACCAACATTATTAGCACGGACAAATCTTTGGAATAGCTTTGGTTGAAATTCTAATGGGATGCCAATACCTGGATCGCGCAAGCAGAGTTTTACCTGACAGGGTTCACAAGTAATCTCTAGGATAATCTCTCCTCCTGCAGGAGAATATTTGATCGCATTTGTGAGCAGGTTATTGAGGATCGGTCTTAGCAGGCTCTCGTCGAGAGCAATCTGGATGTTGTGGCTGGAACTGAGTTGCGGATCGATTGTTTGTGAGTAGGTATAAGTGAGGGTGTAGCGATCTCCGGCATACAACTGAAATTCCTCCATCAGATCGTGGCACAAAGCTCTTATATCTGTAGGTCGAGGGTGATATTGGAGTGTACCCGAGTCTAGTTGTCCCAGCGTCAAGGCTTCATCAATGAGCTGATTCATCACTCTGACAGCCGATTGAATGCCTTCGAACCGCCTTTGCTTTTTCTCCAGTGGGAGTCGATCACCAAAGTTTTGGAGAATGTCAGCGGCAAGTCCAATGCTAGTTAAAGGAGTGCGAAATTCATGGGCAGCGATCGCAATATATTGCGATTGCTCAAAGTTTCGTGCTTCCATACTTTCTAAGGTTTGGCGAATCAGCAATTCCTCTCTATGTTTGCTGAGGGCAATCTGAATTACGGCTCTAACTTCTCTGCCTTTAAATGGTTTGAGAATATAGCCAAAAGAGCCTGTCTTCTCTGCCCTGGCGATTGTCTCATCATCCGCATAGGAAGTCAGGTATATAATCGGAATATTATGGTGCTGACGAATCCTGGCCACGGTTTCTATACCATCGATATCGCCATCGATATTAATATCCATTAAAACCAGATCGATTCCTCCCTGGTTTACTGCCTGAATAGCTGCTTCACCGGATGAAACCGCATCTATCACCGCATAGCCTAGATCTTCCAAGGTATGACTCAAGGTCATCGCGATGATGCTTTCATCTTCAACAATCAAAATCCTAGTTATTCCCATAGAACTATATCTTCCCCCGATTGCGCACCTGATTATCTATCTCATTAAACTCTAACTGAAATGCAGCCCCTCTCGATCTATCTAAAACAATATTCCCCTTCAACTGTTTAGTCAGGGTATAAACTAACTGTAAGCCTAATGACCTGGTTTTGCCGATATTTATATCTGCTGGCACACCAATGCCATTATCACTAATAGTTAAGCAAACCCGATTTTCTTTGTTCTTATGACAAGTTAACCTAATATTCCCAGATCGTCGATCTGGAAAGGCATGCTTCAGCGCATTAGTGATGAGTTCGTTAACGATCAAGCCGCAAGGTGTAGCTAGCTCAATATTGAGGGGAAATGTTTCAATATCTATTTGGAAAGAAATGCGCTGAGCATCAACATTATATGATTGAGCGAGACTGTGTAATAAATCCTGAAGATAAGTGGCAAAATCAATCTGACTGAGATCCGACGAGCGATATAGCATTTCGTGAATCAAAGCCATAGAGTGAATGCGGTTCTGGCTCTCTGCAAACAAAGTCTTAATGTATGGGTCGTGAATGCTCCTAGCTTGTAGTTCCAGTAACCCAAAAACTATCTGTAGGTTGTTTTTAACGCGATGATGAATCTCTTTCAGCAAGACTTCTTTTTCATGCAATGATTGCTGTAGTCTTAACTCGGAAGCTTTGCGATCGCTAATATCAAAGAGTGCTCCATCTAGATACAGCAAATTGCCGTAGGCATCCCAAAATCCCTGACCTTTTTCATATATCCATTTAATATGACCATTGGCATGCACCACACGGTATTCTAATTCAAACGGTTCTCTTGCTGCGATGGCAGATTCGACAATCTGGGTGAATTTCTCCTGGTCTTCCGGGACTACATGTTGAATGCAATCTCTTCTACATTTAAAACTATTTGAGGGATGCCCAGTAATTGATTCTATGGAATCGCTGACAAATAAAGCCGTCCATTGCGCATCAGCATAACAGCGATAAATGGTGCCGGACAAATTATCTACTATCGTCCTAAATCTGCTTTCACTAGCAAGTAAAGCTAACTCAGCCTGTTTGCGAGTAATTGATACGGATAGATAATTGGCAATGGTTTGGGCTAACTGCATTTCCTCATCGTCAAACTGATGTGGGGTATCGTAATAAATAATGATCTTACCAAGTTGGCGTTCTTGATACTTAACGGGAAAAGATGCTACAGACTTTATACCTTGGTGACACCGCATCGTATCAAGCAACTCATCTCCTAGGGTATCGGCAAGATTGGCGATAACTACTGTGTCAGTCTCCTGGCGATTGCTAGACGGAGTTAAGTAATCCTCAACGGCGCGTTTGTAGGAATCACTAATACCCACAGATGCCTTATATCTGGGAATTCCACTAGGATCGGGCATCATGATGGCACCACGGTTTGTTTTAAGCAGATCTGTAATACCAAGGATCGCTACTTCATAGATTTCGTTTATATCTGCGGCCTGATTAAAAGCGGCAACCAGGCCGTACATCTTATTAAGTCTCTCAAATTGAAGATTTAGTGCATCTGTTGTGCGCTGGTTTTCGATAATCTCAGTCATTAATTGCTGATTAACTGCTTGCAGTTCAGCCGTGCGTTGCATGACTTTCGTTTCCAACTTAGCATTAAGTCTCTGTTGAGCATCTTCAGCTGATTTGCGATCGCTAATATCTTTAGCTAAAATGCAGCGAGCCGATCTACCTAACCATGTCAGAGCATGGGAATCAATTTCCACATCAATAATTGTGCCATTTTGCTTGCGATGTCTTGACTCACAGGCATGGGAATAGTCAGTGTTAGTTCTCTGCTTAGATACAGCTTGTAGAACTCCAGCTCGATTTTCAGGAGCCTGGAGATCGAGAACCTTCATCGCTAAAAACTCCGACCGCGAATAGCCATAGAGGGCTAAAGCAGCATCATTGACTTCCAGAAACTCCAGGGTAGCTAGATCGCAAATCCACATAGGATTGGGATTTCTCTCAAAGAGCATCTGATATTGCGCTTCTAGTTGTTTGTGTTTGGTAATATCGGTCGCAACACCACTGATACCTGAGATCCTGCCATCGACTGCGTAGCGTGGTTTGACGATCAAGTCAAAATAGCGAATAGCTCCGTTAAGTGTGACTGCAATCTCTTGATGAGTAGCAATCCCACTATTCAGAACCTGCTGTTTAAGTTGAGTCAATCTTTGCGCATCTTCATCTGAGACAAGATCGGCATCGCGTTTTCCCAAAATGGGTTCTGCATTAGGCACATCCGCAGGGTCGTAGTTGTACACCCATGTGAAGCGTAAATCTATATCTTGCTCAAACAGGATAGTTGGAGAATCTAGTAATGCCGCTAGCAAGCGATCCACGTGTGGTGGAGCTAAGTTCTGCAATGAATTTTCTTCCCGCTTTGCGTCCATACAGGCTCTCCCTGAATCGCTCAGTGCGATCGGTACTTAGATCGGCTTCCCCATAATTTTGATCGTACCCCAACAAGTTTGCGATCTAGACAGCAAACGATTAGGATTTGCTAATTGTCCCATAGCGTAGTTGCTGGGTTGGCTCGATCGCCACGCCCTTAACACCAGAACGAGCAAAAGCATACTCACGATTTTGCCACAGTGGAATAAATGGCACATCCCTTGACAAGATATCTTGAATTTTGATAAAAATCTGATTCCGCTTAGCAGGATCTTTTTCTAAGCGCTGCTGGCCAATCAATTGGTTCATCTCTGGATTGTGATAGAAAGATCCCCAGAGTTTACTACTGCCGCTAGTGCAGCCATCTTTCCCTACTTCTTCGCAGACTAGAAAAGGTTGGATAAAGTTATCAGGATCGAAAAAATCGGGTATCCAATCTAATAAGAAAGCTGGATAAGCACCTTTGTCCAGAAAGGCATAGCCAACAGTTTGATCGACTTTCTCTAACTTGATTTGCAAAATTTTACCGACATTTTTGGCGATCGCCGCCTTGAGGGTGCTGGCAACTAAATCCCCATTACCAGCATATTTAGGCGTATACCAAAGCGAAATTTTAGCGGGATTATCATCTGAGTAACCCGCTTCAGTGAGTAACTGCCTAGCTAGCTTGGCGTTGCCATCACCATATCGTTGTTGAAAGACAGGTTTGTATGCTGCTAGGGTGGCGGGAATGAGGCTATAAACCGGAGTTCTCTGCCCCTGAAATACTCGTTCTTGCAACAGGGGACGATCTATAGCCGCCGCGATCGCTTGTCTGACCTTGACATTATTCAACGGTGGTTGCTCTACATTCAGCACCATAAACAGCATGGTTGCACCCTGATTAGAAGCGACCGTCCAACCGTTTTTGGCAGCATTAGCCTCCAGGTTATGAATCTGTGTTGGGCTAAGTGTTTGGAAGGCTACATCCACCGATCCTGTCTTAAACGCATTGAGCAGATTGGCAGTTGACGATAAAAACTGAATATCAATACCTTTATTCACAGGTCTCTGCCCCCAGTAGTCAGGGAAAGTATCGAGACGCAGAATATTCCCCTCAATGTACTGGGTGAGCTGATATGGCCCCGTACCCACGATTTTTTTGGGGAGGAAATCCTTCTTGCCGTCACCGTTGTACGCCTGCGGTGAGATTGCACCTGCACCTGTAAATGCTAAAACTTGCGGAAAAAATTGAAATGGCCGCTTCAGCTTAATTACCAATTCCGTAGGGCTGGTAACGCGAATTGATTTCACGACATCCGCCAGCAGAAATGATGGATTGCCTTTTAAGGCGATGAAGCGTTTCAGTGAAAACGACATTGCTTCCGCCGTAAAATCCGTGCGATCGTGGAATTTCACCCCTGCCCGGATGGGAATTGTATAGGTTAGTCTATCCTCACTCACCTTAGGCATGGCAGTGGCTAGCTGCGGGACTAGCTCAGTTGTGCCAGGTTTATAGGTATACAGTCGCTCCAGCGTATTAAAATGCACGTTACCAACAAATTGGCCGTAGGCATCGGCGGGATCGAGCGTGGTAATTGTGCTAGTTGTGCCAATCGTAATCCGACCTGTCGTTCCATTTTTTTGGGTAGGGAGATTACTCTTACAGGCAAAAAGAATGCTGACCAGGAATATACTAGCCAGCATTAGCGATATAAATTTTTTAACAGAGTGCCGCATCGACAGAATAATTATTAGTTGAGTCTTTCACAAGCGATTAGCTACAGCTTACAGGTGTACCTACTTCTTTGGGCGTGGCAAAAGAAGTGCCGCAGCTACAAGACTTACTAGCGTTGGGGTTGCGGAACCGGAAGCCACCGCCCATAAAGTCTTCGGTATAGTCCAGTTCTAGACCTTGCAATTGGGGTAGATTTTCGTCGTTGACGACGATCGCGACGCCATTACATTCAAATTCGTTGTCATCAGGCTGTAACTGCTCGGCAAACTCCATAACGTAGGAAAGTCCCGAACAGCCACCCTTTTTAATCCCAACCCGGAGGGGGGCAGTTGTGCCTTTTTGGTTTTGCAGATTTTTGACCCGCACGATCGCCGCATCTGTGAGAGTAATCATGACTATCGTTTCTCCAATATTTGTTTTAGTGTTTGTTGTAGGAGCAGCGCCTCCGTGCCTGCCCCTAGTGCTAACCAATCGGGTTAACTACGGGGGGATTGCCCCTACGGATTTTGCCCATAAAACTAGTCTTCAAGCACAACTAAGGCCATACTAGCAAGCGCAACGTTTGTATAACCTGCTAGTTTTGCAGCTTTATAGAATGGCTTGGTTAAAAAGCAACGGTGAACGCCAAAAAGTCTTACACCTGTATCCAGTAATAAGCCAGTTTTGAAATGAAAATTACGATGTAATCGAATTGCCTTAGCTAAATTAGATCCCTTTTTACATGTCATAAACTGAGTCACCCTAATTTCTTTTCTTATATATATACTAATCTCTACGAAGCTCTAGAAAAGTTTATGCAATTTGCAGATCGCCTTAAGTCTTTAGGTTCTAATGTGTTTGCTGACATGGATACGGCGAAGGCCATGGCTAGACAAGCGGGGCAGACGATCGTTGACCTATCGCTCGGTTCGTCTGATTTGCCTACCGCACCGCACATTATAGAGGCGATCGCCACCGCTTTGGGAGATACCAATACGCATGGCTATGCATTATTTCAGAGTACGAGCGATCTACGCGTTTCAGTGGCAAACTGGATGGCACACAAATTTGGCGTCAGTGTCGATCCTGAGACAGAGGTACTGCCGCTAATTGGTTCGCAGGAGGGGACTGCCCACTTACCGTTAGCAATTTTAAATTCTGGTGACTTTGCGCTGCTGCAAGATCCTGGCTATCCCTCCCACTATGGCGGCGTTCGCCTTGCAGGCGGGCAGATCTATGGCATGCCCCTACTGGTGGAAAATGGATTTCTGCCTATCTTTGCAAACATTCCTGTCCCCGTTTTGGCACAGGCTAAATTAATGGTGCTGAGCTATCCCCACAACCCCACCACCGCGATCGCCTCCCTGGAATTTTTCCACACCGCTGTGCAGTTTTGTCAGCAGCATAACCTTGTCCTGGTACATGACTTCCCCTACGTCGATTTCGTATTCGATCGCTCCACACCACCATCGATCTTGCAAGCCGATCGAGATCGCTCTGTGTCGATTGAATTTTTCACGATGTCCAAGTCTTACAATATGGGCGGCTTTCGCATCGGTTTTGCTGTTGGCAAACGCCAGTTAATTAGTGCTCTGCGGCAAATCAAAGCAGTCGTGGACTTTAACCAGTATCGGGGCATTATGCGCGGTGCGATCGCGGCCTTGGAGGGCGATCAGACTACGGTTAGGCAATCCGCTGATAGATTTCAGCAACGACGCGATGCCATGGTCGAGGCGCTAGATGAAATTGGCTGGCATGTTCCTACACCCAAGGCCACAATGTATTTATGGGCGAAATTACCCGAACAGTGGTCCAATAATTCAGTCAAGTTCTGTATCGATCTTGTGCAAGCAACTGGTGTGGCACTCGCACCTGGATCGGGTTTTGGCAAGCACGGCGAAGGCTATGTGCGGTTTGCCCTGGTCCATGAGCCTGATGTGTTGCGGTTAGCGGCTCAAAAAATTGGGGAATTTCTTGCTGTGGAATTATAAATTGCCAAAAAGAAGCCCCTGAGCGTCTTGCCTTGTTTCGACTTCAGGGGGGTTCTTTTTGTTCACTCCTCACATTTACAATAGTACCTGAATATATACCTATTGTCTTGCAGTTTTCTGCACATATGCGATCGCTTTTATACCCAATATTTTTGCACGCACATTCGGTAACCTGAATGTAACCTGAAATTAAGCCAATATTTTCACAATCGATCTACCTATGATTACGCCTAAAGACTTAGGATTTCATCAGCCTGCTGAATGGGAACCCCATACCGCTTGTTGGCTAGCCTGGCCAAGTCATCGTGAATTATGGCTTGAGCATCTTGAAGCAGTGCAGTCAGAGTTTGTTGACCTCTGTAAGGCGATCGCCCCGTCGGAAAATCTAGAAATATTAGTCCTGGATGAGGCTAGCGAACAAACTGCTCGCGATCGTTTGGGGGACTTACCTGCTCGGTTACACCGCATCCCCTTTGGTGATATCTGGATGCGTGATATTGCACCGATCTTCACAGTTTGGGCAGCGCGATCTAAACTAGCAGCTCTAAATTTCATCTGGAATGGCTGGGGTGGGAAATACCTACTTGAACACGACGATCGAGTCGCAGTGAGGATCGCCAAGTCCTTAGATGTACGTACCTTTAACTTCCCCTGGATCTTAGAAGGCGGTGCGGTGGAAGTGGATGGTCAGGGTACATGCCTAACAACGCGTCAATGTTTGCTGAATGAAAATCGCAATCCCCACATGAGTCAGGCTGAAATTGAGGCGGAACTATGTGGAGCCTTGGGGGTGGAAAAAATTCTCTGGCTAGAGCGAGGGTTGCTCAACGACCATACAGATGGACATATCGATACGATCGCTCGTTTTGTGGCACCAGGCGTAGTGACATGTATGTGCGCGCAGGATAGCGACGATCCCAACTCTGAGGTGTTAGCTGAAATTGCGGCTCAGTTGCGAGCTTTCACAGATGCTCGCGATCGCAAACTAGAAGTAATAGAGATTCCATCACCTGGTCTGGTGCTCGATCCTGATGGTGAAATCATGCCCGCTAGCTATCTCAATTTCTATATTGCTAACGATCGTATTGTCGTGCCTATCTATGACTCGAAGTCTGATGAAAAGGCTGTGGAGGCGATCACTGCTTGCTTCCGCGATCGCCAAACGATTGGGTTGAGTGCCAAGCATATTCTACTGGGTGGTGGAGCCTTCCACTGCATTACACAACAACAACCTGCGGTGTAGCAGACAAAAAGGCATCGTTATAGCTGTCAGCGATCGCGATCGCACATTTCTAGGGAAAGCATCACACTTGCTTAGGGATCGCGATCGCGTTCATTCTTTGGAATTTTGGCGATGATAACTTCATCAAAACAAACGGATCGAATTCCAGATTCAAACCAAAGCTAAAACCAAAGGAGAACTGATTATGCGTAACATTATTGAAAATATTTCCCTCAAAAAACTAAGCTGGCTAGCTGCTCTACCAGTATCTCTCGCAGCTTTCGGTGCTAGTGTTATCCCAGCACAAGCCAGCGAGTACCACCATAAAGATTCCGTTGAGTACAATTCTCACAGTCCTAAGTATAGCTATTGCAGTCTCTGGGAACATCGCCACGAGTATCGCTGCACTGGATACTATCAGCCTCGCTACGAAGAAAGCCGTTACAACCACTATGATAAGTGGGACTATCGCTATCACAAGAAAGATCATCATGATTCCTATCACTCAGATTGGAAAAGATAGTTGATGCCATGATGGGATTTACATAAAGAGGGGGCGATTCCTTTCAGAATGTGTACCGCCGCCTCTTGCTCCACTAATGCGAATCAAGATTAAATCCAAAACTAAAACCAAAGGAGAACCGATCATGTCTACAATCATTGCAAACCTTTCCCTCAAAAAATTAAGCTGGCTAGCCGCTCTACCTGTATCTCTCGCCGCCTTCAGTGCTAGTATTGTTCCTGCTCAGGCTAACGAGTACAACCATCACGAGACCATTGTCTACAATTCTCACAGCCCTGATTATACCTATTGCACTCGTTGGGAATATCGCCATGAATATCGTTGCGTAAGTTACTACAAAACACAACACAAAGATACCTATTATCAAAGTAATCACAACGATCGCCACTATGATAAGTGGGACTACCGCTATCATGAGCATCCTCAACATCATGATTCCTATCAATCAAATTGGGGAAGATAGTTGATGCCAGGATGGGATTTAAATGAAGATAGTACAATCGCCGCTTGCCTTCTCGATCGGATGTGAATTCAAGCCAAGTGGCGATACTACCTACCTTGATGTTCCCTAATGTATCGCATCTAACTTTCCAGATATCTAACGCTACTTACAGTGAGGCAATGGTATAGTACACGACTTGGAAGGTTAATAGGAGTCAAACCTCTGGGACAATGATGAAGTCGTCATCGGAATAGCCAACAGCATGTATTGGCCGTTAGTGGGAATAGGCGCAACACTCCAAAAATTCATGCTCGCGTACCGAGAGGTGTTCTGCCGA